>JAPYTK010000274.1:4347-6616 GCA_029941785.1 Polyangiaceae bacterium | reverse complement strand
ATGCTCGTCTCGCCCGGTTGGCAGCTGTCGGCTCCGTGCGGACAGACCTCCGTGGCAGGTAAGGCCAACAAGGCCGTGCCGAGCTGAACGGTGCTCGTCGCCCGTGAAGACATCGCCGACTTGGGCGGGTCAGGCGCTGGCCCGTCCAGGCGCCGCGGGCCCGACACGAGCGAGGGCTGAGCCGACGCCGGCGCCGCGAGCGAGACGAGCCCAAGGGCGCCGCCGCACATGACCAGCCCCCAGATCGACCCCCCGCGCTTCATCGTGTCGAGGGTAGTCAAAGCTGGCGCGAATGTCCCCGTCATGTCGCCCATATGGAGATCCCTGCGGTTGTGCTACAGCAGGCAACCTGTGGCTGAACCCACCCGAGAAGAAACGTCCGGCACCACCACGAGTGGTGTCGAAAACGTGCCCGCGAGCGAGTCGCAGGTGGCCCCCGCCGAGGGGAGCCACGGACCCGAGTTGGCCAAGACGGCCACGAACGAAGGCAGCGCGGCGCAACCGGGCAGCTTGACGCAACAGGCCGCGAACCCCGAGGGCGCAACGCCAGCAAGCGGTTCTCCCGGCGGATCAGGCGTGCTCATCGAACTGCCAGCGTACGAAGGCCCGCTCGACCTGTTGCTGCACCTGATCCGCAAGCACGAACTGGACATCCTCGACATCCCGATCAGCTTCGTCACCGAGAGGTACCTCGCGTACCTCTCGATGATGCACGACCTGCAAATCGACGTGGCGAGCGAGTACCTCGTGATGGCCGCGACCCTGGCCTACATCAAGAGCAAGATGCTCCTGCCGCCGGACCCCAACGAACAAGACGAGGACGACAGCGACGGCGAGATGGCCGACCCACGCGAAGAACTCGTGAAGCGGCTTCTTGAGTACCAGAAATACAAGGAAATCGCCCGCCACCTCGGCGACCAGGACACGCTCGACCGAGACGTGTTCGAGCGAGGAGAGCCAGCACCTCAGGCCGAAGGCGAAGCTAAGCTGGCCCAGGGCAATGTGTTTCGCCTCTTCGACGCCTTCGAGCGGGTGCTCAAGCACGCCGAGCAAACGGCCAGCCACGCCGTGCTTTTCGAGCGCGTGAGCATCGCGGAACGCATCATCGAACTGACCGAGCTGCTGCAAGAGAACGACAAGCTGCGTTTCGACGACCTGTTTATGAGCCCGACAGGCACGACATCAGTATTGCCGCCGCGCATCGAACTCGTCACCACGTTTCTCGCGATCCTGGAAATGGGCAAGATGAGAATGATCCGCATCGTGCAAGAGAGCTCGTTTGGCGAGCTCTGGGTGCAGTTCGCCCCACATCGAATCGAAGGCGACGACGTGGCGCCACCTGCAGAAGGCAACCCCGACGACGACACGCCTGCCCAAGAAGTCGACGACACGCCTGCGGAAAACGCTGGCCACGACCCTGACGCAGACCCCCAAGAGGAACAAGGACAGAGCGATGCCCCCTAAGACGACGTCAGCCATGGACGCCGCTCAATTTCGTGCAGCGGCGTCAGAGCAACTCAAACGGGCCACCGCTGAGCTGTCACAGCTACACCTTCGCGGTCTGACCGAAGCCCTCCTTTTCGCAGCCCCTGGGCCCATCAGCCTGGGCGAACTCGCGCGTGCCTGCAAGGTACCCCGCGCCATGGTGAAAGACACACTCGAAGGCCTCGGCGCCGATTATGCCGATCGGGGGATCCAGCTCCAACAAGTCGCTGGGGCTTATCGATTCCGCACCCACGCCACCTTCGCCGATGCGGTGAGGCGCCTCACCGGCAAGAAGCCCGTTCGCATGTCGCGCGCTCAGCTCGAGACGCTCGCTATCATTGCTTACCGCCAGCCGATGACCCGGCCAGAGATCGACGACATCCGCGGCGTGGATTGTGGTCCGGTGCTGCGCACCCTTCTCGATCGGGAACTGATCCGCATTCTCGGCAAGAAGGAAGAGCCAGGTCGCCCGCTGCTGTACGGCACCAGCGAGCGCTTCCTCGAACTTTTCGGCATCAATACGCTGGCAGACTTGCCGACGCTGAAAGAATTTACCGAACTGAGCGACGAGTCACGGGACACCTACGAGCGCAAGCTCGGCGAGAACGCCCCATCGGGAGCCATCGTGTTCGATGACGAGCCGGACGCCGCGATCGATCCGACCCAGGAATTGGAAGGCGCAGAGCAAGAAGACGTCTTTGACCGGCCCGGTGACGAAGACAGCATCGACGACGAAGACAGCATCGACGACGAAGACAGCATCGACGACGAAGACAGCATCGAC
>JAPYTK010000274.1:0-4247 GCA_029941785.1 Polyangiaceae bacterium | reverse complement strand
AAGACAGCATCGACGACGAAGACAGCATCGACGACGAAGACAGCATCGACGACGACTAGGTCGTCACACCGAGCTCAGTCGTCACACACGACGGCCATCGATCGATCGTGCGTCTTGTTTAGCACGAGCTGCGCGACCGCGGCCCCGACGAGCGCGAGGAACATGTCCCATTGCGCGTCCCAGATGTCGCCCTGCGAGCCGAGGAAGGCCTGACCGACGTCCGAAGCCACCGCCAAGGTCACCCACCACTCGAGCAGCTCCCAGAAGGCACCGACCGCGAGCGCCACGCTGCACACCGTGAAATACAGCCACCCGCCACGCTTCATGTCGGTGAGCCGCAGGTAGATCTCGCGAATGACGAAGGCGGGGAAAAATCCGAGCGCCACGTGACCGACGCGATCGTAGTGGTTGCGGCTCCAACCGAAGGCCTCCATGGCCCAGTTGCCGAGCGGCGTCTTGGCGTAGGTGTAGATCCCGCCGTACACGAGGATGAGCACGTGAAGGAACACGCAAATGTACACCAGCTTCGACAAGGGGAACTTCTTGTAGGTCGCCACCATCACCGCGACCCCGACGAGGCCCGGACCGACCTCGAGAAACCAACTGAAACGCCCCGCCGGTGGGTTGTAGGCCGTCACCGCGCAAATCAGCAGGAGCACGACCAGCAAGATCGTGGGCAATCGTCGATGGTCCTCGGGCACGTTCAGGGTCGCCATGGCCCGGCGAGCATACCACTAGGCGCGGTCAGGCGCTCTCGGGCTGCTCGGGAAGCCGCCCGGACTCGGAGTCGACCACCTGCCGGTGACTCCAGTGACGCTCCTTGCGCCAACGGGTCCAAAACCAAATGAACAGGCCGCCGATCCACCAAAAACCTACGAGCAGACCCACCACCGACTCGCCCGCGCGCACGCCGATCTGCGCCTGCTCAGGCCACCACGGCGTGACGAGCATCTTGAGCTTGACGCCGGGCGTGAGGACCTGGTGCTCGCTGGTAGAGACCGTGTGTGACGTGATGGTCGCTCCCGTCTCCACCTCGACCTTGTGCGTCACCTGGTCGGGCTTGCCGTCCTCTTTTTCTACTTCGGTCCAGTGACGCACCACCATGCCCGTGTGCACCTCTCCCGCCGCGAGGTTGACGTGATACGGCGAGTCGAAGGCCTGAAACAGCAGAAAGAGCGCAAAGAAAGCCCACGCCCAGCGCCCGAAAAAACGCGCCTTCGTCTCGAAGATCCAGCCCAGGGGCATCGACGACAACCACATGGGGACGTCCTTGGGCGGCCGCAGAACCAGCTCCGTCCCCTCGCCGCGGTAACCGGTCTGCTCGGCCTCCGGATCACGGGCCCGAACCAAGGTGCCGGAGACGAACACCTGCTCGTCGGCGACGAGATCCGCGCTCAAGATGCGCTGATTTCGGTTGACCATCACCTTGCCGTCGAGCGGATCGAGCAGCTCGATGGCGTCGTCGGGCTCGACCCTCACCCGGCGACCATCGAACAGTCGCAGGTAAAACGGCGTGACAATGACGGCCCGCCCCGTCTCCTCCCAGCGGTGGGACCAGCTGCCCGAGCTCTCGCTCTCGCTGCCCTCCTGGTCGACCGAGATCTTCACCGCCTGATCGACTCCGGCCGCGTACTCGACGACGCCTTGCAGCACCGCCTCGCCCGCCTCGAGCGGGCCGTCTCGACCAACTAGCTCTGCGGCCCGCCGCTTGCGGCGCCAAAACGCCCGCGACCGACGCAGCAGGAGCACGAAGACGAGCAGAAGCAGCGCGCCGTGAAGCCCGAACACCACCGCCGCCGACAGCTCCGGCGATATGAAGCTATCGTCGCCGTGCAGCACCAGCGGCGCGGGCGATTCCGACGCGGGCTTGGTGGTCATGAGGCCCTCAGGCCGCCACGACCGGCTCGCTCGAGATCCCGGCCACCGTCATCAAGCGCTCGCGCTCGGCCTGTTTGTCGACCGTATCGTAACGCTCGAGGTAGGGCTTCATGTCCATCGTGAGGATCCGCCACCACAGGCGAAGGGCGGTGCGGAAGAGATGGGGGCTCACGGCCGCCTTCACGCGCTCGTCGTAGTGCGGGTAGGCCGCATGGTGAAAGGACGCGAGATTGTAAAACGGGATCCCCGGGTACTTGTGATGCTCGTTGTGGAACATCACGTTGTTCCACACGAAATTCGTCAGTTTGTTCTCCGTCCCGTAGGTGCGGGAACTGTAAGCGTCGTCGTCGCCCTCGGGCATGTCGAAATGCTCGATCATCTGCGACGTGCTCGCGAGAAACGCGCCGAGCAAGAACGGTAGACCATAAAAGAAGAGGAACACCTGAAGGGGCATGATGACGTAAGCCGCGCCGACGATACTGAAGATCGCCGCGAGCTCGAGGTTCATGCGAACGCGATGCCACATCGAGAGGCGCTTGATGTAGCGGAGCAAGCGGAACAAGAAGTAAAACGGGTAGCCGACCGTGAAAACCAGCATCACCAGGACGCGCGCGAGAAAGGGACTTCGCGTGTAGTCGGACACCACGAAGTTGTCGATGTCGGGATAGGTGTTCGCGATGCGGTGATGGTGCAGGTGGTAGTTGCCGTAGATGGTGTAGCTCATGCCGGTCGGCGACCAGCAGAGCACGCCGACCCAGTAGCTGATGAGCTTGCTGCGCGAGATGTTGCCGTGGACGCTGTCGTGCGCGGCGGCGCCGAGACCGCGAATGAGGTAGGCCACCATCAGCGACACGGCGCAGCCGATGGCGATGGCGAAGCGGTGGTGCTGGGTCGCGTAGAGCAGCCACACGAGCCCGCCCCAGGCGGCAAACGCGCAGGGGATCTTGAGGAGATAGATGGGCTTGCGCTGGTAGGCGGCTCGCAGGACGTCTCTCGGGACGCCATCCATTCCCTTTGTGGCAGCTGATTCGCTCATGGGCTCTCGTCGGCGCGCAAGCTGCCACATCAGGCGAAAAAGCTCAAGGCGGGGGGTCGTCGGACTCCGGCGCGGGCTCGTGGTACTCGGAGGCCAAGTCCAGCGCACGCTGGCGAAAATCGGGGTGTTCGAGGAGTTTTTCGATCACCGCCCAGACGTCCGGATCCTCCATGGTGGCGAGCTCCTCGCGGAGCCTCTCGCGCGAACGCTCGACCACGATGCGCTTTGGAGCGAGCGCACCGGGCCCGTCTTCGGCCAGCTGTTTCATGCGCTCGACGTGACGCTTCGTCGGAAAACGCTTCTCGACCTCCCAGTCCATCACCTCGCGGTGGGAAACCCCGAGGGTATCGGCGAGCTGCCGCGCCGAGCAGTCGAGCTTGTCGAAAAGAGCGTGCAGCTGTTCGGGATCCACGCTGCGGAGTGTAGCGGCCGCTGTGGGCGGTGGCTATGCTGCGCGCGATGAACCCGTGGCGCAGCATGCGCGACCTGCCGAAAGACCTCTGGTTTCTCGGCTTCGCCCTGATGGTGAACCGCGCCGGCACCATGGCGCTGCCCTTCCTCGCCTTGTTTCTCGCACGCGACCGAGGCCTGTCGAGCGACATGGTCGGCGTCATCCTGGGCACCTACGGCGTCGGCTCGCTCATCGGCGCGCCGCTCGGTGGCTCCTTCTCCGACCGCTACGGCGCGCCCCGCGTCACGATCTACAGCTTGTTCCTCTCCGGTTTTGCGTGGTTGGCCTTTCCCGCAGCGGACAGCGTCACCGCCGTCCTCGTCGCCGCCTTCTCCGCAGGACTCATCACCGAGTCGTTTCGGCCCGCCTCCTTCGCCTGGATCATGCAGCTCGCACCCAAGGACAAGCGCAAGCAGGCCTTCGCCTACGCCCGGTTGATGGTCAACCTCGGCATGAGCATCGGACCGCCGATGGGCGGGCTGCTGGCGGAGAGGTGGTTCGACGGGATCTTCTACATCGACAGCCTCACCTGTTGGATCGGCGCAGCCCTGGTTCTCGTGTTGGCGCGTCGAACCGCGACGGATCGCGACGACGAGAGCGACGAGAAGGGCGAGGCGAAAACCGGGGCCGCAACGAAGATGGCCCTCGCCGATCCTGCACTGCTCGTGCCCCTCGCCGCCAACCTCCTGTGCGGTCTGGTGTTCTTTCAGCTCGACAGCACGCTGCCGATCCACATGGTGCAGTCGCTCGGAATGACCGAGAGCGACTACGGCTTCCTCTTCATCATCAACACCGCCATGATCATCTTCCTCGAGTTGGCGCTGACGGACGCGGTGGCAAAATGGTCGAACCACACGACCATGGCCCTGGCCAGTCTGCTGG
>JAPYTK010000273.1 GCA_029941785.1 Polyangiaceae bacterium | reverse complement strand
GGTAGCCGGCGATGGCGTGAGCCTCGCCGAGGTTGTCGGTGTTGAGCAGCTGTGCTCGGCCCTCGCTCTCGAGCCGACCGCTGCGCATGACAAAGCTGTCTTCGGTGTGCTCGCGGCGGATCTGGTCGTAGTGATAACGCAAACCGATCCGCGCGCGCTGCTCGACCCGGCCGAGCTTCGGGATCTGCAACAAGCTCGTGAGCTGCGCGCCCTGCGACAGGTAACGGCGGTGGTTGTCGCCCACGAGAAGGGTCTCGCCATCCGAAGCCGAATCCTGCGCGCCGGTCAGCACATCGAAGTAGACCTGCCGTGAACCGGCGGCGGGGCTCGCCAACACCCCGCCAATGCTCGTGCCATCACGAAAGCCGTTGAGCTTGAACCAGCTGCGGGTGAAGCGATGCCGGTACAGCACGAGTTCGAGATCGAGCCGCTTGTCGACCACCAGACGGTAGCCCGCCTCGACCAGGAGACGGTGGTTGAGCATGCGGTCGAGCTGACTCGCCGCGTAACGATCGACGGGCGCCCGAGCAAAGTCTGCGTCGGTCAAGCCGAGGTAGGTCTCGTTGGAGCGTTCGTGGCTGAAGCCGAGCTTCAACCTGCCCTCGTGAAACATGGCTGCGTCAGGATCACTGCCGACGCGCGCCTTTGCGACCACCTCGGTCTTCTCGAAGCCGGTGTTGTCGTTCAGCCCCGCGGGAACCTGAAGCACCTTGAACCCGTCGCTGCGTAATCGAACCGCCTCGATGACCACGCCCGCACGATCCGTCCCGTAGCCATAGTAGCCGTGCCATTTCCCATAGGCATCGCTGCCGTACGCCATGTCCACCCCCAGCCGATGACCCACGGCCGGAACCGGGCGGCTCACGAGGTTGATGGCGCCGCCGATAGTTTGCGGGCCATGTTGAATGGCCGCCGGACCCTTGAAGACCTCCAGAGCACTCATGCGGGTGAGCAAGGGGAAGTAGTACGCGGCCGGGGCGGAGTACGGCGCCGGCCCAAGCAGGATCCCGTCCTCGAGCAAGGTCACCTTCTTGCTGCGATCGCTGATCGCGCCGCGCATGCCGATGTTCGGGCGCAGACCGTAGCCATCCTCCCCGCGCACGTACACGCCCGGCACACGGACCAGGGCGCGGTGCGGATCGTCGTCCTCGAAGGCCGCGAGATCCTTCTCGTCCACGACGTGAGCCGATCCCGCGATGCGAGCGACCTCGCTCCCGCTGCCGAAAATTGACATCGCCCCGAGCTCGTAAGGCTGCGAAGCGGGCTCCGCGTCTTCCGGAATTTCTGTCGGTGTGGCTGGGGCCTCGCCGGACGGCTCCTGCTCCGGTTCGGCGGCCGCGACGTGAAGCGCGAACACGGTCAGCGTGACGACGACCAACCCAGCGACCGCCCACTCAAGCGAGGGCCCGCGCCAGCGACGAACGATACGCCTCAACGGATCGAGATAGGCCGAGCCGAGGGTGCTCAGATGATTCTTCTGGAAGCTTGGCAGACCGAACCGCAGGCGCCCCTCGCGCGCGCTCTTCGCGTCCACCGACCGGACGAGCGTCCCCGCGAGCCGGTCCCAAACAGCGAGCAAAGAGCCAAAGTTCTTGTCGTGATGCTCGACGGCGCGACTGTGGTGGATCTGATGCTGCACGGGGCTGATAAGCCAGCGCTCCAATCGCCGCCCAAAGGAGAGGCTCACGTGACTGTGGCGCAGGTTCGCCCCGGCCGCCGTCAGCACGAAGCCGATCGCGTTGACTCCAAACAGCTCGATCAAGGAGAGCTGGCCACGGAAGAGGTGAAAGAAGGTCCCCACCACCAACGCGGTCACGACCGCGGCGCGAAACGCGGACAACAAACTCTCGAGCGGGTGGATGCGATACAAGGTGACCGGCGTCAGCACCTCGGCCGAGTGGTGCACCTTGTGCAGCTCCCAGAGCGACGGGATGCGGTGCATCGCACGGTGCACGAAATAGCGAGACAGATCGTCGAGCACAAACAGGGTGATCGTGTAGGCGGCAGCGACGCCGATCTTCGACCAACCCATGTCCTGCGGCGTGCCCCACACCACGTGAAGCGTCGCCGCCCACGCCATCGATCCCCCGAGCGTCGCCCCAATGAGCGGAGCGACGAGCACCTTGCGGATAACCCCATTGGCGAAGAGCAGCTTGTAATCGAGCTTCGCGGAGCGGCTCCACCAGAGCTTGGGATGGAAGAGGTAACGGCCCAGCCCACGGGTGGTGCCGCCTTTCGCGACGTAAAGGCCAACAGCGAGCAACAGAGAGCTGGCGAGAAACACCACATGGACGCGACGGCTCGGATCGAAGACGTAGCCCAGCGGCTCGGCGACGACCGCGACGGCCTTCTTGAGAAAGGTAGCGAGCTGCTCCAAGTCAATCATCCGTCGTCCAGCATGCCTCCGTCAGTCGTTGTCCGATTGGACGCCCTTGGGAAGCTCAAGCCCCAAGGTCTCGATGAATTCTCCCTTGAGCACGTCGGCCACTTTTTTCACGGCCGTGTGCACCGCCAACACGCTCACCCTGTCCTTCGACAGGGCCTCATGGAGCGAGTCCTCGCCCACCGCGTCGAGCGCTGCGTCCGCCTCATCCAGGCCGTCGGTCATCGACGTGGCGAGTGACTCCGCGCCCAGATCAGCCAGCAAATCGTCGAAACCCAAGGCCTCCCCTTCGCCGCCGGAGAGTAGGAGGCGGAAGGCCGCGATGTTCGCCCTCAGATGGGCCTTGTCGGCGCGCGCATAGGGTGACTCGAAAAGGTCCGGGCAGGTCGCCGTCTCGCAATCGAAGATTCCGAGCGGCTTTCCGAGTTTTAGGTCCTTGGTGACCTTCTCGAAGTAAAACAACCCGTCGCTCACGGCGTTCAAGCCGCTGTAGGCCGTGGGGTAGATCTCGCTGTCGCGGCCCGCCTGGGAAAGGATCCCAACCCAGCTGCCACCCGTGCCCAACCACGCCTCGCGAAGCTCGCCGGTATGCTGGGCGAGGAGCAGGCTCAAGGTGGAGGCGTAATCCGCCCGTCGGCTCGGCAGCTCCCCGACGAGAGCGTCCCAGGTCCCCATCGTGTTGATCGGACTCTTGACCGAACACGTGTTGCTCACGCCGGGGTCGAACAGCAGCTGCTCGAGCGCGTCGTAACCGCGCACGTTGACCGCCTCGGACAGGAAGGCCGCGCCGCCGATGTAGTTGCCCTCAACGATCTCCTGCTCGACGCGGCACGAGTTGGTCAGGGGCCATGAGTAAACCTCCTCGCGGTAGTCCTCGCCCCCGAGCACGAATTCACTGGCGCCCGACGTCCCCACCTGCATCAGCTCTGCGGCCTGCCATGCCTTCATCGCGTTCTGCCACGCCTGCTGCGCCTTCGCCCGGTTCGCCTCGGTCGGATCGGCCGCGAGGGCCTTGGTCGCGACGTCGAGCTCGGCGGCCGCGTCGGCGGCTTCTTTGTAGGCTGGCGCGATCACCTTCGCCGCCAGATGGGACAACACCTCGCGGATCCGCTCGTCGCTAAGGCCACCCTGCCCCACGCCACCCGCGCTGCCGCTCGCCGTCGTGGTCGAGGTGCTGATCTGTACACACGCGTGCGTCGTGAGAAGAAGAGCCAATGCGGTGACGACCAACAGGCCGTCACGATGCCGAACCGACGGTTTTACCACGCCTCGACCAGCTCCTCATCAAAGCTCATGGCCACCCCGAGTGCATCGCGCGCGGCGAGAAGTGTCGCTTTGTAGTCATCACGCTCCGGTTGGGTCGCCGTCGCCAATACGGGGCTGTCGCCCACCTTCGTGTGAAAGTCGCCGAGCACATCCAGCGATTTTCCGTGAGGGTTGAACTGCAGACCCAAGCCAAATCCCTTGAGCTCGCTCCAGTGCTTGGCATGACTCGCGTACCCGTAATCTGGCGTCCCCATCTTGTCCATGTCCGCCACGACTGCGTTCACGTAGTGGATGACTGTGGCCGCGAGTGCCCCTTCCCACGCCGCCACGATCGCGTCCCGATGAACTTCGAGTTGGGTCAATTCCCCCGCCGTGAGGGTGTCGCCCGCGGCGAGGATCAGCACCCGACCCGCCACGAAATTCTCGAACGCCTGCTTCGTAAAATCGGTGGGGCTGTTCGTGCTGGCGCCGCCCAGATCACGCTTGGCCGCGTTGACCGACAGGGCGACGTTGATTTCACTTCTGAAGTCGATCTTCTCGTCGCCGTTCGTGTCATGCGCGCCCTGCCAGTCTTCGCGCCCACCCGCGGCTGCGATCTCTTCGTCGCTGAACTTCGCGTACTCCCGAGAAGCGCCGAAGTAGCCAAATGCCTCGTCCCATGCGTGTCCAAGCTTGCTGTACGGCTTGTCTGCGTCCTGAGCGTTGCTGGACCTCAGGCCCTTGTCCTCGACATCGCTGCCGAGATAATCGTCGGTGCCCTGCGAGTAGGTCACCGCACCGAGAAGCAACTTCTGCACGAGCTGCTGCAAGTCGTGCCCCGCCGCCGTCAGATGGACCGGCAGCTTGATGCACGGGTTGCTACCCGGCTCGCAGACTTCTCCACCGTTGACGCGATCGACCGCCTGCTTGGCGACGGTCGCGATGAACGCCTGCAGGAGCCCCTCGGGCGTATTGGAATCTGCGCCCTGGAGCAGATTCCAATCAGCCCAGCCCACGAACTGCGTGCTCCAGTCCTTGTGATCGGTCGCGGAGTCGTTGCCTGCCAACTTGTCCTTCAAGTTCTTGCAGCCGAGATCTCCATGGGTTGTCTGCAACAAATCAGGCGTGGTCGTGGTGTACTCGATCGGCAACATCGCGCAGTCGTCACTGCTGACCGTCTCATAATAGAAGTTGAGCCGTTCGATGACCTCTTGGGCCATGTCGGGGCTGTACTGGTTGCTGTCGATCAGCGTCGTCAACGCCCCAATGTCCGCCTTGAGCTCTGCGATCAACAGCTGGCGATGGCTCTGACCACCGTAGGCAACAGGCGACATTCCAGCTTCGAAGCGACTGTCGAACGCGTACTCCTCGAACGCCACCATCCCGCCGATGCCACCCGACCCGGCACTCGCTGAACTCGTGGTTCCGCTCGATGTCGCGATGCCGGCCCCGTCATCACCGCAGGCCCCCACTCCAGCGACGAGTCCGAGCACCAAACCAAAGACCGCTCGATGAGCGGACGTCATCTCCATCACTTAAGCCTTTCCACCGATCTGACCGGCCCACTCGTTCTTGAATATGACTTTCAACATCGTTTGCAGACTGTTTCTATCACATCCAACAGGAATTGAAAGTCATATTCAAAATCAACATTGTCTGCTATGTTTTCATGGTCCTCGAGGACGCACCGAATCCAACCAGCCTGATCCACATGTCGGCGATCGCACGTTTTTCTTCAATTCCCCCCTTGGTGGTGAGCACCGACGCACAGCGCGTGCGGCGGACGCGGAAGAAAGCGCGCGACCTGCCCCTAGCCTTGATCGGATCGGTCACGCTGCACGTGGTCATGGCGGCGGTGGCCGTCAACGTTGCCGCGAAGCAACCCGCGGAACAAACGCCCATGGTCGCCACCTACGAGGTGTCCCTCCTCGAGACCACGCCGATGATCGAGGTCCGGCCCGTGCTGGCCTCTGCCCCGGAGGCGGAGCCCAAGGCCGCGCCCCTGAAGCCGCGCGTATTGGGTGCGCCAGCACGAGCTGTAGCCGAGGAAACAACTACAGAAGCTCGTCCAACCGACGCGGCTCTGGCCGACGAAGCACCTGGCGACGACAGTGCCTATGATGACGCCGGAGGTGACGAGGTCGTCGCGGTCAACGCCGCCGATGGGCAAGAGTCAGCCTTCTCCGTCCGATCGGGTTCAGGTAGCGGTCCCGGAGTCGGCCGCGCCGTCCGCAAAGGATCATCGAAGGTCAAGCCCGCGGTGTACTCGATTGGCGGCGTCGACACCCCTCCGACCGTCCTGTCGAGCGCTCGGCCGTCGTACCCGCGCAGCGCAGAGCGACGGCGCATCGAAGGCTGGGCCCGCGTGGCGCTGCTCATCAACGCCCATGGCCGCGTCTCCCAGGCGCGAGTGCTGTCGACGCGTGGGCACAAAGCCTTCGGTGATGCGGTGCTCGCCAGCATCAAGAGCTGGCAATTTCAGCCTGCGACGCTTAGCGGCCAAGCCGTCGCGGTCTGGGCCACGCGCACCATCAACTTCAAGATGCCGCGCCGCCGGTAGAGCCCGCAGACAGCACGCTTCTCCGACACCGGGTCAGCCCGCTGCTTCGTCATCACGCCGCGGTCGACGATTGCCGGCCAGGACCTTCTTGCGCAGACGCAGCGCATCAGGGGTTACCTCTAGCAACTCGTCCCGATCGATCCATTCGAGCGCGCTCTCGATTTCGTAACGCCGCGGGGGAGCGAGGATCGTATTTTCGTCACGCCCGGCGGCGCGAATGTTCGTGAGCTTCTTCTCCCGCACAGCATTGACAACCAGATCATCGGATCGGCTGTGCTCGCCAACGATCATACCCTCGTAGACCACGGTACCCGAGGGCACGAACATCACGCCACGCGGCTGCAAGTGGAACAATGCATAAGGCGTCGTCTTGCCCTTTCGGTCGGACACAATGGCGCCCTGTTTGCGCCGTAACATGACGCCCGAGTACGGCAACCATCCCTCGAAACGCGTATTGAGCAAGCCCGTCC
>JAPYTK010000272.1 GCA_029941785.1 Polyangiaceae bacterium | reverse complement strand
GTCGGGGGCAGAGCCATGGACCGGTTCGTACAGACCCAGCCTGCCCGAGCCCAGCGATGCGCTGGGAAGCATGCCGAGCGAGCCACAGAGCGCCGCCGCTTCGTCGGTCAGGATGTCTCCAAACATGTTGCTGGTGACGATGACGTCAAAGGCGCGCGGTTGACTGATGAGCCGCATCGCCGCCGCGTCCACCAGCTGGTGGCTGAGTTCGACATTCGGGTAACGCTCTCCGACCTCACTAGCGACCTCACGCCACAGCTGCCCGGTCGCGAGCACATTCGCCTTGTCGATGCTCACGACCTGGCCACGCCGTTCCGATGCCAGTTCGCAGGCCAGCTCCACGACACGAGAGATCTCGTGTTCGTCGTAGGACAAGGTGTCTACCGCTCGTCGTCCTCGCGGCGTGAGATCCCGACACTTTGGTCGACCAAAATACAGGCCCGACGTGAGCTCACGAACGACCATGAAATCGACACCTTCGAGGACCTCGGGGCGGAGCGCCGAGCGGCGGACGAGGGCGGGATACACGCGAACCGGTCGAAGGTTGGCGAACACCGCCAGTCCCTGGCGCAGCGCGAGCAAGCCGTGCTCGGGACGCTGGCTGACGTCGTCCCAGGCCGGACCGCCCACCGCGCCGAGCAGAACCGCGTCTGCCTGGCGGCAAGCCTGGAGCGTCTCGTCCGGGAGAGGCGCGCCACACTCGTCGATGGCCGCGCCGCCGATCACGCCTTGCTCGAAAGAGAAGTCGTGACCCCAGCCGTCAGCGACTTGATTCAGGACCCGTCGGGCGACGGCGACCACCTCCGGTCCGATCCCGTCGCCGGGCAAGATGATGATTTGTGCGTTCATGAGGCTCTCTGTCGTTCGGGTGTACGATCGCTTAATGTTGCGGCGGAGGCGGTCGATGCTTCCGTGGGCTCGCCCAGTCCGAGGCCATGCTCGATGCCATCCACCAGAGCGCGGCATGAAGCCTCGATGATGTTGCTCGATGCCCCGACCGTCGACCACATTTGCTCCCCCATGCTCATCTTCAACACCACGCGCGTCACCGCCTTGGTTCCATTTTGAGCATCGAGGATCCGCACCTTGTAGTCGCTCAGTTCGAGGTCCCGCAGCCGCGGATAACTGGGTTCGAGGGCCATGCGTAGGGCGCGGTCGAGCGCTTCGATCGGTCCGCACGCCGTCGCCTCACGCGTCAGGTGATTTTCGCCGATGGCGACCACCACCGCCGCATCTGCCTTCGCGTCGTGGTCTTCGCCGCTGGTCACATGAACCGCGTAACGAACCACGCGAAAGAGCGCCCGGTATCCCTTCTCGCGTCGCTTGAGCAGCATGGCGACCGAGGCCTCGGCCGTCTCGAACGCGTAACCACGTGCTTCTTCCTGCTTCAGCTGTGCGAGCGCCGCGCCTTCCATGTCGTCTTCGAGCGCTACGCCGAGCGACTCGGCCGCGCTGCGCAGGTTGCTCTTGCCGCTCAGTTCGCTCACCACGACCCGCGTTTGGTTGCCAACGCGTTCCGGATCAATGTGTTGATAGCTGTCGGGCCTGCGCCGCATCGCCGAAACATGGACGCCCCCCTTGTGCGCGAAGGCGCTGCGTCCGACGTAAGCCATGTGGTCGTCAGGTGCGATATTCGCAACATCAGCGACCTCATGAGCCACCTCGCACAGGCGCTGCAGCTGCGTGTCGTCCAGCCCGCCGCGGTTGAGTTTGAAGGCCAAATTGGGCAGCACGGCGCACAGGTTCGCGTTGCCACATCGTTCGCCATACCCATTGATCGTGCCCTGGACCTGCACGCAGCCGCCGCGCACGGCAGCCAAGCTGTTCGCGACCGCGAGGCCGCCGTCGTCATGTGCGTGGATGCCGAGCGGCGTGCTCGTGATGCGAGTGACCTCTTCGACGACGCCCTCAATCGTCCATGGAAGCGCCCCGCCGTTAGTGTCGCACAGCACGAGGCACTCGGCGCCCCCGTCGGCGGCAGCACGGAGCGTTCGCAGGGCATAGACCGGGTCGAGGGCGTAGCCGTCGAAAAAATGTTCGGCGTCGTAGATCACCCGCCTGCCGTGGTCGCGCAGATAGCGGACGCTGTCCTCGATCATGCGGAGGTTCTCATCGAGCGTCGTCCGGAGCACTTCGCGCACGTGCATGACGCTCGACTTTCCGAAGATCGTGCACACGCGCACACCCGACTCGAGCAAGGCTCGCATGTTCGGATCGATCTCGGCGGGACGCTCCGCCCGCCGGGTCGAGCCAAAGGCGGTCAGCTCGGCGTGCTGCCAATCTATTCGGCTGGCTCGCTGAAAAAAGGCAACGTCTTTGGGGTTGGATCCCGGCCAGCCTCCCTCGATGAAGTCGATGCCAAGCCGGTCGATCTTTTCAGCGATGCGCAACTTGTCCTCGCAGGACAAACTGATCCCTTCGCGCTGGGTCCCATCACGAAGGGTGGTGTCGTAGACGATGACTTTCTCAGGCTGTTTGAGCTTCATGGGCTTCGATGATGGGTAGGGAGGTCAACAAGTAGCTGAGGGGATCGAGCCCCTCGAGGAGACAGCGACGCGCGAAGCGGTCGATGGCGAACTCCGCAGGAAAGGGAGAGTGGGTCGCACGCGGGCAGGCGACATCGACGATGTTGTGCTCGAGATCGATCGTCACGCCCAGGTGGGGGTCTGTCGTGCACCGATCGTGGAGCCATTGCCAAGCCTCTGCCGGTAGCTCGACGGGAAGCAGGCGGCACTTGAGGGCGTTGTTCTTGAAAATGTCACCAAAACTCTTGGCGATCACGACCTGGAAACCCCAATCGACCAAGGCCCATGGGGCATGCTCGCGTGAGGAGCCGCAGCCGAAGTTCGCTCCGGCAAGAAGGATCTGGGCTCCCTGCAAATCTGCGCGGTTTAGCACGAACGAGGACTGCTCGCGCCAATCGCTAAAGAGGTGCTGGCCCAGTCCGGCCTTCGTTGTTGTCTTGAGAAAACGCGCCGGAATGATCTGATCCGTGTCGATATCGTCCAAGGTCAGGGGCATGAGCTGGGATGTCACTTTCTCGAATCCACTCATGATGCCTCCTCGAAGAAGGAACGCGCGTCCGTGAGTCGTCCGCGAATAGCACTCGCCGCGGCCGTGATTGGCGACGCCAGAAACGTCCGGCCGCCGCGCCCTTGGCGACCCTCGAAGTTCCTGTTCGATGTGCTGACCGCGTATTCGCCATCGCGGAGTTGATCGCCGTTCATCGCGATGCACATGGAGCAGCCAGGGTTGCGCCACTCGGCCCCCGCGGCTCGGAAGATCTCATCGAGACCTTCGTCTTCAGCGAGCCGTTTGACCTCGGCGGAGCCGGGAACCACCAACATGCGAACACTCTCGTCCACCCGATGGCCGCGCATGACGCGAGCTGCATCCCGCAGGTCGCTGAGCCGTCCGTTCGTGCATGAGCCGACAAAAACGACGTCCACTTTGTGGCCGGCAAGCGGTTTCCCTGGCTCGATGTGCATGTAGTCGAGCGCTTTCTGTACCGCTAGCCGCTCATCGGGGTCCGCTATCTCGCGCGGCTCCGGGACGGGACGGGCCAGCGGTACGCCCATCGCCGGCGTCGTGCCGTAGGTGATCATCGGCTCGACCGCGCTCGCATCGAGATGGACCGAGCGAGCGAAGGTGGCGCCCTCATCCGAGCGAAGCTCCGCCCATTGCGCCAAGGCGGCGTCCCAGCTCTTTCCCTTCGGGGCATTGGGCCGCGAGGCGAGATAGGCGAAGGTGGTGTCGTCCGGGGCGATCATGCCGGCGCGTGCGCCCGCCTCGATCGACATGTTGCAGACCGTCATCCGCTCCTCCATGTCCAAGGCGCGGATCGCCTCTCCGCGGTACTCGAAGACGTGCCCCTTCCCCCCTGCGGTTCCGATCTCGGCGATCAGCGCGAGGATGAGATCCTTAGCCGTCACTCCCGCACGCAAGCGCCCCTCGACACGCACCTCGAAGGGCTCGGGGCGATACTGCAACAGGCATTGGGTGGCGAGCACGTGCTCGACCTCCGTGGTGCCAATGCCGAAAGCGAGCGCGCCGAAGGCTCCGTGCGTGGAGGTGTGACTGTCACCGCACACGATCGTCATTCCAGGAAGCGTGCGGCCGAGCTCCGGTCCCATCACGTGAACAATGCCGTGGTGGCGGCTGCCGGCCACGTGAACGGTGATGCCGTGGTGGCGACAGTTGCGCTCAAGTTGGGCCAGCTGCCGACTCGCCGCGGCGTCGACCATCGCGAGCTGAGGCGGCAGGGTGGGCGTCGAGTGGTCCATCGTCGCGAGCGTCCGATCCGGCCGGCGAACCGCCAGCCCGCGAGCCGCCAAGCCAGCGAAGGCTTGCGGTGAGGTGACCTCGTGAATGAGGTGCAGATCGACATAGAGAACGGCCGGGCAGCCCTCCTCCTCCATGACCACATGCCGTCTCCACACCTTATCGAAGAGTGTTGTGCTTGGTTTCATGATCCTACACGCGCCAGGGGGCGCTCCGCGCTGAGGTGAAGGGTCAATTCCACGAGCTCATCGTCCGGGATGCTGCCCCGCTTGTCGGCGACCGCCTTGAAGCTGGAGAAGACGATGTCGAGCTCGACATCGTCGAGGTGAACGTCGAGCGATCGCAGCCTCGCGGCCAAGGCGTGTCGCCCCGAGTGCTTGCCGAGGACGAGCCGGCTTTCCGGCGCGCCGACGGTCTCAGGCCGCATGATCTCGTAGGTGTCCCGTGACTTGAGCATGCCATCTTGATGGATGCCGGCCTCGTGCGCGAAAGCGTTGTGACCCACGATCGCCTTGTTTGGGGCGACCACCATGCCCGTGATCTCGCTCACCAACTTCGACGTCGGGTGGAGCAGCGTGGTGTCGATGCGGGTCGTGAGTCCGTGCCGTTCCTGTCGTGTATGCAGGGCCATGACGACCTCCTCGAGCGCGGCGTTTCCAGCGCGCTCCCCGATCCCGTTGATGGTCAACTCGGCTTGCCGCGCGCCGCCCCGCAGGCCCGCGAGAGTGTTGGCGGCAGCCAGGCCAAGGTCGTCGTGACAATGAACGCTGAGGACCGCCTTTTCGATCCCAACGACCTTCTCTTTGATCCCGGCGATGATCTCATGAAACTCCCGTGGCTCCGTGTAACCGACGGTGTCGGGGATGTTGATCGTCGTCGCGCCGGCCGCGATCGCGATCTCGATCGCCTCGTAGAGGAACTCGGACTCGGTTCGGGCAGCGTCTTCCGGGCTGAACTGCACGTCGTCGCACTGCCGTCGGGCGTAGGCGACCATGTTCCCGATGCGCTCGAGCACCTGCACGCAGGACATGGCGAGTTTATGCTCGCGATGAACAGGCGAGGTAGCCAAGAAGGTGTGGATGCGCGGCCGCTGTGCTGCACCGAGCGAGCGGGCCGCAAGATCGATGTCCCTTCGGGTCGCGCGGGCAAGGGCACAAATCACGGGCGGACGCGTGCGATTCATTCCGGGTTGGACCCAGCGGCCGACCCGGGCGGCAACCCGACGTACCGCGTGTTCGTCTCCCTCGGAGGCAGCCGGAAAACCTGCCTCGATGATGTCCACACCGAGGCAGGTGAGCTGTACAGCGATGCGGCACTTGTCTTCGGCTGACATCGCCACATCGGGCGACTGCTCTCCATCTCGCAAGGTGGTGTCGAATATACGAACGCGTTCTTTGGGCATGTTGCTCACCCCTGCGGGACCACCGTGACGGGGTCGATGAAGGTCATCATTTGTCGCAAGCCGTTGCCCACGCTCTCGAGAGGGAGTTCCCGCTCCTGGGCGCGTCGTGACTCGAATCCTGGGCAGCCAGCCTCGCTCTCGGCGATCCACTTTTTCGCGAAGGAGCCGTCACGGATCTCGTCCAACAGGTCGCGCATACGCTCGCGCACCCGTTCATCGATGACCCTGGGGCCCGATTCGTAATCGCCATATTCGGCGGTATCGCTGACCGAGTAACGCATGTAACGAAGCCCACCTCGATAAATGAGATCCACGATGAGCTTGAGCTCATGGAGACACTCGAAATAGGCGATCTCTGGCTGATATCCAGCATCGACCAGCGTGTCGAAGCCAGCCTTGATGAGCTCGCTCACGCCACCACAGAGGACGGCTTGCTCGCCGAAGAGGTCCGTCTCGGTCTCCTCGGCAAAGGTGGTTGTGAGCACCCCTGCGCGTCCAGAGCCGATCGCCGCGGCGTAGGAGAGCGCGACGGCGTCCGCTTCGCCCGAAGCGTCGTGATGCACGGCGAGCAGGCAAGGCACGCCACCGCCTTCGAGAAATGTCTCGCGGACGCGGTGACCGGGGCTCTTGGGCGCAACGAGTGCGACGTCGACGTCGTTCGGCGTCTCGATCGTGCCGTAGCGAATGTTGAAGCCATGGGCGAAGAGCAACATCTTGCCGGCGCTGAGGTGAGGGGCGATGTGCTCCCGGTAGATCGCCGGCTGCGCGGTGTCGGGCGCGAGAAGGACGATGACGTCGGCGCGCTGGGCGGCATCGCTCACGCTCAGGACGTCAAAGCCGGCGAGGCTCGCCTTGGTCGCGCTGCGGCTATTGGCCCGCAGCCCAATGCACACGTCGACGCCGTTGTCCCGAAGGTTGAGGGCGTGCGCGTGTCCTTGAGAGCCGTAGCCGATGACGGCGACGCGTCGGCGTTGGATGATGTCGAGCTTGGTGTGTTCTTCGAAACGGATGTTGGCCACGATGGATCTC
>JAPYTK010000271.1 GCA_029941785.1 Polyangiaceae bacterium | reverse complement strand
TCTCGAGAAGGCCACACGGGCCTTCATCGGGACTATACTCAACGATTGGAGCCGTCGGGGAACGGGATGCCGGAAGGCCCGTCGCTCCTGGCGTGAGTGAGTGAGCGGACCTTCGTATGGGCCCGCTAGAGTCAGTTGAAGCCGTAGTTGAACACCACGACGTCGCCCTCTGCGTTTCGTTGGCGTTGCACCACCGCCCAACGGAGGTGATCGGACAGCTCCGGCATGTACAGATAGAAGATCCAGTTGTCGTGGACGCTTTCGACGTTCTCTGCCGGGTACACGTCACCATGGACCTCACCATCCTGGTAGGTGATCGCCAACAGCGTGCTGCTGCGGTTCAGATAACAGAACACCCGTTCGTTGGGCGTGCCGTCGGGACAAACCGCGTCATCTTCGGGCGGGATGTTCGCCATCAGCTCCAGCGGGCTCTCGATGTCGGAGCCATCCAAGAGAAAGCTCGCGATGGTCGCCGAGAGCGCGTCCCCGAACGATACGTCCCCATCGAAGCTGTCCGTTTGCGCGCACACCTCATCGGCGGGGAACAGGGAGGCGATCTGATCCAAACCTTGGTCCTGAAGCACGGCGTCGGCGTCAAACGTGCAGCTCGCGGACTCGCAGCAAGAACGGGTGGCAAACTGTCCGTTCGGCAACCGGCAGTAGCCGTGGTCGTCGCTGTACGCGCCGTCGCAGTTGGCGTCACAGCAGGCGCTTTTCGCGAAGCGCCCGTCCGGCGTCCGACAGTAGTCATTGGCGTCACGGTAGGCGCCATCGCATGCCGTGGCGAACTCCGCGCTTGAACCGGGGTCCTCGCCGCAACCAGAGAGGCAGACGGCGACCAGAAGGAGAGCGAAGGCTGACGTGAGTATGCGCATAGGAACACGTTTCGAGAAGCAGATGTGAAGAATCAACCTACACTTACATACATTCATACATACCGTCTACAGAAATCGGCGCTGGTGCATGGATTGGCAAGGAGGCACGCTGCGGCTTGACTGAGGGGGCTGGTCCGTTGTTGGACCATCGGCGCGGCGGCAGATGCGCCATAACCGACGTCGCTGGCGCCATGACCGTCGACATCTCTCGCGACAACGGCGGTGCGACAGGTCACCCGGCTGTCTACCAGCTCACCAGCTCCACGATTGCGTAGGACGAGCGTTGTGTTGACTTTCGGCGAAGCCACACGGGGATTCATGCGGACTACTCTCCCTATATTTCTCGAGCTCCTCGGCCTGGCTCGCCCTGGATTTGTTCACCTGCGAAGGTGAAGCGCTCGATCATCGTCGCATCACTCGCTCCCTCGTGCCGATAGTAGACGAGGTACTCGCTGCTGTTGTCGAAGACCTGGATATCGGTGGCCCAGGTCTTGCCGACGTGGGGCCAGATCTCGTCCAGCATCTGGTCGCGACTGTCGTAGGAGGAGAAGGGACTCACGTGGGTGAGGTCAGCGGTGAGGATGCGCTCGAGTGTGCCCCGGTCCCTGTCCTTGAAGCACCGGAAATACTCCTGGATGGTCGCAACGTCTCTGGATTTCATCTCGCTCTCCGCGTGCTTTGGTGCCGCACTTTAGCGGCCCAACGTCGCACAACCTCTGGGGGGTATCGCCAACTCAAAGGCCTCACTTGGGCGTTTGCCTCATCGCGGGTCATGCGACAGGGCGCGTAGGTTGGGGTAGGGAGCAGGGCCTTCATCGGGACGATACTCCTAGCGCGAGGGGGCAAGCGAGCTGCCGATGAGGGCGCCTCCTGCGAAGTAGCTGCCCGTTTCCGAGCGCGGCAGAATGTCGTGCGTGAACGGCGCGTCGTAGGCAACCCGCTCGACGCGCAACACCGTCGCACCCATGAGATCATCGCCTGGCTTCAGCTCGGCGAAACTGCGCCCGTCGGCAGTGGGATGGAGGGGACTGATCGAGAGCACCGCCCCGGTATCGAGCTGCGCCCGCACGACGACGTGATCGCTCACCGGTCTCTGGATCACACTGACAATTGGCACCGCCGTGATGGCACCCCGATCAACGCTGTAGACAAGATCGCCGACGCGCAAGCTATTGATCGCGCGCTCGCCGAGAGGCGTCGCCACGGGCGTATCAGGGTGGGCGCAAATGCCACCCGGGTTTCCGGGCGGGCAGGTGCCGTCGACCGGATCGGTACACTGTGGCGGCCCTACCGGCCCTACGGGGACGACGCAGCACAGCTGATTCAAGCCGCAGCAATTCGTGCCGCAGCAAAACGCGTTGACGGTGCAGGCCGCGCCCTTGCAAGGCGCGTCCTCGCATGTTCCTTGATCGCAGAACGGGTGCTGTTGCGCGCATGTGTTCCCGCAGCTGCCGCAGTTGAGGATGTCGTTCGCGGCGTTGACGCATTTTCCAGCGCAGCAGAGCAACCCAGTGCCACAAGGCGGATTGCAGTCCCCAGACCTACCGCCCGCACCGCCGCCACCACCACTCGCCGTGGTCATCTCACCACCGTTGCCGCCCGTCGTGCTGCTACTGCTGCTCATCGCGGCGCCGGCGCCCCCAGTCTCAGCCGGGCCGCCACTACCGCCAGCGCCAGTGCCAGCCTGGCTCGCTGCTCCGCTGCCGCTGCTCGACTCACGCGTCGAAACCGCATCGCATGCTGACGCCAGTACGATGACCGTCATCGCCACCCACAAAACAACGATTCTCATGCGCTCCCTTTTCACGACCACGCGGGATTATAGTCCGCATGAAGCCCCGTGTGGCTTCGCCGAAAGTTAACACAACGCTCTACCTGCTCCTACCCCAACCGTTGCGCATAAGAGACATTATGTTAACTCTCGAAAAAGTCCAATTAGGGCTGTCATGGGGACTATACTCCGACCCGGGGCAACCTACGTCTGTCGAGCAGCCCTCTCGCCCCCGCATAACAGACACCATGTCACGCCTCACACTCATCTTCATCTGCCTACCACTCACCCTCGCCTTCGAGCGTTTCGCCTACTACCTGACACGCGTTACGCTGCCGACGTGGTTGCTGCGAGATCAGCATATGACTGGGACCGTCCCCTACCAGCTATACGGCGACATGGGGTTGTACATGGGGTTCGCGGTGTTGCTCGGGGGCGCCGTCGCACTCGCCTTCGGGCCGCGGGTGACAGCGCTCGCAGGCGCCGCGCTGATGGCGGTGGGGTACGCCGCACTCGCGCTCACGGACGCGAGCTCATTCAGCAACGTCCGTTGGCTGCTGATCGGCGGCTCCGGTTTGTTCAGACCGGCCATCTACGTCTGCGCCGGCCAGGAGATGCGCGCGCAACCCGAGACGCGCTGGGTGTTGCTCTTCCTCGTGTTGGCCCAAGTCGCCAACGTGGGCGCCTTTCTTGGAACGTTTACGCGCGGTCTCTTCGGAGACAACTACTCGGGTGTGTTCATCCTGTGTGCGGTCGCCGCCACTTTGGCGGCCGGCGTGCTGGCCTTGGTTACCGCCACCCGTCACAAGAAGGACGAACCCGATGTCGTAATGAACAACAAGCTCCCCGCCGGAATCGCCATTCTGTGCGCCGCCGTCTTCCCATCGTGTCTCATCATGGCGCAATCCGACCTCATCACGATGGCGGGGCTAGGAGGATTACCAGCGGCCGAGTCGACCCTCAACTGGGGCGTGCAAGTGGCGGGCGCTGTCGGCATTTTGCTCATCGTCGTATTCGCCTTGGCCAAAAAGGACCAACGCCTCGTGGTTCCGATGATCGGCGGCGGCCTCGTGTTGTCCGCTGTCAGCGTCGTCCCGTTGCTCATTGGCGGAACCACCCCGGTCCTCGTGTCCGTGGTGCTGCTCGCACCCGCGGGAGTGCTGGTGTTGGGCCTCGGTTTGGCACGCGTCTCCGTTGGCACCAACGAACGCATCGGCACCGCGATTGTCGCCGCTTGGCTCGTGGCCTCCCACGTCGGCTATCAATTCAACTTCAAGTCCAGGTTCATATGGAACCTGATCGGCAAGACAGCCTCCCGCCAGTCGCTCTATCTGCTCATCATCGCGCTGATCTGCGCCGCTGCCGGCGTCGCCCTCCTCGTATTCCGACACCAACTGCAGCGCTCGTACTTTGAACCGCCCGAAGTGGGAGAGTCCTCCGGTTGAAAAGTATAGGCGATACGAACAGCACGGCTTCGAGAGCATAGCCGCTGCTCTCGTCGTGTAGTCCCGCTTGGAGTGAACTGGCGACGTGGTATCCGTCTACCTGCTCCTACCCCAACCATTGCGCATAAGAGACATTATGTTAACTCCCGATGAAAGCCATAAAGGGCCTTCATCGGGACTATACTCGAGCCTCAGCCGCATCGAGGATCTCGACGTTGCGAGCGAGACCGGTCGTTTCATGCGTACCCAGATTCGTATGCAGGCTGGCGTGGCGCTCCTGGTGCAGTCGCGTGAGATGAGCAGCGAGTCGGTGCTACGTTTGTTGCGCTAGCGTTGAAGTGGCGCTCGGGAGCGCTGTCTTCTGCCTACCTGTGCCCACCCAAACAGCCTCGCATAAGAGACATTATGTTAACTATCGAAAAAGCCCCAAATGGCCCTCGTCGGGACTATACTCATGAATAGCCGATAGCTGGCGCGTCACTTCTTGCAGCAGTACACGGTTACATTCTCTTTGCCTTTTTGCTCCCGCGTTATTCGCAGGCAGGTGTCGGGGGCGTCGCCTGCGTCGTCGTAGTCGTACGCCTCCGACGTCAGCGTATTGCAATACTTGTCCTTGTCGGGAGATCTTTTCCCCTTGCACGCCAGCAAGGTGAGCGAAGCGACGAAGCATACCAGTAACAGTCTTATCATGGGGTCCCTGTCATGTTGAAAGCCCGCGTGAGGGCTTCATGATAACTCCATTGGCACCACTGTTTGGCGCGTTTTCCTGCCTACCTGCGCCCACCCTAACAATTGCGCATAAGAGACATTATGTTAACTCTCGGTTAGTGCCATAAAGGGCCTTCATCGGGAGTATACTCACTCGATACTCCCATCAACAGGAGACCCCCGGGTTTGATCGTTTCGCTCGTACTCATCATCGCGTTTGCTGCATCTCCACTTGCGATGGCGGCAAGACACACTGCCCAGAAAACTCTGGCCGTGGCGTTCTCTGCCCTGACGTTGGCAGCACTTGGCTTGGTGCTCTATCCCGGAGGTACCGAAAAGCTCGCATTGGCCACCTGGTGCGGAGTCTATTGCGCACTGCTGTGTGTCTCGGCGGCGCTAGCCTTGCGCGAGAACCAGAGCATCGGCGTGATGCGCTATGTGCTCGTTGCGGTCACAATCGTTGGATGTTCGGTGATGACCTGCGACGCTCTCAATGTTCGCGTCTTCGAATGGTCCGACGATGAGACTGGATTTGGAATCGGTATGATGTTTGCCGGCGCGGCTTGCCTTTGGCTTTTCACTCGCGAGCGCCGACAGGCACGCGCGAATCACCTCACCGGCAGCGTCGACCGAAGCGACTAGGAAGAACGAACTGCCTACCTGCTCTCCCAGCCCAACCATTGCGCATAAGCGACATGATGTTAACTCTCGATGAGTGCCATAAAGGGCCTTCATCGGGACTATCCTCTACACAGAGCGGCGCCGCACCATCAGTGAAGCCACGGAAGCTGGTGACCTCAAGACCGCCCGCATCGCGCACGAAGCCTTAGGCAAGCTACTCGACGCGCCGGGTGGGGCGAGCGTGGCGGAGCTGGCGGATGTGCGGAAGGGGCGTTAGGGCGGCCCGAAGTCATCCGCCTGGCGACCGCGATTGCTCGGGCTGGTGAACCGGACGCGATGGCGGGGTAGGGGGCGTTAGGTCAATCTTACGGGGCAGGGGAAGCGTGCAAAATGGTGCCGTTTGCCCCAACTGCCCACCCCGTCGTCTCATCGGCGAAGTGCACGCCCGCGAGCCATTGCGACGCGCCGCTCAGTTGCACTGTCCAGTTCGCTCCGCCGTCGACGGTCTTGACGATCAAGGCCTTTTTTTGATTGGGCACGCCCACGGCCTAGCCTGTCATCGCATCGAAAAAGTGCACGCCGGTGAACCACTCGCTCGTGCCGCTCGTCTGCGCAAACCAACCGCTCGGACCTACGCGTGGGCTGGGGCTGGCCCCAGCTCCGCCACTGCCACCGGCGCTCGTCATGCCGCCCGTACTCGTCACGCCGCCTGTGGTGGTGGGGCCGCCACTGCCGCCGGTGATCGCCGCGGTGGTGCCCGACTCATCGCCGCCGCAACCAATCAAACCACCCAAGCTGAGCAGCAACGCACCGAGAACCCACCTCAGCTTATTCGACATGACCACAGACCTTTCACACAAGACAGGCAGAGTCCCCCAAAGGCTAGGTTGTGTTCTTAGCGAACACAAGCCGACAACCCCTCCCATAAGAGACATGGTGTTTACTTTATGCAAAGCCTACACGGGCATTCATACTGACCCCACTTGAGCACAATTTCGACGCGCTCGGGCTCGAACAAAAGCTACCCAACGCCAGTGCGCGCTGTTAATGTCGGGGCAAGTTGTGGCGTCACTTCAACTTGTGCTTTCACTCCACCGTGAAACGCTGGGTGAGCGCGGGACGCCGCACCAACCAATCAAAGGACGAAAACGAATGAAACGATTAGCACGTTACACACTGGCTCTACTTGCGGTTTTTGCTCTGCTGCTACAGCCCTTCGACGCAGATGCGAAGAGCAGCAAAAAGAAAAAGAGCACGATGGGCATGTTGAAGTGCGTCGGACTCGTTATCGAATGTGGCGCCCCCCACAACACCGCAAAAAAGACGAATTATCGGAAGTGCGTCAAG
>JAPYTK010000270.1 GCA_029941785.1 Polyangiaceae bacterium | reverse complement strand
GAACAACGGCATCGAGACGGAACTCTCCACTGTCGAGGGCATGCAGTTCGACCGCGGCTACCTGTCCCCGTATTTCGTCACGGACCAAGAGAAGATGGTCGCTGAGCTTACCGAGCCTCTCATCTTGATCCACGAGAAGAAGATCTCCAATATGGCCGACCTGCTTCCGGTGCTCGAGCCGGTAGCCAAGGCGGGCCGTGAACTGCTGATCATCGCAGAAGACATCGACGGCGAAGCTCTCGCCACCTTGGTCGTCAACCGATTGCGCGGCACGCTCAAGGTCGCCGCCGTCAAAGCGCCTGGTTTCGGCGACCGACGCAAAGAGATGCTGAATGACCTCGCCATTCTCACTGGCGCGACGCCCTTCATGGAAGATCTAGGGCGTCAGATCGAGAGTGCCACCATCGACGATCTCGGAAGTGCCAAGCGAATCGAAATGGACAAGGATACGACCACCATCGTCGACGGAGCCGGTGACGCGGATGCCATCAAGGCCCGCGTCGAGGCCATCCGACGTCAAGTCGACGACACCAGCAGTGATTACGATCGGGAGAAGCTCCAAGAGCGGCTCGCCAAACTCTCAGGAGGCGTGGCAGTGGTGAAGGTCGGCGCCATGAGCGAGCTGGAGATGAAGGAAAAGAAGGCGCGTGTCGAAGACGCTCTTCACGCCACCCGTGCAGCGGTTGAGGAAGGCGTCGTGCCCGGTGGCGGTGTCGCCCTGATTCGGCTCGCGGCTGTGCTCGATGAGGTCTCCCATGGCGATGAGCGCGATTACGGCATCGCGGTGCTGAAGAATGCGCTAACCGCTCCCCTCCTCCAGATTGCAACGAACGCGGGCCACGAGGGCGTTGTCGTCGTCGATCGCGTGCGCAAGAGCGAAGGGAACATCGGCTACAATGCCGCCACCGACACCTACGAAGATCTTGTACAGGCCGGCGTACTCGACCCTGCAAAGGTGGTACGCACCGCCCTTCAGAACGCCGCGAGCGTATCCGGCTTGATGTTGACCACCGAAGCTCTGATCGTCGAGAAGCCGACGGCACCCGCGCCCGCGCCCGAGGCCGGCGGCGGCGGCGGCATGGGCGGCATGGGCGGCATGGGCGGTATGGGCGGTATGGGCGGTATGGGCGGTATGGGCTTCTAGGTCCGTGAGCACAGCGACAGACTTCGGCGACGGCGCCGAGCGCAACCTTCACTTCGCCCCGGGCGATCCTCTGTTTGAGCAGGGGGACAGCTGTACCGATTTGCTCCTCATTCGCGAGGGCCGAGTCGTGCTCGAACGAACCGTCGACGGCGCCTGCTTGCGTGTTGCCGAGCTTGGACCCGGGGATTTTCTCGGTGAAGAATCCGCGCTCGGGGACCAAGCGCTGAGTTGTACCGCGACCGCAGTGGACGCCACTCATTGCTTACGGCTCGACCGACTATCCCTCAGTGAGTTGATCGATCAGTCGACCGAAATCAACGTGCGCTTGCTGCGTGGGCTCGCACAACGGCTCGCTCAACGCCACGAACTGTTCGATCATTTCGCTCAGCGAGACGC
The DNA here is from genome assembly GCA_029941785.1 of Polyangiaceae bacterium. Taxonomy (GTDB): domain Bacteria; phylum Myxococcota_A; class Polyangia; order Polyangiales; family Polyangiaceae; genus JAPYTK01. The sequence continues at coordinate 5,255 of JAPYTK010000270.1, read as the reverse complement.
CCGGAGTCGCTTCTGTCTGGCCTTGGCGCGCCACGCCGAAACATGCGGTCAGCCCGAGGACGGAGGCATCGTGGTGGCCACACGAATCAGCGACGTCGCTCGAGAGGTGGCTCTTCGCGATGAAGAGGTCGGCGTGTTGGCCCAGCAGTTGGTTTCTGCGAAAATACTCCGAGTGAATCGTCGCGGCTTTTGGATCGCGAGCATCGAACAGTTGCAGCGCTACGTAAAAGCTGGTCAGTTGGCGACCCGATGAATCTCACTGTACTCGGCTGTCATGGCGGCGAGTCGTCACGCCATCGCAGCACCGCCTTCATGATCGATGAGCGCTTGGTCATCGATGCCGGCAGCATCACCCGCCAGCTAACCGTAGCGGATCAATCCGAGGTCGAGACCATCGTCATCACGCACGCCCACCTCGATCACGTGCGCGATCTCGCCACCATCGCCGACAACCGCTGTCAACTCAACGCCCCACCGCTCACCGTCGCGGCCACCGGTGAGACCATCGCTCACCTGAAGGCGCACTTCTTCAACGACAAGCTGTGGCCAGACTTCACGCGAATTCCGTGCGCCGAAACGCCCACCATTCGCTTTCAGGAACTTCCGCTTGAGAAACCGACCAAAATCCTCGATTACGAAGTCACGGCCATCGCCGTCGACCACACGATCGACAGCGCCGGCTTCGTCATTCGCGACGCAAGCGGTGCCATCGCGATCAGCGGAGACACTGGGCCTACCGACCGCCTCTGGGAAGTACTGAACGAAGCGCGAGATCTGAAAGCCTTGCTCATGGAAGTCAGCTTTCCCGATCGCATGGAGTCGCTTGCGTCTGTGAGTGGCCATCACACGCCAGGCACGCTGAAGGAAGATCTGCTCAAGTACAAAGCACCGAAGGATCTGCCTACGCTTCTGTATCATATCAAGCCCGCTTTCCAGGGGGAGGTCGAGCGGGCCTGCGCAAAATTGCAGGGCCTCAATTTGCACGTCCTACAACTCGACGAAAAACTGGATTTCTAAGGGCCCATGAAGCCCCGCCCCGTGCGCTCACCGGAGGGGGGGGTTCGATGGAGTTTTCTGATGTGCTCAGTCGTCGGCGCGTGGAATCGCTGACACATGGCGCGCCGTGTCTTCGTCGTCCTCGAACTGAAACGTAATCGCGCCGATCGCACCGCCAGCCACGGGCCCATCGTCGTCTCCGTCGAAGGTATCCGCCAAAGGATCCTCCTCGTCGTCACCCGTAACGATCGCGAGGACGACCGTGGTGTTGTCGATGCCCCCCCGTTGATTCGCACCACGAACGAGGGCGTCACAGCGCTCTCTCAGCGAGAGCTCATCGTCGGCCAACACCGAACCGATCTCGCTATCCGTCAACATCGAATTGAGACCGTCGGAGCATAGCAAATAGAGATCGCCAGCAGCCGTCTCGGAAGAAAGCAGATCGACCACGACATCCGGCCCCATACCGAGCGCGCGGGTAATGACGTTACTGGGGAGCTGAGCGATTTCCTCCGCACTCAACCAGGGAGCAATTTCGGTGACCTCGCTCACCAAGGAGTGGTCCGTCGTGAGCTGCAACAGGTTTCCACCGCGCAGGCGGTAGCACCTGCTGTCACCCACGTGCGCCACGACAACCCGGTCTAACGACGGCGAAAACATCGCGGCCACAATGGTTGTACCCATGACCGAATCGGCTGCAACCTTGCGCGCCTGACCAAAAACCTTGGAGTTGGCCCAGCGCACGCCCACAACCATGCAGTTCTCTTCGTGGCTCAGCTCCGCATCGTAGGGCAGTGGCCAGCTTCGCTTCTCGTCGACCATCTGTTCATAAAAGCGTCGCATGGTGGCAATGGCGACGGAGCTGGCCACATCGCCAGAGAGATGCCCGCCCATCCCATCGGCCACCGCTGCAAAACGGTGCTTCGAATACAGCAGAAAGGAGTCCTCGTTGCGCTCGCGCACCAAGCCGACATCGCTCTTTCCAACGAACACGGTATCCATACTGCTCATTGCTGCTCACGCGCCCCAGGCTGGCCCGCAAGCACACTATAGTAGCTTGGCCTCAGATCCGGCGACCCAAACCGGTGCGTCGGTGCGATTTCCGTTCGGGAAGTCCCCAATGAAAGGCTGCCAGCACACGAAGCATTGACTCCTAGGATTTCGGTCGATATAAGCGGCGCCCCCGTATTTCCCCCCAAACGCTGAGGCCGAGGATTCCCTTGTTCAACAAGACGATGAGCGTCTTTTCTGGCAACGCCCACCGCGCGTTGGCCGATGAGATTTGTAAGTACCTCGATACGCCGGGGGGCCGATGCCGGGTCACACAGTTCTCCGACGGTGAGACCTTCACCGTCATCGAGGAAAATGTACGCGGCGTCGATACCTATGTCCTGCAGCCCACATGCGCGCCGGTCAATGACCGAGTCATGGAGCTGCTGATCATGGTCGACGCCCTCCGAAGGGCCTCCGCCGGCTCGATCACGGCCGTCATGCCGTACTACGGCTACGCCCGCCAAGACCGAAAGGTCGCGCCACGAACCCCGATCACCGCCAAGCTCGTCGCCGAGCTCCTCGAGGCCGCGGGCGTGGACCGCGTGGTCGCCGTAGACCTTCATGCTGGTCAAATCCAAGGGTTCTTCAACATTCCCTTCGACCACTTGTTCGCCATGCCCGCCCTTCTCGAGCACCACCTGAAGGCGCATTATTCCGGCGCAGTCATCGTCTCGCCCGACGCGGGAGGCGTGGAGCGCGCCCGCGCCTACAGCAAACGCCTCAATGGCACCTTGGCCATCATCGACAAGCGACGCGAGCGGGCAAACGAAAGCGAAGTGATGAATATCATTGGAGAAGTCGAGGGAAAGCGCTGTCTCATCGTAGACGACATCCTCGACACCGCGGGCACCATGTGCAACGCAGCCCGAGCACTCAAGGATGCTGGGGCCGCCTCCGTATCCGCCAGCGTGACCCACGGCGTTCTCTCGGGACCTGCCATTGGCCGCATTAACGAATCGTGCCTCGAAGAGGTGATTGTCACCAACTCGATCCCACTCAGCGAAGCCGCTCAAGCCTGCAAGAACATCAAGGTCGTGAGCATCGCGCCACTTTTGGCCGAAGCCATTCGGCGAATCCACCATTCTGATTCGGTTAGCTCGCTTTTCGTCTAGCGCTCGAGCCCCGAATTCACTCGTGAGGAAACAATGGAAACAGTAGCTCTTCAAGCCTCGGTCCGCGAGGGTCAAGGCAAAGGTCCAAGTCGTCGTTTACGTAGCGCTGGTCGTATCCCCGTGGTCGCCTACGGTCGTGAACAAGCCACCCTGAACCTGAGCGTGAGCAGCGACCAACTCCGCGACATTCTGCTCTCCGAGCGCGGACGCAACTCGGTCATCAATCTTCAGGTCGAGGGCGACGGCAACCACGCGGTGATGATCAAGGAGTTCACGCTCCACCCGATCAGCCGCAAGCTCGTCCACGCCGACTTCGTCCGCATCGACGAGAACGCGCCGATCGAAGTCCGGGTACCCTTCCGAGCCACTGGCAAGAGCAAGGGCGAAATCGCTGGCGGGACCGTTCTCGTGAACGTCCGCGAAGTGAAGGTCCTGTGCGCACCGAATGAAATCCCCATCGTCATCGAAGCGGACGTGTCCCACCTGGAGATCGACGACGAGCTCAAGATCAAGGACCTCGTGCTACCTGAAGGCACGCAGCTCAACGAGAGCCCTGAGCGCAAGTTGCTCATCGTCGTTCCGCCGCGCGTCGCCGAGGAGGACGAGACCGAGGAGGACGAGAGCGAAGCCGCTGACGGCGATGCTGACGGAGACGATGCGGCCCCGAAGAGCGAGGCTGGATCGACGGACGGATCGAGCTAAAGCTCAAGCTATTCAGATGTTTGTGGCTTAAGGGGGCTTGCTCTCATGATCTTGGTTGTGGGTCTCGGTAACCCTGAAGAACGTTATGCCCGTGATCGGCACAACGTCGGCTTCATGGTTGTCGATCGCCTAGCCGGGGCCGACGACTCCATTCGATTCCGAAAGAAGTTCTCGAGCGAGTTTGCCAAGATAGCCATAAGAGGCGAAGACGCCCTGCTGCTGAAACCGCAGACCTACATGAATCTTTCTGGCGACGCTGTGCAGCCATGCGCCGCGTTTTTCAAGATCCAACCGAGCGACGTCATTGTCGTTCACGACGAGCTCGACGTGCCCTACGGAGAAATCCGTATCAAGAAAGGTGGCGGCCACGCAGGTCACAATGGTCTGAGATCCATCATTCAGCGCCTTGGTACGCCGGACTTTGTGCGCATTCGGGTGGGGATCGGGCGGCCGCCAGGGAGCTTCAAAGGAGAGGTCGCCGATTTCGTCCTCTCGCCGTTCAACAGCGCGGAACGAGAAGTCCTTGTAAAAACCATAGCAAAGGCGGCGAAAAGTGTGTTAGACATCGCGGCCCGCGGCACCGACGCCGCCATGAAGCGCTACAACACCCGCCCAAAGAAGAAGAAGGCGGTCAAACCAAAACCCGAGGCCTCCGCGGCTTCGAATTCAGAGGCAGGAACCGACACCGCAGGAACCGAGACGACCGGGACGAACTGAGCCCAACTTTCACGACCCCTGCACCGTCATCTCCGCTCCCTCTTCGCTCCGCGTACCCATGCGGGGCCCGTTTTGTGCGGCCAAACGGTCGCACGAGCCAACGTCCACGAGGAGACAATATGAGCCGATACGCATTGGCCCCGGGTCACGCCCGGGAGTACGAGACGATTTACATCATGCGCCCGACCGTCAACAAGGAGACGGCCGAACAAATCAACACGCGCATCACGACCGCCATTTCCGAGAACGACGGCCAGCTGACCTCGATCGAGCTCTGGGGTCGCCGGAAGATGGCCTATCAGGTCGCGAAACACCACCAAGGGATCTACGTCTACCTCAAGTACGTGGGCAAGGGCAGCACGGTCAATGAACTCGAGCGCCAGATGCGCCTGCTCCAGGAAGTCATCCGTTACCAGACGGTGCAGCTGCAGGACAACGTCGTCGTGGGCGAGGTCGAAGTGGACAAGGAGGCCTTGGCCTTTGACTACGACCTCCCTGAAGCAGTCGACGAACCCGAAATGACGCTCGAACGTGAACTTGGCCTGGATCAAGCCATGGATCGACTGAATCGTCGCGACCGCGACCGCGACCGCGACCGCCCGCCGCCCGCAGCAGCCGAAGCGCCCGCAGCCGATGCGCCCGCAGCCGATGCGCCCGCAGCCGATGCGCCCGCAG
>JAPYTK010000269.1 GCA_029941785.1 Polyangiaceae bacterium | reverse complement strand
GTGCTGTCCTTGAATCAGTGTGGCCCGGCGAATAACAGCTCAACACCGGACGAGAGCGAGCCCATCGTGCTCGACTCACCTCTGAAACCACCACCCGCCGTGGTGCCTCCTGCCGCCGCCCCCTGCCTCGAGCGCATGTTCGAATTGTGGATGGCGCCATTGATCCGTGAGCGTTGCTCGACCTGTCATGTTGAAGGGGGCCGCGCCGCGGAGAGCCGGCTGCTCTTTGCCTCCGATGCGGAGGGCTTTCGCGACGATCTCGAAGCTATCGATCGCAAGATGTTCTTCGAGGCCTTGGCAGATCCCGAATTGCGCGAATGGCTTCACGACAAACCCACCGCGACCATCGATCATGAGGGGGGCGTTCAAGTGGCGCCAGGATCCCCCCGCGCCCACGCGATCGAATCCATCATCGCCTTGGCCTCCGGCGAGCAACTCTGTGATCCCTCCGCCCATCCTGCTGCCTTGACCGACGAGGACTTCGTGCTCATCTCCGAGGCCACCTTGCTCGGCAAAGCGCATCGCCTCTTCAGCGCGATCTCCCCGACACCGGCGGCTCTTGCCGAGGTGGCCGCCGATCCCAAGGCGCTACGGCCGCTCCTGATGGAGTTGATGAAGGGCGAGGTGTTCATCGAGGAAATCGCATCGATCTACGAGGACATGTTGTTGACCCAGACTTATCGAAGTGGAGGGAACAGCTACACACTGATGCGGTCCTGGGGCCTCTTCGAGACATCTCAAGGCGAGAAGCGAGGGGACCATCGTTGGTTTGACGCCCACGCGCCGCCTCTCAGTGATCAGAACAAGGCGCTGCTGTATGGCTCGGCTTACGGCTTCAGTCGCTCGGCCAAGGAGCTCATCAAACACGTGCTGCGCGAGGACCTCGATTTTGGCGAGATCCTCACCGCGCCCTACACGATGGTGAACGCCTACTCGGCTCATAACTATGGCGTCGAGGCACAGATCCCTCAAGGGATCGCGCCGCCGACCACCGGTGAGGAGCCTCGTGAACCGTTCTTCCCGGTGACCTTGCCCGTCCCCACGGCGGGGCTGCTCAGCGACATCAACTTTCTCGCCGTCTACCCCACGAATGCGGCGAATTTGAATCGCAACCGCTCCCGTGAGGTCAACGACCACTTCCTCGCGCGCGATATCCTCGACTTGTCGACGCGTACCTCCGTGTCTTTCGAGACCAGCGTGCCGAATCCCACCTACGAAGATCCGACCTGCATCGTATGTCACATCCGTCTCGATCCCATCGCGGGCGCGTTTCAAAATTGGCCACGAGTCACCGGAGCGCAGGGGATCTACGATCCGTTGCACCCTGACGGACAAGCCAGGTGGGCGACCGAAGATGAGGCACTCAAGCTCTTGCCCCCAGGGATGGAGCTCGACGTAGTGTTGCCGGATCGTGACAAGGACCAGGCGTTGCCTTGGCTGGCGAAACAGATCGTGGCCGATCCGCGGTTCGCCATCGCGACCGTTCATACCATCTACCGCGGAGTGACTGGGCGAGAGCCGCTGAGCATTCCCGATCCCGACCGGGAGGACTACGTCGAGGCTGCACGCGCCTGGCGTTACCAGCGTGCTCAGTTCGACACCATCGCCCGCGTCTTTTACGACAAGGGTCGCGACCTGCGCGAACTCGTCGTGGCGCTGCTCATGTCACCGCTGGTGCGCACGCGTGACGGTGCGGATGGCAGTGTGCCCGTGTTGTCTTCCTTGGGGTTGGCGAAGATGCCTGGCGCGGTGTCGCTCGAAAGAAAACTGATCGCGGCGACTGGCCGCACCTGGTCCAACTACTACGCTAAAACCGCAGAAGGCGATGCCAACTACCACTGGAACAACGACATCGATCGGCCCCAGCGTTCGCACCTGGTTCGCTATCGAGAGGTTTGCGGCAACGGGGGCAACGGTTGCTACGCCAAATGGTGGAGCCTGCTCGGCGGCATCGACATCAATCCGAACGGCGGGCACGCGGTGGCCCTTTCGTCTCCCAATGTCATCAACACCGCCATTTGGGGGCGAATGGCCCACGAAATGGCCTGGCGTATCGTGGCCCGTGACTTCAGCATCACCAGCCAAAACCAAGGCGCTTTCGCCCGGCGCCTGTTTCCGTGGGTCGATCTCGATACCGTCCCCGAGGACGAAAACGGCAACCCCCTCCCGTCGGCTATCGAGGCGATCAAGAAGAACATCGTGTATCTACACGGCCAGGTGCTCGCCGAGTCGCTCGCGTTAGACCACCCGGAGGTCAACGCGAGCTACGGGCTGTTTTACAGCGTTTGGCAAGGTCGGCCGAGCCCGCCAAAACAACTCGGAATGGCGGAGCGCGTCGCGCAGGCGGAGATCGACTATCACGCGCAGTGGCGTGCATCGCAGGGCTTGCCTGCTCTCGAGCGGCGCGAGGTGCTCATCGACGAGCATTACACCGTCCGAGCGTGGCGAGCGGTGGTAGATTACCTTCTCAGCGATTATCGCTTTCTCTTCGATCACATCAAACCGGTCGAGGATACTCCGTGAAGCGCCGCGCGATGTTGCAGCTCGGAGCGGCCGGGATCGCCGGTCTCACTTTGTCCCGTGCAGGAACTGCGGGTGATGAAAGCGGTCCCTTGCTTCTGCATTTGCAGGCTGGCGGCGGCTGGGATCCGACCTTGCTATGTGATCCACGGCCGGAGGTGAATCAGATCCCCTTCTCCGCGGCAACGACGTCGCTCACGGCCGCGGGTGACAGCTTTCGCTACGCCGATCTGGGTGGAACGAGCACGCCGATCCCGAAGGACACCGGCTACAACTTCGGCACCTTCTTCGAGACCTACCGCGATCAGCTGTTGGTCATCAATGGGCTGTTCACCCACAGCGTAGGGCATCGATCCGGTGGTCGTTATGCGGCGTCGGGGCGGATCGCGGCGGGCTACCCGGCTCTGGGGGCTCTTTTCGCCGCGGAAACCGGGGCGGGGATGGGCATGCCGTGGCTGGTGCTCGCAGGGGGAGGGTACAGCGAGACGCGAGGACATGTGACGCCGACGCGCGTGGATCGGACGATGGATCTCGAGGAGCTCGCGTCGCCGAATGTTTACGCGAACGGGAGCGCAAACTTTTACACCGAGGCAGAGCACGACGCCATCGTTAAAGCACGTGCCGCGCGTCTCGGGCGCCTGATCGATGGGGATCCCCGCCAGGGCGCGCGTGCTTCCATGGAGCGCGTCGCGTGGGCCCGCGCTCATGCCCACCAGCTCGGAACACTGATGGCGGCTATTGACTCGGGTCCCAACGTGAGCATGCCGCCAAACACGAACACGACCCGAACGGCGCGGCGCATCTTTGAGAGTGGTTTTATTGCGCTTGCTGCCTATGAACAAGGACTGTCCCGCGCCGGGGTGATGTCGATAGGTTCTTTTGATACCCACGCCGAGCACGACTCTTTTCATCCTTGGCAACTTCAGAACGTGCTCCTCGGTCTCGATGGGCTCATGCAAGAGGCTGCGTCCCGCAACATTGACATGGTGATATTGATCACCTCCGAGTTTGGGCGGACCGCAACGTACAACGTGGCCAACGGTAAAGATCACTGGCCGGTGACCTCGTGGATGCTGCTGCAGACGGCCGGCTTGGATGTGATCACGCCGGGGCGGGTCGTCGGAGCCAGTCACTATGACGAATCGAGCCAGCAGATCCTGGCGCGCGATCTCGATCTGAACTCGCTCGCCACAGGAGAGGTTGCGGGTCAATCGCCGCTTACACCAGGACTCTGTCATATTGGGCTGAGGAAGCGACTTGGGATCGATCAGGGCATGCTCGCCGATCACCATTACCCGCTCGTGGGCCCTGATGTGAGCAAGGTCTTTACCGGCTAACATGAACCGGCCGCCCGCCGGACCGCGAGCCCATTCGCTGGCGCCTTGTGCGTCCTCAGCGTTCGCCTTAAACTGGATCCATGCGTGTCTGGTCGTTGAGTAAAGCGCGGTTGGTTGCGATGGTGTGCCTCGGCGGACTCGTCTGGGCGGGTTGCGCTCCGGGGGAGATCGGTTGTCCGGGCTGTGAGCCGGGCACGACGAGCGGCGGGGGTGCTGGTGGAACGGGCGGTTGCGCGGCGGGCACGGTGCTCAATTCGGAGGGCGAGTGCGTGCCAGAGGCCTCCGATCCGTGCGAGCCCAACCCGTGCGAGAACGGCGGCAGTTGCGCCGCGGATGGAGAGGGCTACAGCTGCAGCTGCCTCGAGGGTTACGAGGGCGATCGCTGCGAGACCGACATCGACGATTGCGAACCCAACCCTTGCGAAAACGGTGGAACGTGCATCGACGGCATCGCGGACTACACCTGCGATTGCCCACCGAAATATGTCGGCGAACATTGCGGTGATCCCGCCGAGCCGGGGTTCTTTCAGTTCGAGGCGGAGGTCCAGCCGGTGCTCGCGAGCGAGTGCGGCACGTGCCATCTCGGTCATCGCTTCGGCATCGCCTCGCTCGCGCGCGCAGGCGCCACCTTCACCGAGGCGGAGACGCTCGAAAATTACGACACCTTCCTCGACATGATCTCGCTCGACGCGCCGACACAGAGCCGCCTGCTCACCAAGGTGCTCCCAGTCGATCACCCGCGCCAAACCGATCATGGCGGCGGTGCCGTGCTCACCGAGAACGACGCGGTCTACAAAACGCTCCTGTCGTGGATCGAGACCGAGAAAAATCTCCGCTGTCCAGATTGTGGTCTCAGCGCGCCGACCCAGTACCTCGCCTACGTCGACTCACCCAACATCTACTGGGCGCTGGCGCGTTCGCCCATTCGCGCCGATCACGGTGTGCGGCAGGGCGAGGCGAAGATCATGCTGCAGCCCATCGATCCGGCTACCTTCCAGCCCAAGGGGGACGCCATCGACTTTCTCGATGGCCAGCTGTGCAACATGGAGGGCGAGTGCGATTTCGGCCACCTCTCGATCAATCACGCGGGCGATCGCATGGTGTTCGAGTGCCGTCTCCCCGTGAAGCCCGAGGACGACTGGGTGAAAGACGTCACGTGGAATGTCTGCATCGCGGAAATTGGCGCGGATGGCAAAGCCGTCAACCCGCGATTTTTGCTCCCTGAAGAGAAACGCCACCGGGGAATATTCATCGCGCGCAGCACGCCGTTCGGCCTGTACGAGAACGGCGGCGCGCTCAAGGGCGTCTGGGACCTCCACTTCAAGTACCGCAAGAGCGACGACAAGACCCCAGTGTTTTCAGCCGACGACCAGCGCGTCTACATGTCGAGCCGCGGCCCCGATCCGCGCACCGGCTTGCACGCGGCGCGCACCTATCACGGCTTCGAGTTCATCGACAACATCATCGCCGTCAAGCTCGACGGGAGCGACGCGCGCACCATTTATCTCAACGACGGCGGCACGGCCGATCACCCTACCTTCCTGCGAAACGGGCAGGTTGCCGTTCATGTGTGGAACCTGGAGCGCACCGACAGTCACTCCTACATTCGCACTACGCCCGACGGCATGATGGAGCAGCCGGTGCTGTTTGGTCGGACGCAGGGCGTCAACATGTGGGGCAAGCTCGTCGAGATCGCTAACGGTACGCTCATTGGCGAGACGGGGCGGCGCCGAGGCGCGGTCGAGCTGTTTCAGCCTTTCTTGGCCGATCACACCTTGGGTACCGGGATCGATTCTGCGCTCACGTCGTACAAGCTGCTCGACCCTACAATAGACACCCACGATCCCCACTTCAGCTACTGCAAAGAGCCACCGGACGGACAGAACTGCACCCTCGAGCGCTTCTATCTCGATCCCGCCTACTCGCCCGACGGGCGGGTGTTCATCGCGCACAACCCGGAGCTGACCTACGTCAGCCAAGGCGAGGCGATGTACTTGAAGTTCAGCAGTGGCAGCACGCTTCAAGAACGACTCGCGTCGATGCAGCCCTACGTTCCCAAGAAGATGGGGATCTGGCTTCTCGATCACAAGGGCGAGCGCGAGGTCTTCGTCGCTCCGCCCGACGGACGCCTGTTTCGTTACCCCGCCTGGGTGGGCAAGCGGAAGCCTCCGCGGATCCTGCCTTGGAAGACGGACGAATCGGTCGACTGGGCCGAGCTTCACATCGCCAGCGTTCCGGTCTGGCTCAGCTTCCGCACCAACAAGGGGACCGACAAGAAGGGCTGGTACGAGCCCTTGAAGAACATCACCAGCCTGCGGGTGCTTTACAAGGCGCTCGACAACAACGACTGCATGAACGACGGACGCGGCTACCGAAACAGCGTGCGGGGCAAGTCTTTCGACCACCCGACGCATCTCGGTAGCAACAACGGGACCGGCTATGTGCGCTTGAACGTCAGCGCGCAGGACGGCGGCGACGGCTTCGGTGACATCCCGCTTCAGGCCGACGGATCGGTTCGGGTTCGCGTGCCTTCGAGCAAGCTCTTGTTGTTTCAGGGCGTGGACGCTGACGGTCATGTCGTGCGGCAACACGCCCGCGTGTTCGCGATGCCTCCGGGGCACAAGGTCGATACGGGCGTGACCGAAGCGCAGTACCCGGCCAAGTGCGCGACGTGTCACGGCATGCTCGATGATCAACCCTTCGTCAGCATCACGAAGATGGACACGCTGGCTGCCGAGCCGATGGATTTTGCCACCGCCGCGGCGCAAGCACCCATCGTCGATTTGACGGCGCCTTCGGTTGCCAAACAGACGCTGACCTACTTGCATCAGCTGCGCCCTCTGCTCGACACCCACTGCGTTAGCTGCCACTCGGGCGAGTCGCCACCGGGAGAGCTCAGCCTTCAAGACACGTATTCCGCTACGGGGAATTACCCGGCCGGTCGCTGGGTTCAGGACACCGTGGCGGGTTTGGTCAGTCTCGTGCCGGAAAACGATCGGGTTCCGTCGTACAACTT
>JAPYTK010000268.1 GCA_029941785.1 Polyangiaceae bacterium | reverse complement strand
GCTCTATCCTGCCACCAGGAGTGTTACAGCGATTTTCCCAACGGCGTGAAGGCGCTCGAGACGCTGCTCCAATGCAGCAGCGTGGCGTGCAAAGACGATTGCCCAGACGACTGAGCAGACCCCGGAACCGGTGCACCGCGCCCGTTTCCGTGCGTGTAGGCGACTTCGTACATGGACCAACATGGACCGGGGACCAGCCTGTCCAGTGGCAGGGGACGGGGCAGGAAATGGCTGCCAAATCCGCGAAAAAAAGTGCTGCGAGGGGCCGTGGGATCGGCACGACTCCTGCAATGACGAGTTGTTAGGACGGGATTTCAAATGAGGAGTCGATTCCTGACGCGCCGGGAACGTCGCAAGGCCGCTGAGTTTGTGAGGTGGACTGCCTTGGTTCACCTCGTGTTCTCGTGGGCAGCCTGCTCATTGGACCGACACGGGACGATGAGTTCGACTCGTGCCGACGCGGGCGGGCCTGCATTCGGGACATCCGGCGCAGCGATTTCTGGCGGCGGATTGGGCGCGCCCGAATGCGGCAATGGCCTCAAAGAAGGAACCGAGGAGTGCGACGGGGAGGACTTCGGGGCCCGGGATTGTGTTTCGGACGAGTCGGATGCCGGCAAACTGACCTGCACGTTGGATTGCCAGATCGACGACAGCGCTTGTTTCGACCTTCCGGACGAGCTCGAGGGGACGTGGGCCTACCGCAAGCCCATCACGATCGCGCCCGGTGCGGCGACATCGGACCTGAATATGTTCCCCGTGTTGGTGACCATCGACGATCCGGAATTTTTCGAACACGCGCGAGCCGACGGGCGGGATGTCGTGTTCGCCGACGTCGATGGGAAGGACTTGCCCTATGAGCGCGAGTTGTACGATCCGGTCACGCATCGTTTCGCCGCCTGGGTGTTGCTGCCCGTGCTGCGCTCGATACAGGCGACGACGTTCCACGTGTATTACGGATCGTCATCTTCAAGTGATCACTCCGTGTCGGCGGAGGTCTTCAGTTATGGCTTTGATGCGGTGTGGCACCTATCGGAGGAGACGCAGGACGAACTCGACACGGGAACGAGCTTCGATTCGACTGGTCATGGTCATCACGGCGCGCAGAGGGGCAACCACCAGGCTGCCGGCAAGATCGCTTCGGGCCAGGATTTCGACGGTGTCGACGACGAGATCGTGGTGTCCAAACCGACGACCGTGGTTCTGGGACAAGCCGACTACACGGTCTCGGCGTGGGTGAGAACGTCTGCCGCCGGTTCGATGGGCGTGGTGATCAAGAGCGACCCCGACAAGCACGAAGATGGAGACAAGCTCTTTGGCCTCAACCACAACGAGGTGGGTGAGGTTGGCGTCGATCACGGTTGGGTGGGTTTTTTGGGAACGAATGGATCTGCAGCGGACGGCGCGTGGCATCACCTCGTTTGGGTTCAAGACCACGATGAAGTGACCAAGCGCTCCGTGTGGACGCTGTATGTCGATGGTCAGTTGATCGCGCTGAAGAACGGTATGGCGACGAAGCTAGATAAGCCGCACCACACCTTGCGTCTTGGTGGGCGCTCGGAATTCTCGTATTTTTCTGGCTTCTTTGCCGGGAGGCTCGACGAGGTACGGATCAGCCACTTCGCCCGATCCGAGGCGTGGATCGGAGCGAGCTACCTGAGCCAGAACGACCCTGAGAACTTTGCACAGGTCGGTGCAGAACAGCCCTTGTAGGCTCCCGCCGGCACCATCGGCGCCTGAGATGACGTATCGGGGCGATTCACTGTCCCCTTGTCGCTGCTCATGGCCTATTATCCATCGTCGGATGGACGACTGTTCAGGGCTTGCGCGAGAAGGATGATGGCACGGAGTGACATGGCCGTCTGCGCTCTCGAAGCGCGAGAGGGAGTCGTATGACCCCCCCGTGGCCGATCGAGGTGCGGGCCATTGGTCACGCCGCTGGCGGATCTTGCCTATGGACACTCGACGGCCAACAGCACGTCACGTTCGCGGCGAAGGCGAGCTTCCGTCTTGGCTTGGACGGCGTGCTTGGCATCGTGGATGCCGAGCCCGTGAGCGACAAGGAGCGTCACTACGACGACCACCCCCTCCGGAGCCTCACGCAGATCCGGGAAATCGTTCCTCGTCTCGACTACGCCGATGTTGTCGTCTCGGCCCACGCCTTCGCTCGAGACGGGGCCAATCGCGGACGGGCGCGCCTGGTCATCGCACGGGAAAACTCGATCGTGCTCGACAAGTCGATCGAGGTATTAGGGGATCGCGCCACCCCTGAGGATACGCCAGCCCCGTTCGATACGGTCCCTCTTTGTTACGAGTTTGCGCTCGGCGGTCTCGGTTTTGCGGACAACCCCATCGGCACGGGGCACGGCGCTGGGACCGAGAAACCGCCCAACCTAATCGATCCGGAGCAACCCGATCGGGTGTGCGCTTGTTTTGCTCCGATCCCTGCGAGCTGGGCCGTGCGAAAGAAAAGACTGAAAGGTGCGAGCTGGCGGATGTTGCAGAAGTCCGATGCGGTCATCCCGGCTGGCATCGACTGGAGTTTCTTCCAGTGTGCGCCGATCGACCAGCGGCTGTCTCATCTGTCTGGCCACGAGGTCATCGTCCTCGAAGGCATGCACGAACGGCGGGATCAGGTGCGTTTCCAGCTACCATCCGCTCTGGGTCGCGTGCGGTTGAGTGGGCCGGCGGAGCTCCCCGAAGAGATTCCGGCGCGGCTCGACTTGCTCCACATCGATGTCTTGCGGGGTTGCGTGTCGATGGTGTGGCGTGCCTGCATGCGCTTGCCGGTGGATGTCGACGCGGACCAGGTATGTGCGGTCGTCGGCATTGAGCAGCCGGACCATCCCATCAACTGGCCCGATCATGTGCTGAGTGACATGCCCAGCGACCCCGAAGCCTGGGAAGACACCTTGGACGACGAGAAGAAGACAATTAGCGCTCCGTCTGAGGACGATCTGCCCCGTGGCCGGATCCAAACAGCCAGTCCGAGTATGGCCGATGATGCTGTTCTCGTGGCGGCCCAGCGCGCGCGCGAGCTCGCGGAGGACGAGTGAGATGACCTGGCCCCTCGCGACCCCGGGCGACTGGCCGCGGATTTGCTCTCGGCCGTTCAAAGTGCAACCATCACGGGCACGTCAACCATGATCGGCAGAGTTCTCGAGGGGCGATACAAGATCGCTGAACAGATTGGTGCCGGGGGAATGGGTACCGTTTATGCGGGTGTCCATACGGGCACCGGGCGCCGGGTCGCCATCAAGGTGATCAGTCAAGATCTGGCCCACGTCGGTGAAAATGCCGTTCGGCGCTTTCGTCGGGAAGCCCGGACAGCGGGCACGATCGAGACGAAACACATCGTCGAGATCATCGATGTGAGCACCGATCCGGAGACGGGCGCCCCTTATATGGTGATGGAGATGATGTCGGGGGAGGACGTGAAAGAGCTCGCGAAACGGGCGGGACCTCTCCCGTGGAAGACGGCTCTGGCGATCACCATCCAGGCTTGTCGGGGCTTGGAAAAGGCGCACGAATCGGGTGTGATCCACCGCGACATCAAACCGGCCAACCTCTTTCTCGATCAGCGGGAGGGCGATATCGTCACGGTCAAGGTGCTCGACTTTGGAGTCGCAAAGATCAAAGAGGAAGATGTTCGCCAGTCGAGTTCTGGCTATGACATCACCAAGACCGGCACGATGCTGGGTTCGCCACTCTACATGTCTCCGGAACAAGCGCGGGGCTTGCGAGATATCGACCACCGCTCGGACCTTTGGTCGGTCGGTGTTGTGCTCTACCGGATGTTGGCTGGTCGTGCACCCTTCCAGGATGCCGAGAGCTTGGGCGATTTGATCGTATCCATCTGCTCGGCCCAAACGCCCCCGCTTCAAGATTTTGCTCCGTGGGTACCGCGTGACATCGCTGCAATTGTGCACGCGTGCCTGGTCGCCGATCGCTCACGGCGCTTCGCGAGCGCTCGGGACATGATCGAGGCGCTGTTGTCCGTGCTCCCGGAGGGGGACAAGCTCACGAAGGATATGCTCGTGGGCGCGACCGAGCTTGAGCTGCAGGTCCTGGCGCCGCGTTTCGACGTGAGCGGTTCGGGTGCGGATCAGCTCGAGCTCAGCGGTAGTGCCGAGCCCCAGGACAACCCCGTGGCGCCGCTGGCCATCATCGAGCAGGCCCAGGCGGAGGCTGCGAAGCCGACGGCGGAGACCTCGAATGACGGCAAGGGCCGCCTACCGTTCGTCGTGGCAATGGGGGTAGGGCTCGCCGCAGGTGCATATGGCGTTTACCGGTTCACGGTCGCCCAGCCTGAGCCTGCGGCGCGAGGGTTGGGCGCGTTGAGCGCTTCGGCCAACGCGCACGTGCCGGCACGGGTCGCTCCAACGACGGCGGTCCTCGCGGGCTCGCCGAGCGTAGCCGAGCCGACGCCTTCTGCGAGCTCTGCTCCTCCTGCTCCTTCTGCGTCGGTGGCGACCGCCCAAAGTGACGCTGCGCCCGTTGCCCCGGCGAAGCCCATCAAGTCGCCGCTGCCGACCCGCGTCCGCGCGAGTGCAGCGGCACCTCCCCCCGTCTCGACACCTCCGCCCGCTCCCGTACGTCCTGCCCCTCCACGACAAAGTTCCGACCCTTTCGGCGGTCGAAAATGAGCGAGGGCTCGTCTCTGTGGTATCGTGTTCGAGAATGAAGTTCTTTGCCGCGATCGCCCTTCTACTGGTCGCTGTTTCGTTCAGCGTGCCCGTCCTTGGCCAGAGCGATGCGGGCAAAGCTGCAGCGGAATCCCTGTTTCAGGAAGGGAAGAAACTGCTCGACGAGGGCAAACACCTCGAGGCCGCGAAGAAATTTCAGGCAAGCCAACGCCTCGATCCAGGGATCGGCACGCTGCTGTACACCGCGGATGCATTTGAAAAGGCGGGCAAGTTGGCCAGCGCCTGGGCGAACTTTCGTGAGGCTCAAGATCTTGCCCAACTGGCCGGACAGCAGCAACGGGTGGAGGTTGCGAACGAGAGGGCGGGCAAGCTCGAACCGCGCTTGTCGAAGCTGCAAATCGACGTCGCGAGCAACCAGAAGATAAAAGGGTTCGAAGTGAAGCGAAACGGCGAGATCGTTTCTGACGCACTGTGGGGGAATGCGACGCCCGTCGACCCGGGCACCTATCAACTCGAGGCCTCCGCTCCCGGTTACGCCACGTGGTCGAAGGCCATCGAGGTCAACGAGGAGGGTAAAACCAAGGCGGTCGAGATCCCCTCACTCGAGAAACAAGCTGGCGCGGAAAAGCTGCCGACCGAACCCGCCATGCCGGCGGCCGCCAGATCTGATGAGGTGGCGGGTGCTTCGACTGGCTACAAGGTGGCGGCGATTGGCTTGACGGTCGTGGGAGTCGCAGGGCTCGGCGTCGGGTCGTATTTTGCCGTCGACGCCAAGGGCAAGAACGATGACGCCTCGGCGAACTGTGGCGACACAACGTGTTCGACCCAGGCTGCTGCGGATCTCACGAGTCAGGCGTTGACCTCGAGCCACGTCGCAACGGCGACCTTCGCCGTTGGTGGCGCAGCGCTCGCCGGAGGCGTCCTCATGTGGCTGATGGCTCCGTCGGCGGAGGCGGACGATGCCAGGCCGCAGGCTCGTCCGATCCACGTTCTGCCGGTCGTGGCGCACAATGGCGGTGGCCTTTGGATTGGAGGTAGCTGGTGAGGGCGAAGTTGGCGATTTTGGGCGCGGTCTGGACCGCCATGGCCCTGGGCGCATGTCATCTCGTCTTGGGCGTCGAGGAGAAGCCCTATCAGCTTTCGAGCGCCGTTGGCGGTGCAGCGTCCAGCGCCTCGGTCGGGGGCATGGGCGGTGCGGTGTCCAGCGCCTCGGTCGGGGGCATGGGCGGCGCGGCGTCGTCGACGACGGGCATGGTCGGCGGTGGCGGTGGCACAACCGGCCCGACGACGAGCTCGACGGCGAGTTCGACGACGGGCGCAGGTGGTGCCGGCGGCGCTGGTGGCTCGGGCCCGTCGACGGATACGTGTGGCACCTGCACCGGCAAGGACGTGAACATGAATGTGTGCGCGGACTCCCTCGGTGGCCTGAGCAGCGGTATCGCGTGGCGTTACTTTGATCCCGGTTGCAAAACGGATCCGAACAGCAGCAAGCACTGTCTGCAGGGCGAGCAAGGCTGCCGATTGTGCCGATTGTGTTACCCCGCGACGAAGGACAACATCGAGCAGGGGGGCGGTTGCAACGTGTGTCTGGACCAATCTGGCCAGAACTGTGACCAGTTGAACGGTAAGCCTGGGGGTGGCACGGCCGGCGAGGCCTATTGTCCTCCCTGTATTTGCGAGCTGCACAAGGCTCAAATCGCGATCAGTTTTGGGATTACGATCCCACAAGCCTTGGCCATGTGCCAGGGCAACTACGACCACTGCAAGTGAGCGATTGCGCCCGCTCGATGCGGGTACTCGAAGGTCAGGGCGCGAGGGTGACGTGTAGACCCGATGGCATTTTTGCGGTGCGGTAGATGCGGTGGGTGGCCTTGGTAAAATCACTCGCTTTGGCCGTGTAGATGTTGGTGAACACCTGCGGATTGCGGTCGACGAGCGGGAACCAGCTGCTCTGCACCTGCACCATGATTCGATGGCCCGTCCGGAAGCTATGACTGACGTCCGGGAGCGTGAGCCGAACCAAGGTCGGTTTGCCGGGCACGAACGCTTCAGGCTTTTCGAAACTGTTCCTGAACTTGCCCCGGATCACTTCGCCGCGGACGAGCTGTTGGTAGCCACCCATCCGGACCTTCCGAGGGTTGGGCGTCGGGTTTGCGTAATCTGCTGGATAGACATCGACCAGTTTCACGACAAAATCAGCATCGCTGCCGGTGATCGACACCCACAAGTTGGCAACGAGCGGGCCGGCCATGGTCACGTCGCTTTCGAGCGGCTCGGTCTCGAACACCACG
>JAPYTK010000267.1:6176-7007 GCA_029941785.1 Polyangiaceae bacterium | reverse complement strand
GGACACGACGTACTCGAGGCCGAGGATGGCATCGAGGGCGTTCGGCTGGCGTGTTCCTCCGATCCCGATCTCGTCTTGGTGGACATCAACATTCCTGGGCTCGACGGGTTTGAGGTGACCTTGCGATTGCGTGGCGAAGCCTCCTTGCGCCGCGTGCCGATCGTCGCGATCACCGCCGAGGGCGATCGGGATACCAGTTTGGCGGTGGGCTGCGACGGGTTCTTGCAAAAGCCGATCGACGCCAAGACCTTCGCCCGGACGATCGAAGCTTATTTGTCTGGCGAACGCGATCAGCCCCCCGCTCGGCGCAGCGAGCGTTTGCAAGAGCAGGGTCAGCGAATCGTCGCGCGTCTCGAACAGAAGGTTGCCGAACTTTCTGGGGTCAATGAGCGGCTGCGACAACTCGACGCGGGCAGAACCGCATTTTACCGCAACGTATCTCACGAACTGGCGACGCCGATGACACCCATCGTCGGCTACCTTCGCCTCTTGCTCGACGAAGAGCTGGGACAACTCGCACCTGCACAACACCGAGCGATCGAGGCCATGGAGGATTGTGCTGGACGCTTGCGTGCCATCATCGACAATCTGCTCGACGTGACGGGGCTTGAGACCGGAAGGATGCGGTTTGCCCGCAAGCCCTATGATTTTCTCGGGAGCGTGCGGGCGGCGGTCGCGGCTCTGCAGGATCGGGCGGTGGATGCAGGATTGCAGATCCTGTGCGAGTTTCCAGACGGCGATTGGTCCGGGGTGGGCGACGGCGAACGGCTGCAGCGTGCGGTTCGCCAGCTTCTGGACAACGCGATCAAGTTCACTCCGAGTGGAGGTACC
>JAPYTK010000267.1:0-6166 GCA_029941785.1 Polyangiaceae bacterium | reverse complement strand
CGTGGCGGTCAAAACGAAGCGCTTGCCTTCGGGACACTACGAGTTGTGCGTGGCTGACAGCGGGATTGGCATACCCCGCGCGCGACAAGACCGAATCTTCGACGCGTTTTATCAGGTCGACGGGTCGGTGACGCGTGAGCACGGTGGCACCGGCGTCGGATTGGCGATCGTGAGACGCACCGCGCGTGGTCTGGGAGGAGACTTGACCGTGCGGTCGCCTGCTGCGGAGAAAATTGGTGGCGTCGCGGTCAACGGATCGGCGTTCCGCCTCACGGTGGCGAGGGAGTCACCGGGCGAGCTTGAGAGACGAGCGGACGGTGGCTGAACCTCTTCCCGACGCCCAGCGTAGGCGGGTGTATCTCGATTGGAATGCCACGACGCCACCTCATGCTGACGTGCTTGCAGCGATGGCGGCGACGGCTGGCGTGGTCTGGGGCAACCCGGCGAGTGTACACCGTGAGGGGCAGCGCGCGAGGCACGAGGTCGAGGCGGCGCGGGAGGCGGTGGCGCGACTCGTCGTGCGTGACCCTGTGGACGTCACGTTGACGTCTGGCGGAACGGAGGCGAACAATTTGGCGCTCGCGCAACCTTTTCTTGGCGAGGCGGGCGTGGCGGTAGGGAGTTTGGTCCTGAGTCGGATCGAGCATCCGTCGGTCGTGAAGGCCGCGGAGACCTTGGCGCGGCGTGGTGTCGACGTGAGATTCGTCGAGGTGGGCGCGGATGGTCGTGTCGATCCGAACGCCGTCGAGGCGGTCATGGCTGGGTGCGAGAAGCTGGCCATGGTTTCGCTTCAAGCCGTCAATCATGAAACGGGCGTGATCCAGTCGGTCGAGCAGTTGGCGCCGGCGGTCGCGGCGCGAGGGGCGCATCTCCATGTCGACGCCGTGCAGGCGGTTGGCAAGGTGGCGAGTGAGGCCTGGCGAGCGGCCGATTGGATCACGGTCGCCTCGCACAAGATCCGAGGTCCCAAAGGTGTGGGCGCGGTGATCGGTCGTCCGGGCTTGAAGCTGCAACCTCTTCTTCGTGGAGGCGAACAGGAAAAGGGCGCTCGTCCAGGAACCCAGGATCCTGTGGCGGCTGCCGGGTTTGCGGTGGCCGCGGATCGGGCGAAGACCGGGCCGGAGCGTTACCGTGGCTTGGCCCCGCTGCGTGACGATCTCGAACGACGATTGACGAAGCTCGCCACCGACGCCGGCCTGAGGGTCGGGCTCAACGGATCGGCGTCGCGCGTTCCGCATGTCAGCAACCTCTCGTGGGAGGGGTGGCGGGGAGACGAACTGTGTGCCGCACTCGATCTGGAAGGCGTCGCGGTGTCGAGCGGATCGGCCTGCAGTGCGGGCAGTTCGGAGCCGTCCAAAGTCATCACGGCCATGCTTGGGCCGCAGCGCGCCCGGGGCGCTGTTCGCATCTCGCTGGGCGAGGATACAGTGAGCGAGGACGTGGACCG
The DNA here is from genome assembly GCA_029941785.1 of Polyangiaceae bacterium. Lineage (GTDB taxonomy): Bacteria > Myxococcota_A > Polyangia > Polyangiales > Polyangiaceae > JAPYTK01. Next base: position 4,719 of record JAPYTK010000267.1, on the reverse strand, counting down.
AGCCGTCGCGGCGTTTCAGCGCGTGTTCAGTAGGCTCGAAAGTGCCTGAAGCAAATTGGGCCCTTTTGATCCTTCACTTTGCTTCACATGTTTAAGAGCTTGAATTTATAGGTGTGAATGAGCGAGCTGAATGGAACACAACATAGTTACATTTAATATAATATCACGCGACCCGTCACTGGTTTGGTGTTCAGGTGAATGAGTTGCGTATCATCATGCATGAAGTGGCTTAGAGTTCTCCGTTAACTAGTTGAAATTGCAAAAACGATAGCGGCTATCGGCTTGCCGTTTGCTGCTGGGGATCACGAGCCTGCCGGTGGGCTAGCGAGCGACATCGATCTGACGTATGTTGGCCGCGATGAGCAACGAATCGACGACTGCGGCGGATGCTCAGACCGTCGCCATCCTGCTCGACCGCATCGCAGAAGTGTGTCCCATCCCCGCGGCAGCGCAGCGGGTCATGATGATTGCTGGCGCCGTAGATGCGGATATCGGCGACGTGGCCGAGGCCTTGGCCGGTGATCCCGCTTTGGCGGCCGAGGCCATGCGCATCGCGAACAGCGCGGTGTTCCGCCGGGGCCGCCCGGTCGATACCCTCGGTCACGCTGTACTGACCTTGGGTTTGAGCCAGATTCATCAGATGGCGTCCGCGATGGCCTTGATGGCCGCGTTTCGAAGCGAGCACGAACTGAGCACGCGTTTTCATCGTTCCTCCGTCCTCGCGGGGAGCTTGGCCGGGTTGCTGGCGAACGAGGTCGGGGGTGTTGATTGCGGCGTGGCGTTTGTCGCGGGGCTCCTGAGTGAGGTCGGAGCCATGGCGTGCGTGGCGGTGGATGGCGAAGCCTACTCTGCGCTGTTGCAACATGCGGATGGCGATTGGGACCGCCGCGGCCAACTGGAGCGCGAGCACTTTACGATCACGAGTTGGGAGATTGGCGCGCGCTTGTTGAGCCGCAATGCCCTGCCCGAATCCATCACGAGCGCCGTCGGTGCGGATTACGCCACGCCGGTCGAGGCGCTCAGCGTGCTGGCCCGCGTGACCATGTTTGGGCGTATGGTCGCTCCGGAAATCATCGACGTCCCGTACGATTTCGAACTGAGCGTGCTGAAGGAGCGTTTCGAGCAGGTGGCTCAACGCTGTCATGTAGTCAACGTCCCGGCGACCCGTCTCGTCGCTGTGTGCCATGGTGCCCTGTCAGCAGCAGAGCACACGATGGTGCCAATCTGATCTCGGCTTCAGGGCATGGTCGCCCGGGTGCGCTGACGCTGCACTTCGTACAAGGCGACGGCAGCGGCGACTGAAGCATTGAGTGAGTCGAGGCGCCCCCGCATGGGCAGTTTGGCGGTGTGGTCACACGCCTGTCTCACGCCCCGACTCACGCCTTGATCTTCTGCGCCAATGACGAGGGCCGTCGGTTTGCAGAGATCGAGGTCGGAGAGTTCGTTTTCGGCGTGGGCGTCGAGGGCGACGGTCTGGATGGCGTGTGAGGACAGGTCGCCCACCGCGGCTCGCAAGCTGCGCACGCAGCAGAGCGTGGCATGCTCGATGGCTCCGGCCGATGCCCGAAAAGTGGCTGGGGTCAGTGGCGCCGTGCCGTGCTCTCCCCAGATGATGATGCCATCGCCCAGGGCGACGGTGGAGCGAATGACCGCTCCGAAGTTCTGCGGATCGGTGATTTTATCCAGAACCATGAACAGGGAGTGCGGTCCGAGCGGCAGCTGGCTTATCTCTGTCAGCACGTCGAGGCGCGGCACTTCGGCGACGGCGCCTTGATGGCGACCGCCGCGCGTGACGCGGTCGAGCACGGCGCGAGAGCGTCGGTCGACTTGAACGCCTGCGCTCTCGGCGAGTCGCGCAACTCCATCGAGGCGCTTGTTGTCCTTGATGTCCAAGGCGAGCCGGAGCACCGCGCTCCCGTGGACCCGGAGGGCTTCGCGCACGGGCTGCAGTCCGTACACCAGGCGTGAGTCTTCAGCCTCAGGTTGGCTGGCGTCTGGCTCGGAGTCGCGACCAGCAGGGACTTGGCCTGTGTCCTGCGAACCGGGGGGATCTCCGCTTTCGTTGATCATGCTTCGGCCATCTCTCGCGTGATGGCGAGGGCAGTGCTGGCGGGATCGTCGGCATCACGGATGGCGCGCCCTACTACGAGCATGCTCGCGCCAGCGGTCATCGCGGCGGCTGGCGTGCGCACTCTCTTTTGATCGCCGCTCGCGGTACCGGCCGGCCGGATCCCAGGGGTGATCAGGACGGCGTCCGGTCCGAGGGCGGTTCGCAAGGAGCCGACCTCTTCCGCTGAGCACACGAAGGCGCGTACGCCAGCGCGGTAGGCGAGCTCGGCCAAACGGGTGGCTTGCGCCCTGGAGTCGCTGGCGATCCCTTGGGCGGCGAGGTCGTCGTCGTCGAGTGAGGTGAGCACCGTGACCGCGACGATGTCGAGCGGCTCGGGTGCCGACCCGGCGGCTTCGACCGCGGCTCGCAGCATGGCCTCCCCGCCGGAGGCGTGCACCGTGAGGTAGCGCACCCCGAGCTGCGCGACGCGCTCGACCGCTCGGCCCACGGTGGCCGGAATGTCGTGCAGCTTGAGATCGAGGAATACCGGCAGCTCGTAGTCCTTGCCGAGCGCGACGGCCTCGGGCCCATGCGCCACGTAAAGCTCGAGTCCAACCTTCAGCACGCCGACGGCGCCGCTCACCGCGCTCGCGCCGATTCTTGCGTCTTCGAGGCTCGGGTAATCGAGTGCGAAGATCAGCCTCTCGCGCATGGCGTCGACGGTCATATGGCGTGAGCCCTCAACGGCATATGGCGTGAGCCAGCAAAGGCACCTGGCTCAGAGCCCGCAGAGCGGATCACCCGGGGCGCAAGCTTTGCGGCCGCCGCCTGGCTTTTTGACTTTGACACCGCGAGTGCGAACACGCCCCCCGACGCTCTTCTTTTGGGCCGTCGCGAGTTCGGCTCTGATTTTGGCAACCTCCTCAGGGGTCGAGGCTTGCGCGAGCGCTGCCGTCAGAGTCGCGATCTTCTTGTCCTGCTCCTCGCGCTCCTTGGCGTCTTTGGCCAGCTTCGCTTTCTGACGGTCGATTTGATCTTGCTGTGTCTTGAGGGCGAGCGCTTGCTCTTGCATGTTCTGCACCCACATGTATCCGCCGATCCCGCCACCCGCGATGACGAGCACGGCCAGGGCGATGGCTGCACGTTGAAGGCGCTTCTTGATCTTGTCCTGGCGCAGGGCGACGAGCTTTTGCTCGTGCGCTTGCTGCGCTGTCATGGCATCGAGCCGCGCCTTGTTCTCGGTCTCCGCTTGCGCCTTGGCCATTTCGGCATGCCCGATGGCGGCGATGCGGGCTTCTTCTTCTCGTTGGCGCTGCTCGTCTTGGCGCCGGCGTTCTTCCTCGGCCTGAACCCGTGCCTCTTCCGCTGAACGGGCGGTTTGTTCAGCCTGGATCCGAGCGACTTCCTCCTGACGGACTTCCTCTTCGCTGGCGTGTTCTTCAGCTTGAATGCGATCTTCCTCGATCGACATCAGCTCTTTGAGTGAAAACAGTACCGAACTTTCCTGCTCTTCCGACATCTGCGGGCTTCCTCCTACGCTCCTCGTTGCGGCGCCAACTCTCCGATGGAACTGACACGGCCTGGCGATCTTCTACTGCACGCGGGCGCCAGCGACCATACTGAATTCTATACCCAAATCGCTTTGTGCGTCATTCTTGCTTGGCGCAATTAATTGGGTGGCGCAACCCCGTTTTGTCCGTGGTAACCTCCGGAGCCATGGCAATTGAGGTCAAGGCCCACATCACAGGCACCATCTGGAAAATCGAAGTCAAGGTCGGCGATGAGGTCGAAGAGGGCGATGTCATCGCCATTTTGGAGTCGATGAAGATGGAGATGCCCGTCGAAACGGACGACGACGGCACGGTCGAGACCATCCACGTGACCGAAGGGCAGGCGATCAAGGAAGGCGAGCTGATCGCCACCTTGGCGGACTGAGCGGGACGCTCCAGGGCGCCGGATCGAGGCGCCGCGGCTACTCTCGCCAGAAGAATTTCCAGGGGTTGTGCTTGAGATCTCGGGCTAGTTCTTGAAGATCATCGAACAATTGTTCGTCCATGACCAGGGCCCCCATGCTGCCCCGACCCCGGCGGATGTGGGCTGCGATGTGCTGGGCATCGGTGGTCGCGGCCTTGGCCAACTTGGTCGTGGTAGCCAAATCGGCCATCATGCTGTCGATGCGGGCGAGCTGCTTGTCGCTGCTCAGGGCACCGGTGAGCTTGCTCGCGCTGGCGAGCAGGGACTTGCTCTGGGTCAGCATCGGCGGAAGATCGCGCGCCGTGCTGGCGGTCGTGCGGTCGATCTGGGCGATGATTCGGTCGATCGCCGGGTTTTCGACGTATTTCTTTCGCGCTGTCTCCACGGCCTGCGCGCCGTCGTCGCTCATCTTGGTGACATTCTCGGCGACCTTGTCCAGATTGCCAGCGTGCCGCTCCATGAAGTCGCCCGTGCCCTTGAGCGTCTTTCCGAGGCCGTCGACGATCAGCTTGAGCTGGGGTCGATGTTGTCGGATGGCACGCACGGTCGTGTGCAGCAGGTCGTAACTCTCGGCGATGAGTCGGTCGAGTCGTGGCGGGTCGAGTCCTCGAATGTGTGCATTGTCCTTCAGAACGGGCTGGTCCGCCGATCCTGGATCGATGGCCAGAAATTGCTCGCCCAGGACGCCTTGGGTC
>JAPYTK010000266.1 GCA_029941785.1 Polyangiaceae bacterium | reverse complement strand
TGCGATGACGAAGATACCGCGCCTCAGCGCCTGCTCGCCGGCGCGCTTCTGCGGATCGGCACCAGCCGAGGGGAAAAGCCGAGCCAGCCCCTGCGCGAGGAGGTCCTCGTCGACGTCGTGCACGTCGACGACCCGCGCACGGATCACGTCAGCGAGCCTTCTCTCGTAGCTGGCGTAACGCCTCAAGTAGAGACGACCACCTTCGTCGAGCATCAAAGGCGTATTCTCCTCGGATCCTCCCACCAAAGCGCTCTTTCGCAGCGCGGCCGCCCACGCTTCAGCGCTCGGCAGCGCGATGTCCACGATCCACTCTTCGTGCTCATCACGCAGAAACGTCGACGCTTGCTCGTCGAGATCCAGGCACACATGACCGGACCGGACCGCGTGGCTCGCCAGCGCGACAGCCAGCATGACGTCGTCATCGTCTTCGCCAGCGATACGCGACAGCCGCTCGGCCAACGCGACGTCGATAGAGGCGAGCGCCCCCCGCTCGAGTAGTTCATCGAGACGCGCGCTCATCGATTCTCCCCCCGACTCCCAGCCAGAATCCGTGACAAGGCCTCGATGCGGCCTTTGGGCGGCCGCTCGAAGAACACGCCATGACTCGGACCGGTGGTCGGCTTCATCCCCCGGAGGAACAGGTAATGGACACCACCAAAGTGTGAATCGTAGTCGTAGTCAGGCAGCCGACATTCGAGATAACGGTGAAGCGCGACGCCGTACAAATGAGACTGCAAATAGTAATGCCCGTGCGCCATCGCCGCGGGCAGACGGTCGGCTCGATAAGCGTCCATGTCCTCACCCAAATAGTTGCTCTTGTAATCCGCGAGGTACCAGCGCCCATCCTTGCGCATCACGAGATCGATGTAGCCTTTGAGCAAACCCTCTACGGGAGCGAAGCCCAAACGCTCGAGCCTATCGGCGTAGCTCGAGAGCAAGCCCTCGCTGGGATGTGCGCGCAACACATCGGCCAATTGAGAGGCGACCACCTGCGCCACGTTCGCTTGCCCCAAGGGGATGTGAAAGGCGAACTCCGGCAGCCAGCCGTCGACCTCAGCCAAGCAAAACGCTTCGCTGCCAACGCCGAGCTGCGTCGTCATGATCGAACGCAGCGCATCGGACACCGGCGCCGTCCACGTCGGAGGGGAGAATCCGTACTGCTGGAGCCCCCGCTCGATGTGCGGACGCAGCGCCTCATCGGACAGATCGTCGAAAGCGAGCCGCTCGAGAACGTAGTGAAAGAAGTTGCCTGCCTTCGTTCCCCCAGGAAACTCCGAAAGCAAACACGGCTCGCGCGACTCGTTGGCCGGCGCAAGATCCGGCAAGGAAGACAGGTCCTCATCTTGATCGCGGACGTCGTCGAGGTGACGGTCCGCGCCCGCCGAAGCCAAACCCGAAAAACTCGTCACCCGCCACCAACTCCTGACCCGCGTGCCGACCTCTCGCGGTGCGCGCAGTGCTGGGGACGCATGGCCGAGCGCGCGACGGCTGGGCTCCAGGTCCATCGGCAAGGGCCGAACAACAAGGCTCCCCGGGCTGTCCACGAATTTCTCATCGAGCCGCGTCCGAAGGTCCGCTTCTTCGAGGCCGTCATAGAGCCGCAGCAATTCGGCGACGGCACCGATCCGTCGCGAGGCATGGGGTCGTAGAAGATACGAAATAGCAGAGGTCTCATGCCCCTTGAGCCGACCCCAAACGACAGAGCAGCGATGCTTGGCGCGTGTGAGGCCCACGTAGAGAAGCCGCAAGTCCTCCGCCAGCTGTTCCCGCGCATTGGATTGAACGTTGGTGTCCGCCCCCGCCAAATCCAGGGTCGCCGCGTGATCGGCGTTCTCATCGTGAAACAGGACCGGCTTGGGAACCCCAGACGGACCTCGAACACCGGGCCAACAGAATGGCAGGTACACAACAGGAAACTGCAGGCCTTTGCTCTTGTGCAAGGTGATGACCGTCACGGCTTCATCATCTCGCTCGAGTCGTAGCTGAACGTCTTCGGCTCCGCGGGTTTTCTTGGGGCACCGCTGAGCGTCGAACCACTCGGTCACGGCCGTCGGCCCGAGGTGCTGCTCGCGCTCCGCCGCGTGGGTCAACTCCATCAGGTGCCTCAGATTCGTCAACTGCCGCTCCCCGTCCGGTCGATGAAGGAGCCGCGCCTCGACGGCCCCCTCCACGAGCAACACCTTGAGCATGCGGGCGAATCCCTTGTCGATCCACAAGCGGCGATAAGCGGTAAACCGCTCCACCCAAGCGCCCCACTTTGCGTCGTCCCGCTGAAGCCCGTCGAGGTCGTTGGCCGACTTGCCATAAAGCGAGGTGAGCAGCGCACCACGGAGTAGAGGTTCGCGGCGAGGCTCGAGCACGGCAGCCAACACGCTCCGAAGATCGTCGGTCACCACTTGCCCTTCCTCGAATACACTCTGGTTACCTCGAACCACAGCGTGCAGCCCCTCTGCCAGCAGCGCGCGCTGTACCCATTGGGTTTGGTCGTTATCCCGGGTCAGCACGGCGATGTCCTGGGCGACAATCGACTTACCGGCGATCGTCGATCCGCTGTCGATCAGTTCCCGAATGTCCCGGGCCACGGCCCTCGCGATGCCCATGCCGCTTGTGGGTTTCGCCATTTTCTGCGCCCCCGAAACGAAGAGCACCTCGAGCGGCGCAGACGCCACATCCCCCTGCGCCACGAAGACATCGGCGGCTCCCTCCCGGGGCCCAACCTCGACGAAGGGAAGCCCATCGAGAACGAAGGGATCGGTGACGTCGTCAAACAGAGTCTGCACCGCGCGGATCAACGTTGGATCGGAACGCCAGTTGATCCCCATGGTGTGACGGGCGCTCGTCGGCACCTGCGATGCCGCGTGCAAATAGGCGAAGATCTCTGCCCCTCGGAAACCATAAATCGCCTGTTTGGGATCGCCGATCAGGTACAAAGATGCATTGGACCAGAGCCGGTGAAAGATGCGATATTGCGCGCGATCCGTGTCCTGAAATTCGTCGATGAGGGCGACCTTAAATCGCCCTCGCACGGCGCGCGCTAGCGCGTCACCGCCAGCTCCTTCCAGAGCCGCATCGACCAAGTGGATCTGGTCGCTGAAGCTCAACCACCCCGCCTGTCGCATGCGCTGCGGCCACCGCTCGGACACGAAATCAACAAATCGGCGGTTTAACATGAGGACCGCCCGGTCCCGCGCAGCATGGTGGGCATCGCATTGCAAGGCGTAGGCCTCAGCAGCCTCGAAAAAAGGGTGCTTCGGCAGGTCCGCTTCGGTCTTGCCCTTCTTGAGCTGGGCTCTCATCTCCGTGACCGTGAACTTGTCCCAGCGCTCGGGCGCCTCGCGAAGCGGAGGTCCGACGCTGTTCAAGAAAGCATCGACCTTGGCAACCCACGGACATACGAGGTGCTCGGTGTAGCGCTTCAAGGCGTGGTGACCCACCAACAACTCTTCGACCGCCCCCCGATCCCACGAGGCCTTGGCCTGCTCGAAGGCCGCATGAAGGTCGTCGATCGCGAAGGGCGCGTCGGCGAGCGGAGGATGTATGCGAAGTCCAGGTCGGCCCACGATCGTCTTCGCGAGTCCGGCCCATAACTGGGGGGTAATTTTGCCCCGCAGTAGGCTGGCCGTCGCGATCGATCCGGTCTCGGCCACCTTCACCCAGAACTCGGCCATGACTTGTTGGCGGAGTTCCGAGAGATCACTCTTTAGCTCGGCGTCGAAGCGCACACCGCTGTCAAAAGCATGCTCTTGAAGCACGCGCTGGCAAAAGCCATTGATGGTGAACACCGCGGCCTGGTCGACGTTCCGCAAGGCGAGCAGCAGCCGTGCACGATCACGCGCCACCTCCCCCTCACTGCCGCGATGGAGCGCCGCAAGTTCCGCGTCGCTGCTCTCGGCTCCGGAAAAAAGGTCGAGCGCTTCTTGAAGGCGCCGACGAATCCGCGCTTTGAGCTCTTCGGTGGCCGCATCCGTAAACGTCAGGACCACGATCTGCTCAATCCGCAAGCCGCTGAGCAACAACCGCAAGACGAGGGTGGTGATCGCGTGAGTCTTCCCCGTTCCCGCGCTCGCCTCGACGAGGTGCATCCCCTCGAGGGGCACAGTGAGTGAGGAAAAGGCCTTCACGAAATCTCCACCTGTTCACACAGGGGTGCGAACACCTGCTTCGCCAGAGCGCCAAACCGGGGTCCCTGAAACGCTTCGCCCAGGGGGTGCTCCTCATTGGCCAAGAGATCGATTCCGGGAAACAAGGCAGCGACCGACCCTTGATGACGCCGATCGTCCTTCAGCGCGGTACGGGCCGACTTCAAGGCGGCCACCTCATCCGGCTTTCGGGCGAGCACTCGGGCATAGGCAAACGCCGCGCTCGGGCAAAGCAACAGTGGCTCGCGCTGGCCGATCTGATAGTGCGCGACCAGCTCTTGGAGCCGTTCAGCCGCTTCGGGCGCGGGCCCAGGAAAACGATAACTCACATAATCCTTGTCCTTCTGCCCAACGATCGCAGAGCCGTGGGCGACCCGGTGGGGTGCCGCTGCCGTGAGCGCCAGATGGCGAATCCACGCGCCAAGCACGTGCCGTGCCGTGACGGCACTGAACTGCTGCCCAACGACCCGATCGCCGTACACATTCGGCACCACGCCGTGAATCGCCGGCCCGTCGGGCAACTCCACCCGCACCGCGACGCTCTGTACGGTCCCGTCGCCCCGCAGAGCCTTGGCGACCGAGAGGATGGCGGTACTGCGCACTTGTAAGTCCTGCGTGACCAGCGCCCCAAGACCACCCGGGGGCATCATCCCCGTCGCGCGAAGCAGGGACTGTTGCTCCGCAGCTTCCTTCGTGTCCTCCCAACTCAGTAGACGATCTCCGACCTGATACGACTCGAGCGAGCTGAGCAGCAGCGGCAAACCATCGCACGCTTGATCCTCGACTCGGTGAAACGCCACCCGCAAGCGCCGACGGAGCAAATACAGGATCGGATCGCCGTAAAAGTCGATCAGCTCCTCGAGCTCGATGTCGTCGCTTGCGTTTTCTGGCAGGCCGAGCGGCTGAGTGAACAGGGTCGACGGCGTCACCGCAACCGCCTCGTCGGTCGACGGATACGCGACGTAGCTAAACAGGCGCTCGTCCGAGCCATCGAAATAGCGAGCGCTGAAGGGCTGCAGCGGGTGGCGGGTCAACACCCGTGGCAAGACGTGGGCGAGCGCCTCATCCTCTTCCCGCGCACCCCGGGCCAGATCGAAGGGCTCGGTCGTGGGATCCTCATGATCGGCCCGTAGCTGATCGAGCAGCTCACTCAACACCACGGAAGGAGGCCGCGTACGGTCATCCTTGATGCTCTGGCCGCAATAGCTGATCAGCAAGCGGCTGCGAGCAGAGAGCACCGACTCGAGAAACAGATAGCGGTCGTCGTCCCTCCGACTGCGGTCACCATCTCGCAAACCCGAAAAGCGCATCCTATCGAAGTCGACGCGCCGAGTCTGGCGGGGAAAAGCCCCGTCGTTCATACCCAGCAGACACACGATCTCAAAGGGGATGCTACGCATGGGGACCATGGCGCAAAACGTCACCCCACCCGCGACGAAACCCCGCTCCGCCGCCCCGCTCTCGAGACGACCTGAAAGCCAAGCACGCACGACAGGCAAGCTCAGTTCACCGCAAAAGTCCGCCCCCGCCACCCATTCGCGCAATTGACCCAGGGCGCCCAACACACGCTCGTGCTGCCAGGCGGTGTCGTCATCGCTCACGAAAAACTGCGAGAGGAGCTGAGACAACACATGGTGCCAATCGTCGACAGTCCGTGACGACCTGCAGGCCCCTAAGCTCGCAAACAGGGCATCGCAAAATGCCGCCAGGCGACCGAGCAACTCTGAGGAGCTGCCCTCGATCTCGTCGTACGGCAAGACCCCGCCGAAAGTCCCTTGCTCGGCGGTCGGCATGGCGTAACCCAGCAGCAACCGATCCAAGCCAAACTGCCAGGTATTCTGCGCATCGCTCGAGAAGCCGTGCTCGCTACGGTGCTCTCCGTCGATCCCCCAGCGAACCCCACTTTCCGCCAGCCACCGCGCGGCGGTCTCTATTTCGTGGGCCTCGATGCCAAACCGGCGGTGCACGACATCCAAGCGAAGGAGATCGACCACCTCGCTTTGGGCCACTCTCCCGCCAACCAAGGTGAGCAAGCGATCGAGCGCGTCCAATACGGGCGCGTCGCTGCGCAGAGAACGATCCGCAATGTGAAAAGGGATAAATCGTGGATCGGTACGATCGGCTGAAAACACGGCCTCGATGAGCGGAGCGTAGGCTTCAATATCCGGCATCATGACGACCACGTCTTCGGGGCGAAAATCACTCCCGTTCGTCAGCATCTCCAACAACTGATCGCGCAACACCTCGACCTCACGCGTCGGACTATGACAGGAGTGAATGGCAATGGACGCATCCACCGCTCGATCCGCGCGAGCCATGGGGTTGAGCGGTGCCGCCCCACCGAGAATTCGGCGCTGCAAACGAGCGAGAACGGTCTCGCCTTCGGGCAAACGATAAAGAGTGTCCGGTCGCTCGATGAGGGCGCAAGAAGCAGCCTCGATTTCCCGATCCAATAGACGCTGAAACGCTGCCCCTTGCCCACCGAGCGAAGCCAATAGCGGATGCGCTACATCCAAGTGCAGCTCTTCTTCTGCTGTGCCGCGCTCGATCGACCTCAAGGCCTGTTCGGGCGATACGCTATCTGCCCAGTACTCCTGACAAGGAGACAAGGAGAAGAGATGAACCTCCGCGTGGCGGCACAGAGCCACCATCACCCGAACATAAATGGGGGGCATGCTCGATAGCCCGAAGATGCACACCCGCTGGGGGAACACATCGGTTGATTCCTGCGCCATCCGCTCGACGAAGTCGCGAGCGCGCGCCGCGACGTGCTGTGGCCCTAGCCGACCCCTAATGCTCCGCCAGAGTAACGCTTGCCACTGCTCGTCAGCGTCGAGCGAGCCCCCCGACTCCCAGCGCAGAAGGTCCTCGGGCCGGTAGCTCAGGTACTCGT
>JAPYTK010000265.1 GCA_029941785.1 Polyangiaceae bacterium | reverse complement strand
TCCCTCAGCTGCACGGGCAAGGCGACGATCACGAACATGGGTGCCGAACACGGCGCAACGACGTCGGTGTTTCCCTTTGATCCGCGCATGGCTGCCTACCTGCGAGCAACCGACCGAAACAGCCTGGCTGAGCAGTGTGAAAAACACTCGGCCGACCTATGCGCAGATGAAGAGATCGCAAAAGACCCCGAGTCTTACTTTGACCGCGTCGAGCGCATCGATCTATCCGCGTTGGAGCCACATCTCGTGGGCCCCCATACGCCGGATCTCACGCGGCCGATTTCCTCCTTCGCGGCCGAAGCCAAAGAAAAGAACTACCCCGAGGAGTTCAGCTACAGTCTCATCGGCAGCTGCACGAATTCCTCGTACGAGGACATGGGTCGAGCCGCGCATGTGGCAAAACAGGTCGCAGACCATGGCGCAAAATTGCGAACGCCACTGATGGTGACCCCAGGTTCGGACCAAGTTCAGGCCACGATTGAACGCGATGGCCAGTTGCAAATCCTCACCGATGCGGGCGCGACCGTACTCGCAAACGCCTGCGGCCCCTGCATTGGACAGTGGAAACGCGAGGACATCGAGATGGGCAGCAAGAACGCGATCATCACGAGCTACAATCGCAACTTCAAGCGGCGCAACGACGGCAATGCCGAGACCCTAGGTTTCATCAGCAGCCCAGAGTTGGTCATCGCGATGGCGGCTTCGGGGCGCTTGGATTTCAATCCACTGACCGACGAAATTCCCGATGGCAGCGGCGGCAGTTTCAAGCTCTCGCCGCCCACGGCTGACGAACTCCCGGCCGATGGATTTGTTAGTGGCATGGGAGGCTATATCCCACCTCCTGCCGACGGTTCGGACCTCTCGGTTGACATCGCTGAAAACAGCGACCGCCTCGAGGTGCTCGAGCGATTCGCCGCTTGGGATGGCAACGACATCGAGGGGCTCAAGATCTTGCTCAAGACCCAAGGCAAAACCACCACGGACCACATCTCGCCGGCCGGACCATGGCTTCGATACCGCGGACACTTGGACAACATCAGCGACAACATGTTCATCGGCGCGGTCAACGCTTTCACCGACGACCCGGGAACCGCAAACAATCTCTTGACTGGCGCGACGGGCACCGTGCCTGAGGTGGCCCGCGCCTACAAAGCCGCAGGCTTGGGATGGCTGGCGTTCGGCGATGAGAATTACGGCGAAGGCTCGAGCCGAGAGCACGCGGCCATGTGCCCGCGATTTCTTGGTGCACGCGCCGTCGTCGTGCGCAGTTTCGCGCGCATTCACGAGGCGAACCTAAAAAAGCAGGGCGTGCTCGCACTGACCTTCGCCAACCCGGCAGACTACGAGAAGGTCCAGCAGGGCGACGACGTTGCGCTCCTGGGCCTGCGCGATTTGGCGCCTGGCTCAGCCGTGACCTTGCGTTTGACCCATGCGGATGGAACGACGGACGAGTTCGCTGTCAAACACACCCTGAGCGACACTCAGCTCTCGTGGTTCAAGGCAGGCTCTGCGCTCAACGCCATGGCCGCTAGCTAGCGCGAGGTCGACTTTCGGGCGGCGGCGCCTTTACCGCACCGTGATACGCCGTTAGCCTCCGAAAATCATGTCTGACGCTGAACCACGGCTCCCGCCACAACGTATCCGTACGACCAAGCTCCAAGAGGCGCAGCTTGCAGAACTCGTCGAATTCGAGCGTGCCGCGATGCAGATGTATCGGGCCGAGGGATATACCGAAGAGCACATGGAGGCACGTGATGATCGGGCCATCGCCAGGCTCACCAAGAACCATGACGTCATCGTCGCGGAGGCTGATCACCTGACAGCGGGGTACATGGCCTGGGCGGATCAAGCGCCGGGCGTGGCGGTACTGACTCAAATGTGTATTGGGCCCGATTTTCAGCGCTTTGGAATCGCCACGCGGCTGCTTCGCGAACTGGGCGACACCGCGAGTGGTCACGGCATCGAGTACGTCGCGTGCATCGTGTGGCCGTCCGCGGCCTGGGCACTGAGCTTCCTGGCGACCCGAGGCTTTATGCCCGTCGACCAAGGTGTCGTTCCTGAGCACGTCGCCAAGTGGTGCAAAACCGCGGCTTCCGAGGTCCTACAGGATGGCCAGATCATCCTGTGGCGCGAGACGGAGCATCTGGGCCACACACCGGGCTTGCCGAAACCAAGTAACTAGGAACAGTGGCTCAATCGCGCCCAATTTTGTCATTTTCCCAAGAAAACGGCCAGTTAGGTCATTTTATCGTCTCGGCGCCGTTTTTCAAAAGTTAACATAATATATCTTATGCGCAATTGTTGAGGAGATTGAGCCCTCGCACCTCTGGGACGAAATCGACCCTTGCAAGACCCTGACGGACCCGCAAAACAGGTCTGAGGCGCCCCGCCGAGACCCGCGATTCGCGAACCGACCGAATGCTCAGCCGCCACTCGGTGATGCAGCAGCCCGGCGCGGTGGTTGGATCTCGAAGGCCCACAGCGTGCCTGCGCTCGACAAGATGAAGCTCTGCATGCCGTACGTTGCCGGCGCCCCCGCGAATGCACCGCCGCTATGGACGCCGTCGAGCACGCCGCCATCGAGCGGCTGAACCAGGAACATTCCGTACCTGGTCGTTCCGAACAACAGCGCGCCTTGCCAAGGCACCGCGCGCGTCACACCACCGGCTGGCAAACTGCGCCGCCATTGTTCCGCTCCGTCCTTCGTCGAGAGCGACCACACACCGGTCAGCCCACTCGAAGCGATCACGCGCTGGTGGATCACCGCCTTGCGGTCCTTCGGTGCCTGACGACTCGGTCCCTCCCAAACGATCAATTCGGTCACGCCCGTGGCGCCATCATTGTGCCAGCGCTGCATGCCACTGTCCGCACCGAGCGCGAAAACACCGCCCTCGTAGCTGGCCGCGAAGACCAACGGTTCACCATCGACCACCGCGACAACCGGCGTCGTGTCGACATCCCAATAGCTGAGCTCGGCACGCGTTTGTTCGACCACATCGGTCAGACGCGCATCCCACATGGGCGCGCCGTCGGACTTGCGAAAAGCCATCACCCGCCCATCGGAAAACGCCGTGTAGATCTTGTCGCGATAGACGGTTGCACCCGCGTGACCAGCGACCTCCATGCCCCCCGTCGATGGGTGTGCTTGGTGCCAGCGATGCTTGCCTGTAGCGGCATCGATCGCGATGAGGGTGTCATTGGCGTTGGTGAGGTACAGAATGCCCCCATCGAGCACGGGCACGCGGGAGATTTCCCCGGCGCTGTAGAAGCGCCACAGCATCTTCCCGTCAGCGCCACGAACCTTGTAGAGCGCCCCGTCGTTCGAGCCGAAGTACACCACGTCCTCAACCGGATCGTACAGCGGCTCCGAAGCGACCGCCCCCGCCGTCTCGAAGCGCCACAGGGTCGATCCATCGATCGCTCGCAAAGCGTACAGCCCGTGATCGCTCGAGCCGATGAAAACCCGCCGATGCCATGGGTCGATCGCTGGGGTGGCCCGCTCATAGGGCTCGTCGACCACACGCGACTTTGCCGTGATCTGTCGTTTCATGCGCAAACTGAGCGCTTCACCCGGATGGTTTGCCCACAGCGGCAGCTCAGGTTTGGCCGGCACGAACCCCCGGCACGCCGCGAGCGACGCGACCATAGCCCCGCCGAGGATCAGCAGACCCAGTCGTCTCATCGACCAGGGATCCCGCCCGGCAGTCCGGGGATCTGACCCGACAAACCGCCCCTTCGCAGCATCTCCTGGAGCTTCTCCTGTGAAAACCCTCCACTCGATGGAGGCGGCGGAGCGGCCTTCGGATCGATCATCCGCAAGGTGGCCGTAATCGCCTCCATCAGCCAACGGTGCGGTCTAGCACCATCGACAGACGCAGCGTCCAGATTCCCCATTTCGACCTTCTTTCGCGTCTCGATGAGCAGCGTCTTCGCCTCGTCGCGTTTTCCCTGAGCGATCAGGACCCGCGCGCGATGGTACTTCGCCGTAAACCGGTAAGCCGCGCCGCTCAGTTTGCCCATGGCCTCGAAGGACTTGGTCGCGCCGGCCAGATCGTTCTTGCCCTCTTGGGCGAAGGCTTTGCCTTCGAGGGCACGGGCCTTGACGTCCACGTCCGCCGCCGCGAGCGCGGTTGCCAAGACCTCGTCGTAGGCCTTGATGGCCGCGTCGTAGTGACCTTGATCCAACAGCACGCCGCCTTCCCCGAGGCGTCCAAGAATGCCTGGACCGATGTCTGGATGAGCGACGGCGGCCTTTCGGTAGTCCGCCAGGGCCATCTCGTCGCGCTTGGCACGACTCGCAAAGATCTGCCGCGGATCATTCTTCTTTTGATCATCCGTGCGCTTGTCTTGATCCGCCGTGAACACCAGCGCCTGCTCAGCGAATGCGCCACGGGCAAGCAGCGTCGAGGCCTCCTCGGCGTGCGAGGTGACGCGGTAGGTATAGAAAAGGAACCCTGCCCCGCCGACAATTCCTGCCGCAACAAACCACTGAACGGTGCTCCAATGGCGCTGCAGCCACTTGAGCGACGACGCCGTTCCGCGGGTCAAGGCGTCATCGAGCATCTCCGATGGAAGGAGTTTTCCCGGCCCAGCCTCATCGTCATCGGCGACAGCCGCGCCACGCCGACGTTCGAGCAAGTCGCGCTGGCGCTTGTTGCGATCGGCCGCCGGCTTGTCACCTTCAGCCTCGACGCCTTTGCGGCGCGCGCGTCTGGCCGCAGCGCGTTTTCTGCGACGTTCGTTACGATTATCGGCCGGTGCGGCCTCTGCGGCTTCTTCGGTATCTTCTCCATCACCCACGCCAAGGGCGTCGGCGACTCGCGAAGCGCGGTCCGGGTCATCGTCGTCGCCCTCGTCTCGTTTGGGCGCCTCAGCCTGGGCTGGTTCGCTCACCGGCGCGCCGTCGTCTCCGGGACCGGATTGTGGCGTCGCTTCCTCGCCCACATTCTCTTCGGGCTCGTCCTTGGCGGATTCGGTGTCGCTTGAATCGTTCACGCGGCGGACTTTAGTCTCTACCCGCTCGCAGTCAATCGCCCATGTCGCTTAATGATACCGCCGTATGTTTCTACCCGCGCCTTGGCGCCCAGTTGTTGACGATGGGCGGCAAGCGGTCCATAGGTTTGACCCTGTCATGATCGAAGGCAAAGTACCTATGACCCCCGAGGGGCAAAGTCGACTCCGCATTGAACTCAGAAAGCTCAAGGAGGTCGAGATGCCGCAGACCGTCAAAGACATCGCCACAGCGCGGGATCACGGAGATTTGTCTGAAAACGCGGAATACCACGCGGCGAAGGACCGCCAAGGCATGATCCACGCACGTTCGACCTATATCGAGGACTTGCTTGGGCGCGCCGAGGTCATCGATCCGAGCAAGCTCAGCGGAAGCCGCGTTCAATTTGGGGCGACGGTCACCCTGTTGAACCTCAATACGGACGAAGAGGTCGTGTACCAAATCGTCGGTTCGGAAGAGTCAGACATCAAGCTGAGTCGTATTTCGATCGTCGCGCCCCTCGCGCGTAGTTTGATCGGACGGGAAGTCGGAGACGAGGCCGTCGTCAAACTGCCGAGCGGGACCCGAGAGTACGAGATTCAAGCCATCGAATATCGCTGAGGAGTTTTGTGGTGACCGGCGGCACGGCCCAAGGCGCAGCGGCGACGCCTTCCGCCGATCAACGACCTGGCGATCCGCCCGAGACGGGTCCCGCAGACGCCGGTTCGATACTCGCGCGTTATGGCGGCCTTTGGACCACAGCTTGGTTGTGGGCGTTGGCGGCCCTCGCGGTCGAAGGCCTCGTGGTGTTGCTGCTGCAGTTCCGGGCGGTCGTGTCCACGCTCGAATTGGCCCGCGCCCTCGGTGCCTTGTTTCCGCTCATCGCGTTCTGCGCTGCGTTGATAGCGGTCATCTCCCTTCCCGTGCTCGCGACTCTCGCCAAGAACGGTCATGGTCGCGGTCGTCTCATCGCCACCTTGACGGGACTCGGTGGCGCGGGGCTGACGGCCTGGGGCGTGTCGGGAGGGCGACACTTCGAAGGCTGGCGACGGCCGGCTTTCACCTTGTTGGTCGCGAGCCTGGCTACCGTTGTGTGTTGGTGGATGCTTCCGCGCGTCGCCGCGATCAGGGCGCGCATGGCCGTGAGTGCTCGTCGACGCATGACAGGGTTGGTGATCGCCACCGCCGCGGGACTCGACGTGACCAACCTGCTGGTGCTCCCACGCCTCTATCCCGCGTTTCACCTATCGCTCGCGATGCTGACGTGCCTGACGGTGACGCTACTCATCCCCGGGGCCGCGAAAACCTCTCGCGTTCGCCGCTGGCTCGCGTTCGCCTTCTTCGTCGTGGCGGTCGTCTCCTTGCCGGGTGCCCCTCAGCGCCTCGCACGCTACGACAACATTCGGTGGATCGTCACCGAATCGGCCCCCATGCTGGGGTGGGTCGTTCGCCTGGGCGCGAAGCTCACTCCGCACAAAGACCATCCACTCGCAGCAACCGGGCCAGAAACACAATCCCCCTCCCCTGGCAAGGTCACGGACTTTCGCGGCCATAGTGTGCTGCTCATCACCGTCGACGCGCTCAGAGCGGATCATGTTGGCGCCTATGGCTACGCTCGGCCAACGACCAAAGCTATCGATGAACTGGCCGCCCAAGGCGTCGTCTTCGAGGCCGCCTACACGCCCACGCCTCACACGTCCTACGCGCTCACCTCCCTCATGACCGGCAAGTACATGCGCCCCTTGTTGTTACAAGGCCTCGGGGCGAATAGCGACACCTGGGCGGCAAGCCTACGTCGCTACGACTATCAAACCGCTGCTTTCTACCCACCGGCAGCCTTTTTCATCGACAAACCGCGTTTTGAGAGTTTCCGATTGAGTGGTTTCGATTTCGAATACCGCAAGAACCAATTCTCGAGCGCCGCGGCACGGGTGCGCGAAGTCGACGCGTACTTGAATCAACACCACGGCTCGCAACCCCTGTTCACGTGGGTGCATCTGTTCGAGCCTCATGAACCCTATGTCGTTCAAGCGGCTCATGACTTTGGCTTGCGAGACATCGATCGTTACGATGGCGAGATCGCCGCCGCAGATGATGCGATCGGCAAGCTGG
>JAPYTK010000264.1 GCA_029941785.1 Polyangiaceae bacterium | reverse complement strand
GACATTATGTTAACTCTCGAAAGAGCCATAAAGGGCCTTCATCGGGACTATACTCAAGGAAGTGGAGGAAACCTCAGCTCATCGTGGGAGACCTCGTCGGGTGCCGCGTCTGAAAGGCGCGATCATCACGGCTACTCTCGCAGTCGCGGGGTGCACGCCCACCGTGTCGTCGGGTTTTCGCACGGACATGCGCGAGGATTTCGCGCTGCCCATCGCCAGTAGCACCACCGCGCCGACAGCAAGCCCGAGCGCCAGCGTGGCGGTATCGACTCCGATCCCCCGGACGTTTCCTCCGCCGCTCGTGATGCCGCCGTTGGTCGAGGCTCGCACTGGCAGCATTCGTTGTGGCGAGCAATATTGCCGCGTTGGCGAGCAAGTGTGTTGCACGGCGGGGGGCAGTGAGCGTGCACAGCTGCGGGGCGACGAGCCATACGCCTATTGTGCCAATTCCAGTTGCTGGGCCGAAGCACCAGCGGACCTTCCGTCGCGCGACGATGTGTCCTTTTTCGAGTGGGGTTGTGACGACTCTAGCGACTGCGCCGCAGGGCAGCTCTGTTGCGTAACGCCGCGCGGAGCACAGTGTCGCTCAAGCTGCTTCGATGATGTCGTGTGTCAACTTGGAAGCTGCGGCGCCAACGCAAGATGCGTCAATCAGGCGCACTGCCTCCACCGGCGCCACCCGTTTTGCCACTCGGCGGGCATCTGCCGTGGATCTCGAGCGCAGGTGCAATGCGGCGATCACACCTGCAGCGGCGACTTTCCCATCTGCTGCGAGTCTGTCGATACGACCGTCATGAACCGCCCCGCGCCAGCCAGCACAGCGCGCTGCGCTGGTGGCCTGCAGTGCCCACGCGACATGGTCCATGGCGCCTGGGAGTGCGACGACAATGCCGATTGCGCGGGCGGCGTGTGCTGCGTGGCTCTCGTGGTGCGGGGCTCCTCCTGTCGGCGCGTATGCGATGCCATGGCCTCCGCCGCGTTGTGTGACAAGGACGAGGACTGTCGCAGCCAGGGGCCGGACCTCAGTTGCAGGCCGCTCGAGAGGCCGCCGCTAGCCAATGGCAACACACGGATGACCGGCTGCCAGTACGACGACTAGAGCGACCGAGTTTCTTTGAGGCAGCTGATCGACAGTCACTGTCTACCTGGTCCTACCCCAACCACCTCGCATAAGAGACATTATGTTAACTCTCGAAAAGTCCCAATAGGGCCTTCAGCGGGACTATACTCCTCGCGCCATGCGACACGGCACAGGGCATCTCAACTTACTCGTCCTTGCAGCCGCGCTCGTGTTGACGGCGTGGGCGCAGCCTGGCGCAGCGTGCGATTGCAGCGGTCCTAAGGAGCCCTTCGAGGAGCTACTAGCGGCAGCACAGGTGTTCGAGGCGGAGCTAATGTACGAGCTGCCCAAAGCTCTCAACTCGAGCAACTGTGCCTGGCAGGTGAAGATGTTGCGGGCATGGAAGGGCACGAGCACCAAGAAAGACGAGCCAGTGGTCAATAACTGTTGGTGCCAGAAGCCCGGCCTAAGGGCAGGCAAGACCTACATCTTTTACACCCACGCAGGCGCCAAAGGATCGCGCAACATCTTCAGGTGCTCTCGCGTGGTCCCGTCCGACCAGGCGGCGGATGATCTGGCCGAACTCGGCGAGCCTACGGAGGTCCGCGCCCCCGGTCAGCCGCTGCGCCCGACGGGGAAGAAGAAAGCGCCAGCCAGGGCCACACCCGAGCCGCTCCGCCGGTGGCGCCCGTTCCGCTTGGCAACCTGTTCCGCTGCTCCGGTAGGCGTGCCCTCACCCTGGCGCCCGAGCTGGATCTGGGCGCTGATCGTAGCGAGCGCAACCGTCATGGCGCGGCGCAGGGCGGCGCGCTGGCGAGCGCGATGGTTGCTGCTACTTCTCTTGGGCACGCTGCTGGGCTGTCAGTCCGTGTTCACAGCTCCCTGCGGGAATGACTCTCATTGCGGCCCAAGCGGCGGCTGTGTGGACGGGTGGTGCTACGAGACCGCCGAGTACTGCAAGAAGCGCTACTATTGCATCGAGGAGGGACTCTGCACGCTGCGCGACCGCGAGTGCATCCTCGGTTCCAAGGACGACTGCAAGAACTCCACCCGATGCGTCCTGAGTGGCAAGTGCACACCACGAGGAGGCTTGTGTGCCGTCACCTCCGACGCCGACTGCCAGCGCTCGCAGAGTTGCTCGTCCCACGGCCTATGCACTCACAAGGGAGGCAAGTGCGCGCTGGCGTCGAGCGACGACTGTCGCCGCGCCAGCATCTCTTGCAAGCGGGATGGGGAATGTGCCCTTCGCAACGGCTTCTGCCGGGCCACCTCGGACACGGACTGCGAAGGGTCCATACGTTGCACCAAGTACGGCGCTTGCACCGCGCGCCACGGACACTGCATACGCAGCTGCGACAAATCAGTTGCTTGCACGCGATCGGGCCTGTGCCACACCGACGGCGAGCTCTGCGTAGCCGATGCGGACTCTTGCAAGCGTTCCAAGGACTGCCTCCAGTGGGGCCGCTGCACGCCCAGCAAGAACAAGCGGACGTGCCAGGTGGGCTCGGATGAGGACTGCCGCAACTCGAGGCTGTGTTCCGAACAAGGCCAGTGCTTCGCTGCTGCGGGTGTCGGCTGCGAAGCGAGATCTGTTGACGACTGCTCGCGCTCGTCCGGTTGCCCCGACCGCGGCGGTTGCGGCCTCGTGGACAAAAGGTGCGGCCCGCGCTCGAAAGCAGACTGCGACGAATCCACCGCCTGCAAGAAATTTCGAATCTGCACCTTCCGTGGACACCGCTGCTTGCCCAGATGACGGGATGGCCGCACCCCTGCGACTCTACCTGCTCCCACCCCAACCACCTCGCATAAGAGACATTACGTTAACTCTCGATGAAAGCCATAAAGGGCCTTCATCGGGACTCTGCTCTACTCCTCCAGCGTCTAATTACCGCTGCTTCTTCAAAGCACGCGCCTGGTCCTCAAGGGTGGCTTTTTCAAAGCACGCACCATACTTCGCGGTGCACATATTGTCCCGCTTGCACCACACTGACTGCGCACAGTGAGAGTCTTTTGTCGCTACGCAGCGATTGTTCTTGGTATCTAGCTAGCAGAGTCCCTCGACCCTGCATTTTTCTGCAGTCGGGCCACAATCCGGCGCGTTCTCCTTACATCCGAGCGTTTGCGATGACAGGAGCAGCGAAACCAGGAGTGTAGAGACGCGCATGGCCCGCATTTGTGACGCCCACCCCTCGACGAGTCAACAGTCGGCGAAGCCACACGGGTCTTCATGCGGACTATACTCTGATGCTTGAGTTGCTTGTGGAAAGGTGAGGCCACGCCGAGGGAGAGGCGACGGCCGCAGCGGGCGACATCAGGGAAGCTCGATCAGTTGGCCGCAGCTCGTCGACAGTGTTTCCGCGGCCACACCGGCGGCGGCAGCTTCGATGCAGAGCCGCGGATCGTTAGGCGCGTCACCCAGCCGCGATGCTGCTTGTGTGGGACGAGCCGGCCCGGGACGCTCTGAATATCCACTGGCCGAAGCAATGGATAGCACCATCGGATCTTCGCCAGCCGGACCGCCGTGTTCCGCACCGAGCATAAACTGAAGGACGCCCTGCGAGCCCGCGATCGATACGCGTTGGGGACTGAGCATCCCAAATAGTCGTCGATTGCGAAACAGCCGGCGGGGAGGAGCGCCAAAGAGCCCCTTGACAAGGTAGCGTGCATATTGCTTGGTCACCTCCTCGGGGTGGATGCTCGAAAACCAACCCGGGTATTGGGCGTCTCCGATGGCCCGGAGTAGCTTCATATCGACGGCGCCGATGTCCTCGAACACTGAGTTGGGAACAAAAATCAGCAGGAGTCCGCGCTCGTCGAGCTTGATGGTGAGCGAGTTGCGACCGAAGCGGTTGAGCCGAACGGCAACCACTGACGACAGGGGTAGGGGTACGGAGAAGCCGTAGATGCTTACTGGCTGCAAGTCTGAGGTGGGTTTCTCGTCCAGCTCGGTGACGCCGGTTGCCAGACGGGAACGATCTGGGCCCAAGTTGGCGGCATTCCACGCCCAGCTCATCGCCCCCTTCCGCCGCGCCTCCCGGTGCGTGAACCAAGCGCGGCCATAGAGCAGGGTGATCACCACCATCGGGACGAACAGGGCCAGGACAATCATCCATAGCACTCGGTGGCGTCTCTTGCCCTTGGAGGCTGCGGTGGCGGGGCCGGATACCATGGGCGCTCATCGTGGGAGGGAGGGGCCTCGGGGTCAACCGCCCAGGTCGCGTCACCCACGCCCGGCGAACGACGGACGGATCGGTGTTAGGCGAAGAGTGTAGCGATTTCGATGCCTACCAGCTCACCAGCTCCACGATTGCGTGAAGTAGCGTTGTGTTAACTTTCGGCGAAGCCACACGGGGCTTCATGTGGACTGTCTACCTGGCTCCCACCCCAACAACTGCGCGCATAAGAGACATTATGTTAACTCTCGGTTAGTGCCAAATAGGGCCTTCATCGGGACTATACTCCCGGCACCGCGGCTTATGTTCTCCAGCCAGTCGAGCCTCATTTGCTCGATGCGAACTCGCATCTCTCATGTACGCGCGTGAATACCGAACCAGCGAACGGATTCATGCCGTGTTCTTTGTGACCCGTGGTTTAATAGCATTGTCATGCGCTGCTCGTTCCCAGAGTTCGTCGTGTTCGCGGTTGGCGTTGTGACTTGTTTAATGACGGGCGTTGGCCGCGCGAATGCGTGCGAACCGCTGCCGTGTCAAAGCGGCTACCTCTTACCGGTGGACGGCACGGTGCCCGAGAATGCACCGGGCATCGTGTGGAAGGCGAGTGAGCCCGAGCGCCGATCCGGGCCGACCGATCCCTTGCGGGACATGAAAACGCCAAACCGGCCCGACGACATTCAGGTGTGGCGCGCTGAGAAGGCCGGCAAGAAGAAGATGACTGTCCGCTCCACGGGCGGGAAGTACAGTCGTCGTGGCAAGCTTGTCGCGGTCGAGAGTGGTTGGCGTGAAGGGCAACGTTATCAGGTTTCGGCGGGCAGCGATTGCCCTTATGGCGCGCACGGCAGAGGTCGATTCGAAGGGAAGTTCTCAATTGGGCCAAAGGCTGCGCTGCCGACAACGCTGGGGACCCTGCGGGCAAAGCCGCTCACCACGGGTCGTTTGACCGTTGCCTCATCGGGTGGCGGGTGCAGGGTCAAGGCGCGCGTTGCATATATCGATCTCGTTCTGGTGCCGAGCGAGGAGGCGAAGCCGTGGCTTTCGGTGTTGGAATACGAAACGCTCGTCGACGGTAAACGCGTGCATATTTCGGACGCACTCAACGTCGCTGCCCCGGCGTGGTCGAGTTGGGTAGGGAAGGGGCGCGACCGGCTGTACATCAATTGCGACAAAGAGGGTTTCGCGGGCTTGAGCAAGGGCAAACACCGCGTGGTGATGGCGGCGACCATTGCCGGCAGCGCGACCCGGGTATCGACGCCGGCCATAGAGGTGGTGTTGTCTTGCGGGACGCCCGATCCAAAGGCTCCACCGACCGCGGAGGATCCCAAGCCGAAACAAGGGCCAGCCGGTGGCTGCGCGGTCGGGGGCCAGCGTGGAGGGGAGCAGATGGCCGCTTGGGCGCTCATGCTCATCGTCTGCCTTAACGGTCGACGGCGAAAGCCGAAAGAGCCGCACGGGCCTTCATCGTGACTATACTCCTGCCGCCGTTCGCCTATACTCCAAGGCAATGGATCACATACCGCGCTCGTTCGTACGCGTCGCTGCGTTGGCTGCCATGTTGCTGGTTTCGGCCTGTGATCGTGACAACAGCGCGGCCAAACCGGCGCCGACAGCCTCGTTTGCAGCGCTTGAGGTGTTCGGCATGTACCGGATGACCTCCTATCAAAAGTCGGCCGCAAGCTGCGCCGAGCTCGGGGCAAACAGGCTCGACGGCTTTCGCGAACCGTTCTTCATCGTCGGGCCGCCCCATTGGGGCAAAGGCAAGGCGCGGTTCGTTACCTGCTCTGGCGTGGATGAGTGCAAGAAGAAGCAGAAAGAAAAGTTCGTAGGGGCGGCGAGGATGGCGCAGTTCGAGTACGGGACCCCTTCCGGGCTGACCGGCGCAGGCTACAGGCTGTACGGCACCAAGACCGGCGACTGCGAGTCGAGCTATGAGCAATACAGCCTCGGGCCCAGCGAGGGCGGTTTGCGCGTCGAGCTGCGAACGGCGCGCTTCCATCATCCGCTTGGCGCGAACGGCATGTGCCAGTCCAACGAGGTCCTCAAGCTTGGTCCCGACAAGCCGTGCACGAACCTGGAGGTCTTTGTTGGCCAACGGGTGTCAGCGGAAGCCTCGCAAACTGGGAGTATAGCTCCTACGCCCGTGCGGCCGAACATTCCCGCCAAGCCGGCCAAACCGGCGGCGCGACAGGTCTTTGGTGCGGCGCACATCTTGGTCTCCCACAAGGGGTCGATGCGTGCCAAGCCCGATGTGACGCGTACGAAAGAAGAAGCGAAAAGGCGGGCCACCGAGATCACGGCCAAGGCGAAGAAGGATCCCGCGAAATTCGGCGATCTTGCCAAGGAGTTTTCCGATGAATCCAGCGGTACGAGGGGGGGAGAGCTGGGCCAATTTCCCAGGGGCCGGATGCACCCGAAGTTTCAGGCCGGGCTCGAAAAGGCCGAGGTCGGTGGCGTTGTGGGTCCGGTGGAGACGCCCTTCGGTTACCACGTGATCAAGCGAACGAAGTAGTCTCTTCGTCTGTTGCTTGCGATCGAAGACCGGGCTCTCGCGAGAAGGTCGAGCATAGTCCCGATGAAGGCCCGTGTGGACTTCTCGAGAGTTAACATAATGTCTCTTATGCGCTATGGTTGGGTTGGGGTGGGAGCAGGTAGACAGCCACACGGGGCTTCATGCGGACGATACTCTTCACTACTCTCTGATCCATCGTTCATGGTTCAGAGACTCGAACAAGGATTGAGGGAATAGATGAATTACTATATCAAGGCACTGAAGAACTACGCGACGTTCAGCGGGCGTGCGACTCGTTCAGAGTATTGGTTCTTTGTACTGTTCAACATCATCATCTCAGTCGTCCTCGGCGTTGTGGGT
>JAPYTK010000263.1 GCA_029941785.1 Polyangiaceae bacterium | reverse complement strand
ACACCATGTTGCTGGCTTCGAATACGTCTCGGCTCGGGGAGCCGTGTTCAGCCGCCGCAGGCCTCGTTGAAGTCTTGGCTCAACATTTTTAACAAGCCGATGGTTTGCGCACACTCATTGGGATCGATGAAATCGCCGATAGGGAGCTGCTCGCATCCGCTGAGACAATCGGAGGTGAACGCGGCCTCGGCTTCCGCACCTAGCCCGGGACACAAGTCGCCCTCTTGGGTGCAGGTCCACAATTCGGCGCACGTCTTTTCACATTCCGGGCTACCGCCGCGCATCGATCCGCCATTGCCCGACGTCGTTCCGCCGCTGCTGGTGTCGGTGCTCCCGCCGCCGCTCGGAGAAACCGAGTTGCTGCTCATGCCCGTTGCGCTGCTCATCGAGCCACTAGCGCCGCCTGCGCCGCCGCCGCCACCAGCCCCGAGAGGATCGTCGACGATGGCTTTGCCACCGCAAGCGCAGATACCGAGGAGAAAGAGACCGAGCACCCAGTTGGTCGTTCGCATGGCGCAATCCTACTTCCGTGTTGGGCCCTTCTCAAGGCTGCTAGAGGGCGATCGGGGCGGGTTTTGATGAGGGCGTAAATCTACCGTTCGCCCATCCGCCCGCGCGGCGGTAGTCGTTCAAAAGCGGCCGCGCAAGCTCGCGCCGAAGGGGTAGGCTTGAAACACGAGCTGACTCGCCTTTGGCTCGGCATCACTCGGTCCGCCAAAAATGATCATCGCGCTGCCGGCGAGAATTGCGGCGCTGCCGACGGCAAGGGACACGTTGGCGACGGTCTGCAAGGTTCGGCCCTTGTCGACGCGATCGCTCAGCTCTGGTGGACAGGGCGTGGTGCCGCATTTTTCTTCGAGAGCGCGAAACTCGTTCTTGGCCATCACAGCTGTCACCCCGAAGGCGGCCAAGGAAGCGACGCCAAAGCTGCTAACGACGATCCCGCCGATACGAAGCTTGCCCATGGGGGGCGAAGGCGCTTCGCTCTTCGCTGCGTTCCAATTCACGTCGATGGTTGCGAGCTCGTCCGCCGCGATCCGACCCTCAAGGGTGAGGGGCGAACGCCCGGGAGCGCGAGCGACGAGCGTGTATCGGCCGGGGGCCACGCCGAGAGGTCTTGCGAGCGTGGTCAGCGCGATCTGTCGGTTGTTGAGCTTCAGCGTCAAGCCAGAGGGGCGTTCGGCGAGGCGGACCAGGAGTCGGCCCACCATCGGCTCGATAATGGCGAGCTCAGCGGCGGCGGCATTACGTGTGGCGACGTAACGCGACTCCGTCGCTGCCAGGGTGCGTGCCTCCCGAGTCGTCGCCCTCATCTGTTCGTAGGCCTCGGCGATGCGCCCAACTTGCTTCAGGCAGCGGGCGACATAGAGCCGGGCGTTCGGGCTTTTGGTGGCCGCGGTCAGCTCCTCGAAGAGGGGAAGGGCTTGTTGGCAGCGTCCCTGGTCGTGAAGCTTTTGCGCTCGCTCGAATCGTTTCTCGAGGCTGAGAGGTTTCGCCACGGCACGCGCCGTCAGGCTCGTCACGGTCAGCAGGGCGAGCACGCCGAAAACGATAGGGCACCAACGCTTCATGTTTCGGGTGGACGATAGTCTTGTCGGGTGAACGGCACCCACTACTTTGTCGTTTTCCGCCTCATCCGGGGCACCGCCTCGTTTACTCGAGGGGCGTGTCATCGCTTACGAGGAGTACGGCGGTGTTGTGCAGGACTTGATCAGCCGTGAAGGGAGTCTTGTAGATGGCGGAGTAATAGATGGTTCCTTGAATGCTACGTCCGCGTCCGTCATCCTCATCAATCTCGTAGCGATTGCCGATGCAGTAGTACGCCGCCGGGTCCAGTTCGATCGTAGTATTCATGTCGAGGTTTTCGTTGGGCGAAAGCGTCAGAATACGCGAGCCATTGACGTAAAACTTCACGCGATGCTTCGGATCCGTCGCTTCGATGTCGAGCACCGCGTGGTAGACCGCCCGACCCAGCTGCCCGAGCTGCGTCGATGCATAGTGCCCGTGGTCGTCGTTGAGCGTGAACTGGATGAGGGAGGGCGAGTCGGTTTCGAGGCTGAGCGTGTGGCCCGTCCCGGTGCCGATGTGGCTCAGCCGGGAGAGCGAACTCGAGACGGCCACGATCTCCGCGACCACCTCGTAGGTGGCGGTCTTTTTTGTATTGAAATCCGCTGTGAACTTGGTGCCAGCGATCTTGGTGTAGGCGACGTCAGTCATTTCTGCTGCGGGGAAGTGAAGTCCGCGATGACCCTCACCGTCCTCTATGTACGTGGCCGCCGGAGCCATGCCGCCCGTTCCCGGCCCAGAACCACCACCACCGGCTCCACCTTCGTTTGCATTGCTGTATCGAATCGTCAGGTGGACGGGATCGCTAGCGGCGTCGAGAGCCACGCTGGGCTGTTGGCCGCTCGCTGCTTCGTCGAGGTAATAGCGGGCGACCAAACCGTCATCGACGAGGTTGCCAGGGTGGATGGCCACGCTCGCGCCTTGCGAAACGCTGGCACCGCCGGTGGGTCCTGCTCCCTGGCCGCCGCTGCCGCTGGACGGTTTGCAGCTGGCGCCGGCGACGGCAATGATACCGAGGGCAACAAGACACAGAGGCAAAGATGCGCGCATGATGACTAAGGGACCAGCTGTCCCGGTAGCTTGACGAGGCAAATATCGTCGTTGCTGTATGAGCTGATCGGGCTCAAGATGAGATTGTCGCCAACGTCCATGGGGCCGTCGCAGTCGCCCGCCAGATAGATGTTTCCTTGGCCGTCTGCGCCGATGGCCCGCGGGTCGTCGTCCGTCTTGGCGCCGAAACGATAGGCCCGAACGGTGTTGCCGCTCGCATCGAGCGCGACGATGGCCCAGTCTTCTTTGTTGCCCAAGGCATCGATCACCTGACCTCCGTAGTCGACGCTGCCGTAGTGCGCCGCGCCAAACCAGATCTGGTGCGCCGCGTCCACGAAGACATCACAGTTTTGGTATTGACACTCTTGACGGCCAGGGCCGACGTAATGGTTGGCAAAGAGGGTGCTGCCGTCGGAGGCGAGCTTAAGGACGAACACGTCGGTGTCCTCGGCTGGCGATGCGGGTAATGCCTCTTTTTCGTTGAAGTCGTCGAGCTTGAAGAACTTGTTGACGTCACCGAAGGCTACGATGTCACTTCCGTCGAGCGCGAGCGCGCCGACCTTTTGGTTGCCCGAACCGACGACATTCCGGGTCCACATCGCGGCTGCATAGCCGGGCGCGTTGAACTTGCTGACGAAGGCGTCGCCGCCGATTGTGCCGCCCAAGATGATGGACGTGCCATCCACGACGACGTCTTCGATGGCGTCATGGTAGGGGCCTTCGAGCTGGTGGACCCAGTCTAGACTACCCTGATTCATATCCATCGCTGCATACCAGCCGTCGCGGTTTTCCGACGTCAGGTCGGGCAGCCCGCCCTCTGAGCCCCCAGCGCTCGCCGTGCTGCTAGCGCTGGATGAGCCGCCCGCACCGGATGTGCTGCCCGATCCGGTCCCGGTGGCCGCGCCCCCAGCGCTCGCCGTGCTGCTAGCGCTGGATGAGCCGCCCACGGCGTTGCCGAGGTCGAGGGTGCCTTCGAAGCTGCCCGCGGCGATGAGCGTGTCTTGGTCATAGACGGCAATGGCGCGGCCGCTGGCGCTGAACGTGGCGTCCGGTCCCCCATCGAACTTCTTCGACCACTGCAAGTCGCCGGCAGAATTGAACTGCACGACGAAAGCGGCCTCTTCTGACAAGGTTTCCAAAACCGGGCTGTTCCACGGCGCTGGCATCAACTCGCCGGTTGTAAAATTACCGATCGCATAGATGTTGCCGTCTTGGTCGACCGCGATGTCGTTGATCGTTACTTCACCATCCGCCTTGGGGTTCCACAGTGTTTTGCTGAAAACGTGATCGCCCTCGTCGTTGAGTTTGACGATGAACGCGTCCCTGTCGCCTTTCCGCTCGATGTTGCCACCGCCAAAATCGATGCTCGGCGAGATGAACTCGCCCGCGAAGATGAGACCGCCGTCGTCCTGTACGTGAAGAGCATAGACCCAATCGTACGACGTTCCGCCGAACCGCGCGCCCCAGGTGGGGCAGCCCTCGTTGCTCTGTCCGTCGCAGTCGTCGTCTTCGATTGTGCCGCACTCTTCGAGTCGCGGAACGACGTGGCCGAAGCACACCGTTTCGCTCAGTCCGTCCGGCTTGCACATCTTCTGGCCCGCCACGCAATGGCCGACGCCTTCGGTCTTCTCTGGTCCCGGGTAACAGCTGACCAGTGCCCCGGGGGTGCAGCTACAACCGGCATCCGTTTCGTTGATTTGTCCGTCGCAATCGTCGTCACCGGCCGTGTCGCAGTCCTCTTCGACGGGAGTCACTTGCTTCTCGCAAGGGCCAAAGGCGCTGCCGTCTTCGAGGCACGTGGCGCTGCCGGCCGTGCACATACCGACGTTCTCCGTGGCCGCATCGGCATCGTAACAGGGAGAAGTCTCGCCAGGCGTGCAGCGCGAGTCGGTGTCGCTGGGCTCGAATCGATCAAAATCGAGCGTGCACGATGCGCCGAGGCTCAGTACCACGGGTACGGCGAGCGCATATCGAAAGCAAGATGTTCTCATGTTCGTCGTTCAACAATAGCATGCCCGACGACACTCTTGCGAGTGACTGTCCAGCGTCGTCGATCCGCGTTGGTCGTCCGCAGGGCGGCCGAAGATCCCTCACAAACCAGAAGGGCGAAAATCGGTGCCTCGTTGCGGCTTCGAAGGTGTCTTTGTGCGGCGAGGTCGTCGTCTGAATGAGCGGCGACGCTGCGGCTTGCTGCTCGGCGCTGTCTTGGCCGCCGCTGTCGCTGAGGCTGCCGGGCTGCTCGTCGGGCTTGTGCTTGGCGAAGCCGTCAATACGGCGGTCACAGGCTCGACCTTGATCGAGGAGCTTGGGGCTACTGCGATCGCTGCAGCGGTCGACGACGCTGGGCTAACGGGTTGGGCGTTGTAGCCGCTGTTCGTTGGTGCATTGCGCATGAGCAACAGGACGAAAATCGCGGCTACGACGCATGCCGCGGCAGAGAACCTCACACGCCGCGCCGTGACCGAGCCGATCCATGTGCTCGCTGGCGTGATGGCCGTGCCCTCGTTCGTCCGCAGGTCTACGTCGATTTCTTCGGCCGAGTCGAGATCGATTGTATCTGGCGCGGCGATCTCTTCTGAACTCACGCGGATCTCGATGGGCGTTTGCCAGAGTTGCTTGTGCTCGGCAACAAATTGCGCCAACTCCTTCTTGCTGGCCACCGCAATGCCCGCTTCGGCTGCGGCCTCTTCGAGTTGTTCGGCGAAATCCAGGGCGGTCGCCGGACGGTCGTCAGCCGACATGCTCAGGGCGCGCATGCAGAGGCTATCGATGGGCTCTGGCACTTGTGGGTTCAGATCGGAGGGCCGCTCCGTCGGACCTTTCACCACCTTGGTGATGAGCGCCGCGTGATTGTCGGCCTTGAACAATCGCCTTCCCGTGAGCATTTCCCATAGCGTGGCGCCAACGGCGTAGATGTCGGTCCGCGCGTCGAGCGCGCCCGCGGCCAGCTGCTCGGGCGCCATGTAGGGGATCTTGCCCTTGATCTGACCCGTCTGCGTCGTGACGAGGCGCGACGCCGCCCGCGCCACACCGAAATCGGTGATCAGGGCGCTACCCTCTTTACCCACGAGGATGTTCTGGGGAGTGACGTCACGATGCACGAGGTCGAGCGGGTTGCCGTGCTCGTCGCAAAGCTCGTGCGCGGCTTGGAGGCCGTGCAGTGCGTCGATCATGATCCGAAGCATGGGGCTGAGCGGGATGGTTTGTGCTTGTGCGGAATGGTGTCGTCGGAGTGCATGGAGGGTCGGTCCTTCGACGTAGTCCATCACGAGGAAGATCGCGTCGTCGACTCGCTGAACATCGATGGTCGCTACGACGTTGGGGTGACGCACGCCAGCGGCAAGACGAGCTTCGTCCAGGAACATGTGGCGAAACTTCTCGTCCTTCGCGAGGTGCGGGTGCATCACCTTGAGCGCGACGAGTCGCTCGAAGCCCCCCTCACCGACGGCGCGACCGAGGT
This sequence comes from Polyangiaceae bacterium, assembly GCA_029941785.1. Classification (GTDB taxonomy): domain Bacteria; phylum Myxococcota_A; class Polyangia; order Polyangiales; family Polyangiaceae; genus JAPYTK01. The sequence continues at coordinate 1,066 of JAPYTK010000263.1, read as the reverse complement.
AAACGGTACCCATGCCGCCGGAGGCAAGCTCACCGATGCACTCGTAGCGTCCAAACCTCATGCGTTTGGTGAATGTAACACGTCTCGCGGGGTCGCGGCATCGAGGCTCCCGCCAGGCCCGTGAGACGCTGGCATAAACGTTGAGCGGAGCCTGGGGAAGTCCTCGGTACGAGCGGGCGAGATGACGCACGAGCAGGCCCTGCTAGGCGCGAACACCGCGATGGCGTTCACGTCAAAAGTCAAAAAAAAGAGAATGATAATAGTAACATGCTCTCGTTCGTGCCTTCTCATAGTCGGCGTTTTCTGCGGCCTCACGGCTCCAGTTGGATGGGATTGTCGCTGTGGGGTTAACGGCCGTACGATTCGAGCTATACTCCCGGAGTTGGTGCTTTTGTCCTTAGGAGGATTCGATGTCGTTTTCGCGATTCTGTAACCTGTCTCGTTTGGTCGGTCGTTTCGCGGTCGTCGGTTTGGCGCTTGGTGTCGTGGGTGCCTGCACCATCACGAAGGTCGTCGACGACGACGACGGTGGCGTTGGCGGTGGCGGCGGCGGAGACATGGGGCCGACGACGTCTTCTGGCACCTTGGAAAACCAGCCGCCTGTCGGCGTTGACGATACGGCGACGGTGATGACCGGAATGTCGGTCAACCTATATGTGCTCTCGAACGACAGCGATCCCAACGCCGGCGACGTGTTGAAGGTGAGCGCGGTATCGGTGCCTGGCAACGGCACGGCGAGTGTGGTCCCCGGTGGGCTCCAGGTTTCTTACACGGCGAACGGCGGATTCGTTGGATCGGACGAGTTTACGTACACGCTGGCTGATTCCGCTGGTCTGACAGCGGAGGCGAAGGTGACGATCGAGGTCACGGCCTTGCCGACGCTCGTGATCACTGGGCCGACTGGAAAATCGATTTTGAACGGGCCGGAGATCGAGATCTCCTTTGAGGTCAACGGCTGTAACGTTTCCGCACCGAGCGACGACGCCAACGGCTGTCATGTGCACAAGTACATCGACGGGATGGAGTACAAGGACGCTGACGACAAGGGCTTCGGCCACTACAGCAC
>JAPYTK010000262.1 GCA_029941785.1 Polyangiaceae bacterium | reverse complement strand
ATCAGGCAGTGAGCGTAGCGACGCCTGGCGGCAGCGGGGCCCTGCGCATGTCGATCGACAACTTTCTCGAGCCACACCAGACCGTTTTGACGAGCTCGTATTTCTGGGCACCTTACCGGACACTTGCGGACGAAGCCGGCCGCAGTTTCGCGACCTTTGACATGTTCGGGGAGGACGGCCGCTTCAATGCGCCGGACTTCGAACGGAAGCTCGATGGTTTGCTCAAGGCTCAAGGTCGTGCGCTCATCTTGCTCAATACCCCTTGCCACAACCCCACGGGCTATTCCTTGGATGGTCAAGAGCTCGACGAATTCTGCGCGGTACTCGGCCGCCACGCTGATAAGGGGCCGATCACCGTCGTCCTCGATATCGCCTACGGTTATTATGCACCGGAAGCGCTCAATCTTGCCGTCACCAAACTCAGCCAGCGCTCGCATCAAGTGCTCACACTTTTTGCGTGGTCGGCCTCAAAGTCCTTTCTGCAGTATGGCGCGCGCGTCGGCTCGCTGATCGCGCTCGTCGCCGATGCGACCGAGCGAACTCGGATTCAGAACGCGCTCACCTATTCGTGTCGCGGGCTGTGGTCCAATTGTAATGCGGGCGGCATGGCCGCCATCACCCGGGTCTTACGTGAGCCTGAACTCCGCGTGCAGGCGCAACGAGAGCGCCAGGAATTGGCGCAGATGCTCACGCGACGGGTCGCGCGCTGGAACGAACTCGCCGGCGCGGCGGGGATCGCGTACCCCCGTTACGATGGTGGGTTTTTTACTACCGTGTTTTGTGACGACCCCAAGACGAAGGCCGCTGCATTGCGCGAAGAGGGGATCTTCCTCGTGCCAACTGCGGGGGCTTTGCGTGTGGCGATCTGCGCGGTCAACGAAGAACAGATCGGGCGCATCGTGACCGGTCTGAAGCACGTGCTGTGAAGACGCCAGGATTTAGGCTCCTGGTCGATGTCATCTCGCGCGTCGCGGGACTCGGAGCGTTGCTCGCCGGTGTAGCTTGCGGTGGTGGCGTGCCGTTGATGCATGGCGCCCACCCTTTGGCACCGGGTCATGTCCGCCTCGGAGCTGGCCTTTCCGCTTCGTTGACGGCAAGTGAAGCGGCGAAGATCGTGTCTGGGGCTGTGGTCGACGGCGATGCGGCGGTACTTCAGGAGGCGGCGGCTCCGTCCGCGCTAGCACCATGGATTGGCGGGCGGATGGGCTTTGAGGGGGGCTACGACGCGGGCTTGACGTACACCGGCCGGGTCATCCGCCTCGACGGTCGGCGGAGCTTCTCGCTCGGCGATGGTGGCATGGCCTTGTCGCTTGGTCTGGCCGCGAGCGGCGTGCTGCCGAAGCGGCACGACGACTTGGGCTTGCGCACCGGTGGTTTCGGCGCTGATCTTCCCATCGTTCTTGGTTATCGCGGGTCGGGCGGTCGCTACGCCGTGTGGCTTGGCCTACGCGGCGGCGCGGAAATCCTCAATGGGCAGCGCGAGCGCGTGCAAGATGCTGGACTCGATCCGCTTGTCCCGTTGCCGAGCGACGCGCTCGAAGCTTGGCATGCGCAGGGTGGCGCCCTGCTTGGTTTTCGCATTGGTGTTGGCCGGATCGATGCCGTCTTCGAACTCGGCGGGGCCATGCATTTCGCGCGCGGCAGCCTGGGTGAGGTCGAGCTTGAGATAAGGCGTTTCGATGTCCGTCCAGCCACCGCGCTCGTGGGACGATTCGATTGAGGTACGTGGCAGTTCGGGGAGAACCATGATGGCCAACGACGCGATGGATGAACGGATGATCGAACTCGAGGCGCGGGTGAGCATGTTCGAGGATCTCGTGAAAGTGCTTCAAGATCAGATCGTGAAGTTGGGTGTTCAGCCAGGTGGATCCTATCGGACCATGGCCGAGCACAGCCGTTGTCCTGCTTGCGGACAGCGGAAGATCTTCTTCGCCGACCACATTACCGATCGGGACGGCGGAATCGGCGAGAAGATGTCCTTCGGACGGACCACCTGGTTGAGTCGTCCCATCGCGCAATTTCAAATCTACGCCTGCGTCGCGTGTGGGTTTTGCGAGTGGTACGCCCCGGCTCTCAGCGAGGCGGTGGACGAACTGTGCAAGAAGCACAAGGGCTTTCGCGTCATCGATGCGAACGACGCTGAATCTACGAAAGCGCCCTATCGCTGAGGGTTGCTGCGGGACGTGGACGGCCGTCGAGCGGGATCTCCTCGCCGGGCCCGCCATCGACGATGACGATGTCATCGGGCAGCAAGGGACGCGCGGCCGCGATGTGCTCGGGCAGGCCGCGCAGGGTCTCTTGCAGTCGGCATTGCGCGGCGCCGAGGGCCTGGCCCATGAGCCGCGCGCCGGGTCGTGGGTCGAGGTCGCCGCAGGTGTAGATGTCGAGCGCGACATAGCCGGCTTCGGGCCAGGTGTGCACGGACATGTGTGACTCGGCGATCAGCAGGACCCCGCTCACGCCTTGCGGCGCGTACTGGTGAAAGGCTTCCGATACGATGGTGGCGCCGATGGCCTCGGCCGCTCCGCGCAAGGCAGCGCTGATCGTCGGGATGCAGTTGAGGCGTTCCGAGTCGCAGCTGAACAGCTCGATGATGAGATGGCGGCCGAGCGTGTGCACGGCCAAGCCCTACCATGGCGCGGCGCTGTTGGGCAGCAGAGTCAGCCTTGTCGTCCGGTCTGCGCGCCCGTTCTAGGGGACGAGTAGGTCCAAGCGCGGACCCGTTCTGACTTCGAGCTCCCCCTCATGTTCGTAGATATCGCCGTCCAGGGTGTAGGCGACCGTTCCGTGACGTGGCTCGAGCACGGCGTGGTTCGCGACCCGATCGTACGCGTACTCTGAGCCGAATGCCTTGCCTTGCCAGATGCGCGGCAGTGCCTGAATGAACTCCGCTGGGCTACCGTGGATGCCAAGCATGTGAAATTCCCCCGGGTGCTTCGCGCTCTGAAAGAACGGTTTGAAGCCGAGACCAATTTCGGCGCAGGTCGATGCGCCGACCGCGAGATAGTCCCGGTCGGGGAAGGCCGAGCCGTCCGCGAAGCGCACCCGACCCATCCAGCGCGCGCCTACGCGTTGAATCGTTTCGCCCCCGACCGCCGCGGATGCGACGGAGCGCGACAGAACTTGAGCCGCCCAGGCTGCGCTGCGAATCTCCCGCCGCGAATATTCTGCGATGAAGCCATGTATGGCGCCCGTGCCAAAGATGAAGCCGTACCGATCTCCGATGCGCATCACGTGTGTTTCTTTGATCGAAAGCGGTGTCTGTGATCGTGCCAGATACACCTTGAGGTAACGAGCCAGTAGTCTCTCCGGCGAGCGTCGTGGAATGCGAAGAGAGTTGGCGACCGTATTCATCGTGCCCCCACGCAACAGGCCCAACATGGGCAAAGGAGCGTCACCGTACACCTCGACCATTCCACCGATCGTTACGTGGTTGGTCCCATCCCCACCACCTACCACGAGCAGGTCGATGTCGAGCGCTTTGAAATCTTCAGCGGCCCGCCGAAGGGCGTCGAGATCGCCGGCGTGGCGGACGACTCCGTGATCTTGGATCTGACGACTCAGACGATCCCGCAGGGCAGGGTCTTTCTGATTCCGCTTCGCGCGCGGATTGAGCAACAGTCCGATTCCGGCCACGGGAACTCGATGGTTAGCGAACCCGGCCACCCATGGCTTTGATGGCCGCTTTGGCTTGTTGCCGGTAGGCGTTTTCGGGCGCGGAGAGTTTGAGAAACCGTCGATAAGCGGCAATCGACTTGTCCTTGTCGATGTGCCGATAACTCTCGGCCAACAGTAGATAAGCGTTCCAAGCCCATGGTGGAGCGGCGTGAGACTTGTCCGCTTCGATGAGGGAGATCGCGGAACTCACGTGTTTTGCTCCATCGACCATGTTCTGCCGATCAAACAGGATCTTTCCGAGTCGGAAGTGCCATTCCGAGACACTGCGGTTTCCGGAGATCGCCTTCCGCCAAGATTTTTCCGCGGCGGTGTAGTCGGCCTGGTCTTGGTGACAGAGCGCCTGCGTGGCGTAGGCCTGGTATCGCGAGGGACGTTTGCTTAGCGCGATGTTGACGTCCTCCAATGCGTCGATCGTCTGTCCCCGCTTCTGTAGCAAGACCGCTCGCTGCCAGTAGGCGTCGGCTAGGTTTTGATCGATCTCAAGCGTCTTCTCGAGCGATTTTTCGGCTAAGACGGCCTGGCCTGCCTCGTTCGCCGCCCAGCCGATATACAGATGGTATTGTGCGCGGTTTGGATCGTGACGTGCGGCGGCTTTCAGGTACGGCAGCGCCTCGTTCGCCGCGCCACCCATGAGGAGCAAGGCACGGCCGAGGAAGTGATTCACTTCGGCCGACTGGGGTTTTTCTCTGAGCACTTCCCGAAGCAGCGGCACCGCTCGGCGCGGATGCCCGCCGATCACCTGGGCAGAGCCGACTCGGAACTTGAGGTCGATATCCTTCGGCGCCATGGCGAGCGCGTCCGCGTAGGCCTGCAAAGCGCGATCCATCGCGCCGGTCTCCTCGAAGAGGAGGCCTCGTTCGAGAGCCAGGCCGGGATATTCTGGATCGATCTTGCCGATCTCGTCGAATACGCGCTCCGCGGTCTTGAAGAGGCGGTTGCGCCGGTAAACCACACCCAACATGAACTTTGAGGCGAGGTTCTTTGGGTCGAGCTTGAGCGCCATCTGATACTCGGCTTTGGCTTCGTCCAGACGTCCGCCTTGCAGAGCGACGTCGCCTTTCGCGTTGTGCAGCGTGGCGCTCTTGGGAACCTTCTGGCTCGCGTTGATCAATAGTTTTCGGGCTTCCTCTTCGTGTCCGTCCGCGGCGATCAGTTTGGCGAGCGCGATGTAGGGCAATATGACCTCATCGGTACCTGCGCCGTCCACAATCGACTTGCGGTACGACTTCTCAGCGGCCGTGGGGTCACCCACTGCTTCTTCTGACCGCCCGATCCAATAGCGGAGCGAGGGGTGGTCGCCTTCGCGCGCACGACGCAACAGTAGTCCCTTGGCTTCCTTCGGGCGCTCGAGGGCGATGAGGGCTTTGGCGTGGCCTACCGTCGCGGCAATGTTGTTGAGGTCGCGGTTCCGAGCGGCTTGGAAGCGAGCCAGGGCCTCGGAAAACCGGCCGGAACGATAAAACAGTTCGCCCGTCCCGATGAGGGCGGAATGCGCCTGCGGGTCGAGCTTGAGCGCTTCGGCGTAGGACTTCTCTGCGGCAGAAGCACGGGAGCGCTTCAGCAGGGTGTCGCCAAGCGTGCTGTATGCTTCGATGAGTTCTCGCGGACTTGCAGCGGAGCGTACGGGTCCTGGGGAGACCACCTCCTCGATGAGTTTCGTCGCGGCGTCGAGTCCGGTTTCCGCCTTGCTCTTGAGCCGCGCAAGAAGCAAGCGCGCGCCGACGTGGTTCTTGTTCAGCTTGAGGATCTCTATCGCACTCTTTTCGGCCTCTTTTACCTTGTTTTGAGCGAGCTGAGTTCGGGCCAAGCCGAAGATGGAACGGGCCGAGCGCTGGATGCCGATAGCGCGTTTGAAGGCGCTTGTTGCCGCTTCCGCGTCCTTGGCCTTGAGCGCGATTTCGCCGTGGAAAATCGCCACGTCGATGTCGTGGGGGCTTGCTTGGCTGAGCTCGGAGAAAGCCAGAAGGCTACTGGCGACATCGTCGCTCGTTCCGTTGCTGGCCGCCGTGGCGAGCTGCTTCAGCATGCTCGGATCGGCGTCGGAAATGTGGGCGAGAAGTTGTCGCGCGTTGGCGGCGACTTCGCTGTTGTCACCGAACCGAATGTTCATCATGAACCCAAGGAAAGCACTGTAGGCCGTCATTGGCGCGAAGCGGGTCATATGCGATTGCTGGTTCAGCGCGCTGTTGAGCAGGCCCCGCGCATCGACGTAGGAGTCCTTGCCGAGCTGCTTGTGGGAAGACTCCCGAAACGTCTTCAGAGACGCCTCGCGGCTCGATCGGGTGAGCGCGTCGCTGATTGCGTAGTAGCCGTAGGGTCCGACGGGCGTCAGCGAAAGCGCCCCGCCAGCGATGGCGAGAAGCGGTACCACGGCGAACAAGACGCGGACTCTCTTGGAGCGCTTCGGCTTGATCTCGATGAGCGGCGCGCTTCCCTCGCCCTCTTCCCCGGACAGTGTGAGGGCCTCGTCGCCAAGGAGTGTGATGCCGTCGCCTTCGTCGAGGGCGAACTCGCCGCCGACATCGCCACCAACCGCGTCGCCTTTTTCTGCTACGAGCGCCGGAAGGGCGACATTGCCAAAGGATTCGCGTTGGGATGCCGGCAGGTCGGACGCGACTCCGCTCGAGGGCGCGGGAAGGTCGGTGCCGAAACTCAGATCGGCTGGCGAAGGCAGATCTGCGCCAAACGTGCCCCCTGCGGGTGATGGCAGATTGGCGCTGGTACCCGCGGCGGTCGGCGAGGGCAGGATCGTTTGGATTTCGATCGCGCGCGCGGGAAGGTCGTCATCGCCTCCTAGGGGGCGTGGTGGCGGAGGTGGAGCAATTGCGGGGGAGGGGAGATTGTCGGACTCCAACGCGCTGCCAGCCGTCAACGGGGGCAGGTCGATGACGCCAAAGTCTATGGTTTCGTCTTCGTCGGCTTCCGGCCGAATCTCCGTCGACGATGGCAAATCGGTGACGGCACGACGCGAAGGAAGGTCCTCGACAGCCGGCATCGGCTGCGTCGACGGGGCATTGTCTGGTGGCGGAGGGGGCGCGCCGGGAGTCTGAAGCGTCTGCCTTGCCGTCGCCGTGGCGTGGTCATGGCTCTCGGTCGAGCCCAGGCCTTGATGGGTTTGGTTCGGAGGATCGGAGACCTCTCCCGACTGGCTGACCATGAAGCTTTCGGCACATTTGGGGCAGCGCATCTTGAGCCCGCTCGCCGGGATGCGGATTTCCGCAACGCTATAAGGTGCGCTGCAGCTAGGGCATTGGATGTCGATCATCGTGCTAAGTCGCTGAGAACAAGCGTCCGATTAGGCCATCTCGGCATGCAAAAAGGACAGCCCACTTTACCAAGAGTCGCCTCGATGAGCCCACACTTTGACGCTTCTGATTTGCCTCCTGCCGCGCGCCGAGGCGCTTCAGGGGCCGAACTTCGCCAAGAAAAAGTCCGAAGTGCCCCCTACGGTGGGACCTTGACCGAGGT
>JAPYTK010000261.1 GCA_029941785.1 Polyangiaceae bacterium | reverse complement strand
TGCGGCCGGAAGCTCTGAAGGTTTTCGTGGCCATCACCGATGATGGGATCGTTTGCAATTACGGCGGCAAGTCCTACAACGACGCCGACCAAGTGGGCGACACCAACCCGCCTTCTGGTGGCAAAAAGGTCGCGATCGACTTCGACATGGCCCTGCTGAACAAGTCCGCGATACACTTTGGCGACTCGAACGAGCGCAACTACCAGTGGTACAGCCTGGTTGGACTCGCACCCAAGGATATCAACCAGCCTTTGTTGCCTCACGCCCCTGCCGACCCCGTCGTGGGGACGAAATGCACACCCGGATCGGTCGCTCCAGGCACGGGCTACCAATGGCTGAGCAAAGGGACGCAAGGGTTGCGTTACCCCATCTGTCCGGTCAACAACGTCCAAGACTTCAGCGCGGTCTTCAAGGCGATAGCCCAGGGCGTGGTGTCTGGCGCGACGGTGCCGTGTGAATTCGCGGTGCCGCAGCCCATGGAAGGCGAGACGATCGATCTCGACACCTTGGTGGTCAAATACACTCCCGGCGGCATGGGAACGCCCATCGAGTTCAAGCAGGTCAGCTCATCTTCGCTTTGCGGACCAGACCGGTTTTACATCGAGAACGATATCATCAAGATCTGCCCCGAGGCGTGCGCTACGCTCAGCTCCGATCCGAGCGCCAAGATCGACATCGGGGTCGGCTGTGGCGAAGTGATCGAGTAGCGCCCCGCCGAGACCACCTTCGTGTCCACCGGAGCCTCTTCGCCTGTGCGCATTTCCTTGTGCATGATCACGCGAAACGAGGAGGAGATGCTTCCGGATTGCCTGAAGTCCGTCGAGGGCTTCGTCGACGAGATCATCGTCGTCGATACGGGCAGCCAGGATAAGACGATGTCGCTCGCGCGCAAAGCGGGGGCTCGCGTCGTCGAACAACCCTGGATGGACGATTTTTCGGCGCCCCGCAATCGCGGTCTGGCAGAGGCGACCGGCGAATGGGTGCTCGTTCTCGATGCGGATGAGCGCCTGACTCGCGCGGCGTGCAAGGCGCTACGCGAGGCGGTCGCGCTTGGCGACTTCGATTGCGGAATGCTACCGCTTCACAATGCGAGTCGCGCCGACGCAAAACTCGAGGACGTCGTATCTGGAAAGTTGCGCTTGGGGGAGGTCGCCTATCTGCCGCGCTTGCTGCGCCGCACGCCGGATCTCGAGTACCACGGGATCATTCACGAGTCGGTGGGGCAGTGGCTGGTTCGCGAGGATCGCCAGGCAAAATTCTTGGCTGGCATCGACATCGTGCATTTGGGAGGCGTTCCCGACATCAGGCAGCGGCGCGACAAGTCGAAACGGAACATCGCGTTGCTCGAGCGGTACCGCGAGCGCTCGCCGGATGATGTGACGCCGTACGGCTACTTGGCCCACGAGTACCTCGAGGCGGGAAATCCCAAGAAGGCGCGCGAGGTGGCAGACGAGGGCTGGGCCCGCTTGAGGCCGGGGCGCGCACTCATCGACCTGTCGGTGTTGCGTCTTGCGACGGCGCGGGCCTGGTTGCTCGTGCAAGGGTCAGAGCCGGTCGAGGCGCTGTCGACACTCGCCACGGGTTTGCAATTGGTGCCCGACCATCCTGATCTGCACTTCATCCGTGGCTGCGCACTCGAGATGCAGGGTCTATGCGCCGACAGCCAAAACGCGCGCAATGACGCGCTCGCGTCTGCTTTAGACGTGTACGAAGTCGCGCGCAGCAAGGACGACAAGCTGCTGGTGCAGAAGTTTGTGCAGGGCTGCACATCCTGGGCGGCGGAGGTTCGTCTGGGCACGATGAGGATGTTGCTTGGGCACCCCGCCGAGGCGATCGAGCACTTTGACCGAGCAGTGGCTCAAAAGGAAGACTGCGTCGAAGCCCATTGGGGCCGGATCGAATGCCGGTTGGCGATGGGGGATGTGGTGACGGCCGTCCGGGAGGTGCAGGCCGTCAACGAGGATACTGACCATGTCGTTTCAGATGACGGGGACGATGTGCTGTCGCCCAGCGATCGACCCGATGGCTGGGTCCTGGCGGCACTCGGTGCCGAAGCGGCCGGGATGCTCGACAACATGGGGACATTCGTAAAGAAGGCCCAAGAGTGTTTGCCGGCGGGCTTCATCGCTCCGCATCGTCGTGAGCGCTATCACGACGCTCTGGCTGCACTCAGCATGTATCGTGGCACTCCGGCGGCGATTCCTGGGCCCCTCGGTCAACTCGCTGGAATCATGCGTGGCGGCTCCGAGGAGGTTGCGGGGGCCCGTACTCGGCCGCTTGATCTCGGCGTTGTGCAGCGGATCGTGCGCCACCTGTTGCTTGCCGGGAAGACCGAATACGTCTTGCCGCTCGTCGAACCACGGGCGGAGGCGCTGTTGCCGGGCCTCGCGGCAGAGGTGAGTGCGGTGGTGCAGCAGATGTCTTGACCCTTGCTTTTTCGCTGAAGCCCGTGCGGCTGGCCACAGGTGGTGCGATGTCAAAATTGCGCATTGTGCACCAGGCACTCTTGTGTCGCTCGGCCCTGCCCGCTAAACCCGGCAGCGATGTTGTGTCGTGTTGTCGGTCTCGCTTGTTTCTTCCTGTCTGTGCTCGGTGCCTGTAGCAAAGAGCCCACCAAGGCCGGTCTGGCCGGCGACGGCTCCGCTGCCGCCGAGACCAAAGCTCTCAGGATTGCGGTGATCCCCAAGGGGACGACGCACGAGTTCTGGAAGGCGGTGCACGCCGGCGCGGTGAAGGCATCCCGTGAACTGAAGGTCGCGGTGACCTACAAGGGGCCGCTCAAGGAAGACGACCTCAAGCAGCAGATCGATCTGGTTCAGAACTTCACGGCCCAGAAAGTCGACGGGATCGTGCTCGCGCCACTGAACGACAAAGCCCTCCGCGGACCGGTCAAGGGAGCGAAGCGATCGGGCATCCCGGTGGTGGTCATCGATTCGGCATTGCAGGGCGAAGATCACCAGAGTTTTGTCGCGACGGACAATCGCAAGGCCGGCGCGCTTGCGGGTGAGCGAATGGCGAAGCTTCTCGGCGAGAAGGGCGGGATCATCGTGCTTCGCTACCAAGAGGGTTCGGCGAGCACGGCGAATCGCGAGAAGGGGTTCATCGACGCCATCGGCAAGCACGAAGGGGTCGAGATTCTCAGCAGCAATCGTTACGGTGGCGCGACGACGGAGAGCGCGTTCAAGGCGGCAGAAAGCCTGCTCGCGGCTCAAGGTGGGCCCGACAAGGTCGCCGGCGTGTTCTGTCCGAATGAGTCAACGACCTTCGGCATGTTGCTGGCGCTGCGCAAGACCGGCGCGGCGGGCAAGATCAAGTTCGTAGGCTTCGATGCCTCGCAAAAGCTCATCGATGGATTGAAGCAAAAGCACATCGATGCGCTCGTCGTGCAAGACCCGTTCAACATGGGTTACCTTGGTGTCAAGACGATGGTGCAGCACCTGCGTGGTCAGTCGGTGAAGAAATTGATCGACACCGGGGCCAAGCTCGTCGACCCGACCAACATGGACAGCCCGGCCATGAAGCAGCTACTGGCGCCTGACTTGAAGCGGTGGCTCGGAGAGTGAGCGAATCGCTCATCGAGGGTCCTGAGGCTGAGGCTTCGCTCGTGTCCGCGCGCGGGCTCGACAAACGATTCGGTCTGACACGAGCACTACAGGGAGTCGAATTCTCGGCACGAGCCGGCGAAATTCACGCCGTACTCGGCGAAAACGGTGCCGGGAAAAGCACGCTGATGAAGATCCTCGCGGGCGTGATCCGACCCGACGCCGGCGAGTTGTCACTAGGGGGCGAGGCCTACCAACCGAACGACCCGGCCGCGGCACAACGCGCTGGCGTTGCGATCGTTCACCAAGAGCCGCAGCTATGCGAGCACTTGACGGTGTCGGAAAACATGTCACTCGGCGCCGAACAAACTCGTGGTGGCTTGCTCGACCGCAGGGCGATGGAACAGCACGCCCGGCGCGCGCTTCAAGAGCTTCTCCCCGACGCGGAGGCCATGAGCATTCGACCCGAGCAGTTGCTCGCGGAGCTTGGGCCGGGGCCCCGCCAGCTCGTCGCCATCGCCCGCGCGCTCGCGAGCGCGGATTGCCGCGTGCTCATTCTGGACGAGCCTACCAGCAGTTTGGCTCGCTCGGATGTCGAGCACTTGTTTGCCGCCTTGCGTCGGCTACGCGAGCGTGGCTTGTGCATCGTGTACATTTCCCATTTCCTCGAGGAGGTGATGCGCATCGCGGATCGCTACACGGTGTTGCGAGACGGCGCGGCCGTGGGCCTTGGCGAGGTGGCTGACGCGACGCTCGACGAGTGGATACGTTTGATGGTGGGAAGGGACGTTCGCGATCTTTACCCACGTTCGGAACACCAGTCTGGCGAAGTGGCGCTCGAGCTCGATGACGTGTGGACCGGAGCCGGGGGGCCTGCTCCGTTGACCTTGCGGCGAGGCGAAGTGCTCGGGATTGCCGGTTTGGTTGGCGCGGGTCGGACAGAGCTACTGCGGGCGGTATTTGGTTTGGATGGCGTGCGGCGCGGTCAGATACGGGTTGGCGCTTATGCTGGCCCAGCCTCGCCGGCCATACGCCTCAATCAAGGTGTGGGCATGTTGAGCGAAGATCGCCAAGCGGAGGGTCTCGCAGCAACAATGTCGATTCGCGACAACATCATCTTGTCCAAGTTGCGTGCATTCGTCTGGCCCCGCCGAGCTCGGCGCGAGGCGACTCGGTGGATTGAGAAGCTCGACATCGCGTGCCGTGATCCGGACCAACGGGTGGGTGAATTATCTGGAGGCAATCAGCAGAAGGTCGCCCTCGCGCGTCTCCTTCGTCATGACGTCGACGTGCTGCTGCTCGACGAGCCCACACGGGGCATCGACGTTGCGAGTCGCGCCCAAATCTACGGATTGATCGACGATCTCGCGAGTCGTGGACGAGCTGTCCTCATGGTGTCGAGTTATCTTCCAGAGCTCTTTGGCGTATGCGATCGCATCGCGGTGATGTGTCGAGGACGCCTTGGTGTGGCTCGGCCGGTCGCGGACCTGGATCCGGAGAGCGTGCTGCACGAAGCTGCGGTGGCATCGTGAGAGCCTTCATCGAGCGGCTGCTGTCGCGACCGTGGTTTGGCCCCCTTGGCGCCTTGCTGGCCGTGTACTTGTTGTTTGCCGGCCTCAGGCCCGACACCTTCGCCCATGCCGGCAACCTCGAGATGATGGCCCGGCAGACTGTCGTTGTAGCGATTTGTGCGGTGGGCATGACGCTCATCATGATCAAGGGGGGGATCGACCTTTCGGTCGGCTCGGTCGTAGCCTTGACGACCGTGGTGGTCGCGCGCGGTCTTCAGGCCGGCCTCAGTCCATGGACGGCAGCGGCTCTCGGGGTGGCAGCAGCGGCGTCTTGCGGTGCGCTCAACGGAATCTTGGTAGCGGGACTACGGATCACGCCGTTCATTGTCACGCTGGGCACCATGAGCATCATGCGTGGTGTGGCGAAGGGCCTGGCGGGAGAGCAGAAGATCGACGCCAACGCGGCCGGTCTGGACGAGTGGATGGCTATCCTGCCCCCCGAATATGGCTTTCTCGTCGTATCACCGGGCGTGTGGCTTGCCTTGGGTCTTTCGGCTCTGGCGGCCGGTGCCCTTGTTTATACGCGCTACGGTCGCCACATCGTTGCGATAGGCTCCAATGAACGAGCCGCTCGCTTGTGCGGCGTGCCTGTGGCCCGCGTCACGGTCATGACCTATGCCCTGGCAGGGGTGCTGGCCGGCATGGCGGGGGTGATGGAGTTTGGGACCTTGACGGTCGGAGATCCCACTGACTCGCTCGGGCTCGAACTCGAGGTCATCGCGGCGGTGGTGATCGGAGGAGGTTCTCTGTCGGGAGGCCAGGGTTCGATTGCGGGTTCATTGCTCGGGGCCCTTCTGATGACGGTGATCAAGACAGGATGTACCCACGTCGGTGTTCCCAATTGGGTTCAGGAAATCTTGACGGGGGTCATCATCGTGGTTGCCGTCGCGCTGGACCGATGGCGCCAGCAACCGCGTCAATCGTCAAGCGCTCACTGAATGTTGAATTCGATCGTGACCGGGGAGCCGTTTCGGTTGACCGAGAGTTTCAGCTTTTTTGCGGTGCGCAAGCGGCCGTAGGCCTCGAGTGCGCGCTGAGGGTTCGTGAGATCGAAGCCGTTGATCGAGCGAAGCTCGTCGCCGTTCTTCATCCCAAGCGTCTCGAACAAGGAGCCGCGCCTGATCCGCGAGACGCGCAGCCCGGTAACCTTGTCACCATCCTTCACGGGTCGCAGCTTGACCCGCCGAAAGAGGGAGGATTGTTTCTCGAGAATTTGATCTACTGCGGAGCGCTCGATGTTGAACTCTGTGTCGCTCACGCGGGAGATCTTTTTCGCAATTTCGGGGGGCACTTTGCCGCTTCGGCGGCGTGGTTTGCGTTTTTTCTTTGGCTTGCTGGCGCTCGGCCGGCGACTCGTGCGGGCGGCGTGCGACTTGTCGCCCATCTTCATCTGGCAACGCTTGCCTCCCTTGATGAACCACACCCGGTTCCAACCGATGAACCGTAGTTCCTGACCCTCGATCTCGTCTCCTTGTCGTCGCAGCTTGCTGCCGCCGGCCTTGCTCTGGATCGAAGCGAAGGACCAGTCCGGATCGTCGGCTTGGGCGATGAGAAGCACCCGTCCAAAGTCACAAAGCGGATCATTCAGCGGATCGCCTTCGGCTTCGGGCGGGACTTCGGTGCTTTCATCGCGGGTGATCGTGTCCGGTTGGATGGAGCCGTCGAGTGGGCCCGTCTCCGAATCGAAGGGATTGCGCGCCAGGATGGCGTCGCCGCTCTTTCGTGTGTGGCGTCGCGCGGTGGTGGGGCGTGGGCCCGTGCGGGTCGTTGCGGGCGCCTGAAGAAGGGTGGCGCCGAGCATTTCGTTTACGCCGCTCGCTTGAAAATAGGAAGCAGAGGCCAGCGCCATGCAGACGATGGCGGGAAAAAAACGCTTCAGGGTGGCGTCGACGTTCATCGGGGACTCTCTCTTTTGTTAGCTCGGATGATGCTCGACGTCCGCAGGGAAATGCCGGGGTTACGATCCCAGCTGGCTGTGCTCTATGATGGTGCTCATGTCATCATTTGGACCGAAAGGCGGTGGCGGACCACCAGGGCAGGGCTATCCGGGCC
>JAPYTK010000260.1 GCA_029941785.1 Polyangiaceae bacterium | reverse complement strand
GCCCAGGGAGCGGGGGCGGTCGGGGACGGGGTATCGTTAGGGAACATCGATCTCGGCCCTTAATCTTCGCCACGACCGAGATCGACAACGCCGTCGGCTTCGAGTCGGAGAGCCACCTGGACGACCTCTTGCCGCGCGGTCTCGATTTCTGCTTTTCGCACCTTGCCGAGCACATCCAAGTCGTCGCGGATCAGGTTGGCTGCACGTTGGGAAAGACCAGCGAAGATGGCGGACGACACGTCTTCGGGTGCGCCCTTGAGCGCGATCGTCAGTCGCTCGGTCGGCACCTCACGAAGCAGGGTACGCATCGAGCGGGGATCGATGTTCTTGAGGTCGAAGAAGGTGAACATCGCCAGACGGACGTTGCGCGCAAGATCGGGCTCGTCTTCTTCGATGGCCTCGAGGACCTGCTGCGATTGCTGGCGACCGGCCGCGTTCAGAATGTCGGCGGCTTTTGCGACCCCATCGATGCTGATGAGCGTCTCCGCTTCCGACGAAGGTAGGTCGTTGGCCAGCGCGCTCGCGACATCTTCGAGCAAACCGGCGGGAAGTTCCGAGAGCTTGCTCAGGCGCGCCAATACCGCGGCCTCGCGCTCTGCGGGCATCGCGGCGAGAATCGTTGCCGCAACCTTGGGCTCGAGGCGGGCCAAGATGGCGCCGACCAATTGTGCGGACTCCTCGCCCAACAGGGTGGCGACGGCTTCCGGCGGGGCGGCCTCCAGTCGGGCCAAGGGGTTGCTGCTGTCGGCATCGTCGAAGATTTCCGCGGCGCTGCCAGCGCCGTGTGCGGTTGTCGTCAATCGCCGGAGGTAGGGCAGCCCGCCACGGGGGATAGCTACGGCGCCTGAGGTTCGTTCGGTGAACTCCTTGTAGGTGATATCGAGCGCATCGGTGCTGACTTCGCGCATGGTCGACGCGACCTCGCGGAGCTTCTTCAGCTCCTTGACCGATAATTCACTCACGATGGGGGCTGCGCAGTGCTCGTCGAGTGAGAGCAAAAACAGAACGGCCTTTTCTGGACCTGTGAGCATACGCAAATATACTGCAAGAACCGTACCTTGCCGCGGGTACGTGACTTCATGACACCAACGCCATCTCAGCTAACGGCAGGGCGAGTCAGACGCCGCTGCGCCAGCTCAGGCGAAGTACGGTTGCTCAGGCTGCGCGTTCTTGTTTTTGCGGCAGGGTTCCGAGCCAGTGACGCATGACCAGGGCAGCGGATGAGGGGTCTTCTCGCGCGCGCCGAAGGGCCTCGGTCCGGTAGTCGATTTCGTCGGCACCGAATTCGGAAGCAGCGCCTGCCTCGAGAGCCGCTGCGCGGCGCGCGGCGGAGATCTGTTTGCCGTGCTTGTCCCGTTCTTTCTGCCATTTCATGATCTTACGGCGCAGCAAGAAGAACCCGATGAGCGCGAGTAGGCCTGTTCCGACGGCTTTGGCGAGCGGCAAGAACTTCTCGACAATCGAACGATACGGTTCGGGAATGGGCAGCATCGT
This sequence comes from Polyangiaceae bacterium, assembly GCA_029941785.1. Taxonomy (GTDB): domain Bacteria; phylum Myxococcota_A; class Polyangia; order Polyangiales; family Polyangiaceae; genus JAPYTK01. Next base: position 5,692 of record JAPYTK010000260.1, on the reverse strand, counting down.
CGGCGCGTCGGGCATGTCGGGCAGCGCTTCGTTGAAGAAGGGAACCGACTCGACGGTGACCACATCGCCCCGATCTTCATCGAAGCCAACGGCGCTGCGCACCAGTGTCTCGAGCTTGTCGAGTTCTTCGCGACCACGCGGAATGATCGTCGTCTTGCTGTCCACGGTCTCGGCGATTCCATCGACAACCACCGCAACCGCCAATCTTTTGACGCTGTGGGTGACACTCAGCCGATGCTCGGTGACCCGATCGATCTCAAAGTTTCGCGTATGACTGCGACGCGTCGACCCTTGTGCGGCGCCCCCAGCTTGCCCTTCGGCAGCTTCCGCGCCCGGAAGGTTCGCCACCGCTCCAGGCACCCCGGCGACCGTGTCGACGAGCACAGGGGCTTGGCTGTTCGTCTCGACAAGTTGCTGTTCGGAGCGAATGGCGGTCTTTGCGGGATTGAAGGTATCGCTCTTAAGCTCCACCTTGGCGGTGTCGACGACCGCGCTGATGCGGACGTCGACGTGTCCGCTGCCCAGCACGCGCTCGAGCATGGATCGGGTGCGCTCCTCGAGTCTGGTTTCGAGGGCCTTGGTTTGCGACAGCTGGTCGCTCTGGACCGCAGTCAAACCACCGTCTGCGCCATCGGCTGCTACCGCTCTTGGTCGATGAAGCATCTTGCCGCCGGTGGTGAGCAGTGTGACCCGCTCCGGATCGAGGCTGGCCACGGCTGAGGCGACGAGGTTGACGACGCTGTTGACTTCCTGCGGGTCGAGGCTGGAGCCGGTCAATTTGACCACGATGGACGCACTAGCGGGCTCAGATCGCTGGGCGAACACGGACTTTTTCGGGAGAACGAGGTGGACGCGAGCGCTCCGGACGGAACGAATCGTGGCGATCGTGCGTGCGAGTTCACCTTCCATCGCGCGCCGGTAGGTGACCTGCTGTTCGAACTCCGTGGCGCCGAGGCGCAGCTTTTGGAAGGTCTCAAATCCCATGTGGCCGCCGCGCGGCAGACCTTCGGAGGCGAGCGAGAGGCGCAGTTCGTGTACCTTGTCGGCGGGAACGCGGATCGTCGTACCGTCGCCGGTCAACTTGAATGGCACCTTCTGGGCCTTGAGCTTTTCGACGATGTGACCGGCGTCTTCGGGGTCGAGTTGCGAGTACAGTACGGCGTCGTCACGAAGGAGAGGCTCGACACCCGTGTAACCAGCGAACAAGGCGCCGGTGAGCACCACCGCTCCGAGGGCCAGCTTCACGGCGAGAGGCAGTCGTTGCCATACGCTGCTCGCCCGATCCAACCACATGCGTACCTGTGGGGGCATCAGCGGCTCTTGCTGTTCCGGGGGAACTCCTTGTGAACCTACTTCAGCCACTCGTCACCTCTATACGCTGATCCGCCAAAGCTCGTGGAATGCATCGAGCAACTTCGTTCTTATCGAGCCTACCAACTTGAGTGAAATTTCTGCCTCTTTTGCCGTGATCATCGTCCCGTGCAAGTCGTCGTTCAGTCCTCGGGCAAAGGCGCGGGACGCATCTCCCGAAGCGTGTCCCATCTGTGACGTCTGGTCGACAGCCTGTACGAGCAGATTTCCAAAGTTCCCAGTTTCGCCGGGCGCGCTGCTGGGAACGATGCCCCCGGTCTTTTCCGGTCCGACGAGATTGCCGAGCGTTGGGAGCTTTTTCTCGCCGATCTCGACGGCAATGGGTTTGTCCGCTCTCGCCATCGAGAGTGGGGCCATGCCGTAAATCGACGGAACCGCCATGATTAGCGTCCAATCCTCAATGCTGCTTGCGCCATGGCTTTGATGGATTCGATCGACGTCACGCCGGCCTCATAAGCGCGCGACGCAGTCATGAGGTTGACCATTTCCGTCACGACGTTGACGTTGGGAAACTCGACATAACCGGTTCCGTCGGCGTCCGGATGCTCCGGATCGTAGACCAATTGACCGGGTTCCTGGTCTGGGACGACCTGCCGGAGATTGACCGATCGAACGCTGCGTAGCACCGGATCGAAGGAATTCGGATTCATCGTGCGCGACTCGAAAACGGGGTCGAGGCGCCGGTAGGCTTCTCCGTCGGCTCCACGCGTCGTACGCGCGTTCGCGAGGTTGGAAGCGATGACGTTCATGCGTGAACGCTCGGCCGTCAGACCGGAGCCTGCGACCTCGAGCGCGCTAAAGATCCCGGCGGTGCTGGTGATGCTCATCGACTATCTCCCACCCTGTGCTGCCCACTGCAAACCGTTGAGTTTGCCGCGGATCATGCTGCTGATGGCATCGTAACGAAGGTTGTTCGATGCGATTTTTACGGCCTCGCGATCGAGGCTCACGCTGTTGCCGTCGGGGCCGACGGGCGCGTTGGGATCGACCCGAACTCTCCAATCCGCCGGTCGTACCGTCTCGCCGATGTGGCCGGCCTCGGTGACCTGCATTTGGGTCTGCAAGACGTTGTCGAAGGACGTCGCGCGATAGATGTCTGTGGCCCGGTGTCCGGGCGTGTCGACATTCGCCAGGTTGGACGTCAGAATATTGTGGCGACTGAGGTGATAGTCGAGGGATGTTCGAAGCGGGGTGATGGTATCGAGGATGCTCATACGCTCTTGCCTCCGCAAAGGATCCCAGCACAACGCGTGCCAAGGTGCTCGGTGTCACTCGGCTGTGAGCTGTGTTTCGGGCGTCGCTTATCAAAGTACGAAACGGGTGAATCGGCGGTCGAGGTAGCACGGGCCCGGATTTTGCCTGTAAGGAAATTGGACCTGTGCATGGAGAGCTGTACTTTCGATTGCAGGAATCACCCGACACCCCTCTTTGAACCAAGAAACATCGTGCTCAAGCTCACACGGCTGAACAATCAGACGATCGCTATCAATCCCGACCACGTGGTATCCGTCGACGTGGCGCCGGACACGACCATTCGTCTGATCACCGGCGACAAGCTGATCGTTCGTGAATCACTCGACGAGTTGATCGAGCGTTTTGTTGAATTGCGTCGCAAGATACATCGCGTTCCGGAGGGGAGCTGCCCGTTAGGGAACAAGGAGGGCCGGGATATGGGTTTTGTGAGTTCGGCAGCGAACGCTCAGCGGGGGAATAGCTAGTGGATTTCTCTTTTTTCATAGGCTTGGTCTTTGGCACGGCGATGATTCTCATCGGCAACAAGCTGGAACACGGCGAATTTCGCGACATGATCGGCGGCCCGGCGGCGCTGATCGTGTTCGGCGGCACCTTCGGGGCCGTCTTGGTTCACGCGACGCCCGACACGATCAAGGCGATGGGCAAGTGGTTCAAGGAGCTGATGTTCAAACCGAAGGTCGATGCACAGGCGCTCATCGACGAAATTGTGGAGCTTGCAACCCGTGCGCGACGTGAGGGGATCTTGGGCTTGGAGAAGCTCGCGCCCAACGTGTCCGACCCCTTCCTCGCGCGCGCGCTCATGATGGCCATCGATGGCGCGGACTCCAATACCATTCGGGAGACGATGGAGATCGCGATGGGGGCCGAAGAAGAAGAAGGTCACAACGCGGCTAAATGCTGGGAAGCTGCGGGCGGCTACGCACCGACGGTGGGTATCATCGGCGCGGTGCTCGGGCTGATCCAGGTCATGAAGAACCTCCAAGATATCGAGGCGGTTGGCCGTGGTATCGCCACCGCCTTCATCGCCACGATTTACGGTGTGGGAGGAGCGAACTTGCTCTTCATCCCCATCGGCGGTCGCATCAAGCTCCGCGTCAATGAGGCGAGCAACATCAAGGAGATGATGCTGCAGGGCGTTCTTGCGATTCAGGAGGGAACCAACCCCAAGCTGGTGCGGGACCGTCTGAGCAGCTTTCTCAAGGCTGAGGATCGTCAAAAGGAGGTCGAAGCCTAGCGAGAGCACGGCGCACTTAAAAAAGGCGCATGGTTCGCGAAGCGCGCTATCGTAAACGTTGGGGCACGATGCCCGCACGCACGATGCTCCCACGACTGGTTTCCCATCATGGCCCGCAAGAAAAGACCCGAGGACCACGTCAACCTGGAGCGGTGGCTCATCAGCTACGCCGACTTCATTACGTTGATGTTTGCGTTTTTCGTCGTCATGTTCTCCGTGTCACAGGTCGACACGGAGAAGCTCGGCAAGTTCAGCGAGTCTTTTTCTGAGCAGCTCGGCGTGCACATCTTCAGCGGATCACCGGGGCTCTTCGATGGTCAACCCTCGCCCTTTGTGTGGACCAAGAAGGCGGGGGGAAAAGAAAACAAGGGCGGATCGCTCAACCAGATCCAGAAGCAGCTTCGCGACCAGATAAAGAAGAAGCAGCGGGAGGGCATGTTCGAGGGCGAGAAGTCCAAACAACGGAACAAGGCGGCCCGTCCGAAAGAGATGGCTGACGTTGGGCTGCGCGTCTTGAGGCGTCGCCAAGAGCTGGTCCTTCGTCTCGACCACGATGTTCTGTTCACGAGCGGTGGTGATGACTTGCAACCCACCGCGTTTGGGCTGCTTCAACTGATCGCTGACACGATTCGCGGGCAGGATGTCGACGTTCGCGTCGAAGGTCATACCGACACTGTTCCGATTCATACGGCGCGTTTTCGTTCGAATTGGCATTTGTCGACCGCGCGCGCCACAGCGGTCATCTTGTTTTTTGCGGAGAAAGCACGGATCCCGCCGGATCGCTTGGCGGCCGCAGGGTACGGCGAGCATCAGCCGGTGGCCTCCAACGCGACGGTCGCTGGACGCTCGAGGAATCGCCGGGTGGACATCGTGATCACCCAGCGCGAGCCGATCGAGCCGCTCGAGAAGACGGACAAGTCAGCCAAAGGATCCACTGCCCCAAAGAAGGCGCGGAAGACGACGGACCAGCCTGACCGAAGCGGTACGGGTCTTGCAAAAGATGGCGACAAGAGTCCCGGAACACAACTTTGATGTTCGCCGGCTCGTCCGGATCATGAAGCGTAGCCCTTTTTTCATAGCAGCGAACGTATTCGCCTTCCTCACCTGGTTCGCAAGTCCAGCGTCGGCGCAGCAGTACGTGCTTGGTGGAGCGGTCGATATCCTGGCCGGACTCGAGGGCGGAGGCAGTGGATATGCTTCCGGTGTGCGCCGGACCCGTACGACATTGCGCGCGGCGGTCGAAGGATATGTGGACGAGTTCCCGAAGGACATCGTTGCGCTCGGATTGTTGGTCGAGCTCGAACCCGTCGCCAGCATCGGAGCGGACGCGCGTTACATGCGCAAGGTTGGCAAGAAGTTGCGCGTCAACGCCGGGGTGACTGCGGTCGTGGCCCCGAAGCACATGGTGGGCGCCACCTTCGGCGCGGACTACCGGATCAAGTTTGGCGACACGATCGCTTTGGCGCCGAGCGCGACGGGCAATGTGTACTTTGTCGGTAGCGACTTGGCTGGCTCGACGGTGATTTGGCAGTTGACCCTCGGAGTAGGAGCTCGGTTTGCGTTCTGAAATTCTAACTTCTGCTGTTCTGATCGGTATCGCCGCGGGGGCGTGGATGCCGAGCTGCATGCCCAGCGATGCGTGCTTGCGCCACAGCGATTGCAGTGGAGCATTGAGCTGCGTCGAGGGGCAGTGCCAAGCGCCGGTCGTGACCGGCGCCGGTGGCGCCGGTGGCGGCAGCGGCGGCAGCGGTGGCAGCGGCGGCAGCGGCGGCAGCGGCGGCAGCGGTGGCAGCGGTGGCAGCGGTGGCAGCGGTGGCAGCGGTGGCAGCGGTG
>JAPYTK010000259.1 GCA_029941785.1 Polyangiaceae bacterium | reverse complement strand
GGGGGCATCGACTCCAGTGCGGTCGTGGCCTTCGCGAAGAAGCACCTGCCTTATGATTTGCACACCTTCAGCGTGGGTTTCGAGGCCGCGAGCTACGACGAATCAAGCGATGCTCGAATGGTGGCCGCTCATCTCGACACCATCCATCACGAGCGTTTCCTGTCCCAAGACGATGGCGAAGACTTGGTCGATTTTGCGATCGATCGTTTCGATGAGTTGTTCGCCGACACTTCGCTGGTCCCCATGGTGGAGGTTGCCCGGGTGGCTTCGGAGCATGTGAAAGTTGTGCTGTCAGGCGACGGAGCCGACGAGATCCTCGCGGGTTACCTCACCTACCGAGCCGACCACATCAAGCGGCGTATGGACATCATCCCTAGGCCCCTACGTCGCCTGGCCGCGGGCCTCGCTCGGCGGGTGACTCTCGCCGGAAATCGCAAGACGGGTTTCGCTTTCAAGGCTCGGCAGTTTGCGGGAGGGCTCGGCGGAGACGCGCGCTATGGCCATTATGCTTGGCGCGAGCTGCATGGCGAGCAAGAGCGCATCGCGTTGATCGGTGCTGAGCACGCCGAAGAGATCCGCGAGAGTGATCCCTTTCGGACCTTCTGCCGCTACTACGACGAGGTGCGGGGGCTCGATCCTCTGTCCCAGCATCTGTACGTCGACGCCAAGACCTGGCTCGCGGACGACGTGCTCGTGAAGGTCGATCGGTCCACCATGGCGTGGTCGATCGAGGCGCGGGCGCCTTTTCTCGATATCGATTTGGTCGAATACGTCGCGGGGATCCCGTCGGAATTAAAGCTCCGGGGCAGCGATGGCAAGCACATCCTGAAGCGGGCGCTACGGCCTTACTTGCCCGCGAGCACGCTCAAAAAGAAGAAGGCTGGATTCAACGCGCCGATCAATGATTGGCTTCAAAACCGCGATGAAAATGAGTTTCGCTTCTTCAACAAGCATGTGTGGCGGCGCAAAAAGAGTTCTTTGCCGCCAATCGCATGCGCTAAGGGTGTCTAACGATGCTTTCTGTGGTGATCCCAGCCCTCGATGAAGAAGAGGCGATTGCGGAGACGGTCGATACCATCCGCGAAAATCTCGAGGCGGCGAAGATCCCCCACGAGATCATCGTGGTGTCCGATGGGTCGACCGACAAGACGAGCGAACTTGCCAAAGAGCGGGGCGCAACCGTCATCGAACATCCCGCGCCCGGCGGTTATGGCAAGTCGCTGAAGGATGGCATCCGGAGCTGTCAGTATGATCTCGTGGCCATCACCGATGCGGACGGGACCTATCCCAATGAGCAGCTCGTCAAGCTGTATCAGCTCGTCCACGAAGATGGCTTCGACATGGCGGTCGGGGCCCGCACCGGCAAACACTATCGCGGAACCTTTCTCAAGATGCCGGCGCGACGGCTGTTCTTGTGGCTCTGCAATTACGCTACCGGCCAACAGATCGAGGATATCAATAGCGGTCTTCGGGTGTTTCGCAAGGAGATCGCGACACGCTACGAGCACACCATTTGTGACGGCTTCAGCTTCACGACGACGATCACCTTGGCCGCCATGCAAAATGGCTATTTCGTCAAGTACATCCCGATCGAGTACTTCAAGCGAAAGGGCAGCTCTCACGTGCGTTATTACCGTGACACGCTGCGTGCGCTTCAGATCATCGTCGAGAACATCCTCTACTACAATCCTCTCAAGCTCTACTTGTTGTTGGTCAACACTCTGTTCTTGCTGACTCTCGTCTTCGGCGTGATCGCCTGGATGTTCGAGCGGCCTGCGGCGATCGTTCTTTTCGCTGCGCTGTCGGCGGCGAGCTTCGCCGCGGCTTTCGTGGTTGCGGCGGTCGGGCTGTCAGCGGTGCTGAGTCGGTCGCATCAGCGACGGAACGAGTGAGCACGCTGGCGACCGCGAGTAAGCTCTGCTAGTCACCCTCCGATGCACGAACAGACGAGCGTCGATGACTTCTCGGTTCAATGGAGCCGCTTCACGGACCATCGTGGTTATTTCGTCTCCGCTGAACTGCTCGATGACATCTTGCACCCGTTCGTCCGTCTTCGTGATCTTGAGGGCAAGGCGGTTGCGGAAGTAGGTTGCGGCAATGGTCGCTTCATCAAGTTGCTCGCCCCCGTCGCGTCGCGAGTCGTCGCGATCGATCCCAGCGATGGCATTGTCAACGCGCGCGAGCTTTGCGCGGAACACGACAACGTCGAGTTTCACCATTGTGAAGTCTACGACATGCCCACCATCCAGCCGCTGGACTTCATCATGTCCATCGGCGTCATCCATCACACGCCCGATCCACTGGGTGCCCTGGTACAGATGCGCAAGTGTCTCAAACCGGGTGGTCGTTGTGTGATCTGGGTCTATGGCCACGAGGGTAACGAGCTTTACTTGGCGACCTTTGGCGTCTTGCGCAAGGTGACGCAGCGAATGCCCCATCTCGCGCTCAAGGCCTTGTCTACGGGGCTGACGCCGCCGCTGTACGCGTACATCAAGGCATGCAGCGTCCTACCGCTGCCGATGCGTCACTACATGAAGAAGGTGCTCGGCCGCTTCGATCTGGAGACACTGCGGTTGACCATCTATGACCAGCTGAATCCTAAAATTGCCGCCTACTGGACACGGGCGGAGGTCGAGGAGCTGATGCGTGAGGCGGGGTACATCGACGTCGAGCTGCATCACCGTCATGGCTACAGCTGGACCGCCACCGGTCTTCGGCCTGCTTGATCAGCGCTTGTGAGCGATCAAGACGAGTGATTGCCCGAAGAAGGGGACCACCCGATCGATGTGACGCAGCAGGGGGATGGCCCGGTTGTACAAGCTGACCTGCAGGTTGGTGGTGGCCGAGTTCACGGTGCTCTTCGTCAACTTGTTCGCGTACCAGCCGAGGAAGCCGAGGGCGTTGAAGTAGCGGCAGCGTTTCACCTGAAAGCCGGCGCCTTCGACCAAGTTTGCCAAGGCGCCGCGCTGGTACCGTCGAAAGTGCCCTGCTTGTTCATCCATGGTGGAGAACAGCGCCTGAAAGGCTGGCACGAAGATGATGAGCGCACCGCCGTTTCGCAAGGAGGCGCGGGCGTCCGCCAGCAGAGCAGCGTCGTCCTCGATGTGCTCGAGCAGGTTCACGAGCACGACGTTGTCGAGCTTGCCATCGAATACCGTGCTGTCGATGCCGTCCATCACCATGCAATCGATGTGCGAGAGGTCGGCCAATTCCTTCTCGATTGCGTCGATCGCAGTAGGATCGATGTCGGAAACCACCAGGCGATCCACCAGCGGAGCGATATGCCGCGCGTATTTCCCGTGGCCCGACCCTACCTCCAGCGCCGTTCCGGGCTGGATGAAGTCTCGAAAGCTCGAGAAGACCCAGTGATGGTAATGCCCAGCGGTCTTGATCGCGTCGCTCATCGTTGAGCTGGACTCGATGCGGCTTCCTGTGGACATGGTTGGCTCGGGTCTGGATATGCGCTCAGAGGGGGCCGGATGGTCGTAGCAAGCGCGGCGTCTCATGGCTAGGCATGGCCCCGCTCGGGCTGCCTCGACGCATCTACAGGTCTGGCGTATGAAGCCGCATGGTGACGGCCGAGAGAGTCGCGAAATGGCTCGGACTATCCCGTTTCCGACGTCAGATCGGAGCTTGGGATTTCGCCGTGGCGGCGGTCATCGCGCTCGTTGTGCTGCGCGTGTTTCAGCTGCGTTGGCCGGTCGATACGCCGTACCTGATCGCGGAGTCAGACTCGGCCATGCTGAGCTCTTTTGCCGCCGCGCTCGACTACCCGGAGCGCTTTGCGAACGATTCTTTTCTCTCCAAGGTCAGCAACTTCGATTTCTATGCAACCGTTCAAGTCCCGTACACGCGCCTTGTCGTAGGGCTCTTTGGCGGTGACTACGCGCGGGCCTTTTTATCGGCGCTCGTACCGCTGACCTTCTTGCAGCTGCTTGGCTTCTACGTTTTTGGTCGCGCTCTCTATCGGCACCGTTTTATCGCCTTCCTGCTGGCGATGAGCTGCATGTTTTCTTTCAAGTTCCGGTTGCTGTCGACCTATTGGGGCGTTCACGGTTGGACCACCGCCCGTGACTGGTTTGCCGCGGCGCTCCCATGGGTTCTCGCGCTCGCTGTCACCTGCCACGGGAAGCCCCGTCGCTTCCTCGGGGTGATGGTGGGATCGGGCATATTCGTTTATCTGCATCCGGTGAGCACGCCGGCCTGGGCGCTGGCGCTTTGGTGTAGCTTGTGGCTGTGCTGGGACGACACGGGCGTCCGGTTCTTGCGCCGCTTCGGATGGATGTTTCTTTGCGGACTGGTGTTTCTCGTTGTCGCTGCGCCGTTTGTGATCACGTACCTGGGGGCCCACGAGAGCGGTGGCACGAGCGATCCGGAAGTTGTCCGGCGCATCATCGCCTACCGGTTCTTGCCTGCGTATTCTCAGGTGCCCGAGACAGCGACCAAGATCGTCAAGCACTTTGCGACGGGTGGCTTCTTGCAAATGGGCGCGCTCGGCGCGGTATCGGTGGCGTGGCTGTCTCGTCGTGATCGGCGAAACGTTCAAATGGTCGCGGTATGGGCAGCGATCATCGTCTTGATGGCCCTGATCATCCCGGTCATCGAACATCGCTGGGTCAAAGAGGTCGGGCGGGTGGCGTTCGAATATGACCTCATTCGGAACGTTCGCTATCTCTTCCTCCTCGCCTGGGTTCTGATCCTCTGGCCTTTCGCCGTCGTCGCGAAGCGCGCACGAGGGCGAGGCTACGGGATGTTCGCCGCCGGGTGCGCGCTGGTGCTCTTGGGCGGGGTCAGCCTCGTGCGACCCGTTCCGATGATCACGGGCGACAAACGGACCTTGGTCGAGCACGCATTCGAGGCTCCGGAGCGGACCGCCCGCGCCGAACATAAGCGAAAGAAGGGCCTGGTCAAACGGACGCACCACGCCAAAGCGTTGACCTTCATACACGATCACACGCCCACCGATGCCGTGTTTGTATCGAACCGGCGAGCGGAAGGTTTGCACATTCGTTACGCTGGATTGCGGGCCGTCGCCCACGAGTGGAAGGACGGTGGAGCGCTGATTTACTCCGACTTCGAAGGGCTGAAGGAATGGTATAGACAGTCCCGCAAGATGAGGCGTCTCGCCAAGGGCCGGGACGCGGAGGGCTTCACCTTGTTCGCCAACGCGGCGCGAGATCTTGGCGCCAATCACATTCTTTATCGTGGTCGCTTGAGCAAGGAGATCTTGAAGAAGGCGAAAGCGAAGAGGCTCTACATGAATCGCTCCTTTACCGTGTTGGCTCTACGCTGATTCGAAGCCCCGAACCGATGCGGCTTTACGATGAAGTCAACCAGCCAATCAGACCCCTCGATTTCCCACAGCGGGCCCAGCGGTAGTCAGAGGCTATCCCGTGCACGGCGAGCCCTTCGGCGGATGCTGCGCCGCGATGGCGTTGCGGTCTTGCTCCAGACCCTGGTTTTGCTCGGAGTCTATCTGTGGCTGGAGTCGTTCGTTTTTGGCACAAAGCTCAACCGGGCCCGTTACGGCGATCCGAGCATTCTGTGGGCATCCCTTGCCAACGGTGATTTGCGCAGCCTCTATCTCGTCTCTTTCGTCGTGCCCCTTCTTCGACGGCGGGACACTTCGTGGTCGTCTCTGACGCCGTCATCGTTGCGGGTCGTGTTTACGGCGATCGCCGTGTTGTTGGCCGTGGCTTTTGGGAGCTACGACTACAATCACTTCTACGATAGCTGGCACGCTTTCGATCGGGCGGCCTTGTTGGGTTTGGGGGCCTTGGTGTGGGTTCACCCAGGCTTCGGCGGGCCGATGATCGTGCTCTGCGTCGCGATGGCCCGGCAGTTCGAGACGATCGGTGCTTATTCGTGGACGGACAAGCGCGTCGTCTTTCAAGTGTTCATCGTCTTCGTCGCCTTTACTTCCTTGCGGGCGCTATGGCGAAGACGCACGCGGGTCACGGCCTTGCTCGTCTTGAGCTTTTCAATCCTCGGTGCCGGTTATGTCGAGCCGGCGATCGGGAAGTGGAAGATGAGCTGGCACACTCGCGACGAGCTGTACAATCTGTTCGTCGTTTCCCATCTCAATCACTGGTGGGGGACGATCGACGACAGCACGATTTTGTGGTGGGCTTCGGTGCTCGCCGCCATCAACGCAGTCCTCTTGGGGGCGACGCTGATCATCGAGTTTTCCCCTCTCCTGCTTTTTCTTCACCGCCGTTTGGCCATTTGGATTTTTGGTGGCTGCGTGTTGTTACATGTGGGGATCTTTCTCTCGTCGGGGATCTTCTTTTGGAAGTGGATCGTGACCGATCTGGTGTTCGCCTGGATGTTGTGGGGCATGAAGAAGAGCGAGGCGAAGAAGCACTTTGGTTACCGGAACATCGCGCTTTGGTTGTCGATCCCCCTGATGATCTACGGGAAGCAACTCTTCAAGCCGACGACTCTGTGGTGGTACGACACCGAGATGAGCACGAGTTACGAGCTCGAGGCGGTCACGGTGAGCGGCAAGGTCTACCCTTTGTCGCGGAGCTTCTTTTCTCCGTACGACATGGTGTTTGCGCAGAATCGATTTGTGTACCTGTGCAAGGACAAGATCATCCACATGACCTACGGGACCACCCAAAGCTGGCGGCTCGCGAAGGCCATCGACGCGGCGCGAACGAAGGCGGACATCCTCGCCTTGCAGCGTCGATACGGTAAGCGGAGGTACAGCCGCCGTAGAGCCAAACGGTTCAACGCCTTCATGCGGCGCTTCTTCCGCTCGGTGAACAAACGGGGAAAAAAAGGCTTCATCGGTCCCATCGGGCCGCCCCATCATATTTGGAACTTCGACATCCCGAACGACTATCGCGGGCAGGAACCGGTGAAACAGGTGCGGGTGCGTCTCGAGCAGGCCTTCTATACCGGTTCCGCCATCCTTCCGATTCAATCCAAGCTCATTCACTCCGTTGATATTCCGAGCCAATGAGGACTGCGGTCATGACGGCCGTCCGAACGCGATCAGGGAGCGGTCTTGGCCTTGGGCTTGACCTTGGTCGGCACCCCCCGCCGCACCGGCTCGTCGCGCGGGAACTCCGGCACGGTGGTGGGCACAAAGGCTGACGGCCCCGCTTGGCTACGGCTTTCGGCTTCGGCCTTTTTGGCTTCGGCCTTTTTGGCTTCGGCCTTCTTGGCTTCGGCCTTCTTTTGAGCGGCCTTTTTCTTGGCGGCCTTCTTGGCTTTTGATGCGAGCTTCTTGGTTGCGG
>JAPYTK010000258.1 GCA_029941785.1 Polyangiaceae bacterium | reverse complement strand
CCGCGGGCCCAGCCGGAGGCAACGCCGGCTCCGCCGGCGGCGGAGCGGGCGCAGCCGGAGGCATCGCGGGCGTCACTTGAACGGGGACGACAGGCACAGACTCCACCGGTGCGGCCGGTATTGTGGGCGTCACCGGCGCCGGAGCAACCGGTACCGCAGCAGGAGGCACCACAGCCGGTTCTTCCGCTTGCCCTGTTATTTCAGCACGTGCCGCCGCAAAAGCCGGATCGAGGCGGGGCATCGTCTTGAGCGACCGGGGATCCAGATCCGCCCGGATCCGAACCTTGCCCTGCACCGGTGCCGGGGCTGGAGCTTTCCGCTTTAGCGGCTGCGGCGGCACGTACGCGCTCGCCTGGTCGGTTCCGGCAGCCGGCGCCGGAGTACCTTCGTTCGGTTTTGGTTCGTCGCTCATTCGAAGAAACCGTCGGTCACGTGACGGATGTTCACCGGGTCAGCCTACCAAAGCCAGCCCGCGCTCGCGAGAACCAACGTGAGCCCAGCGAGATATTGCTCGTTTCGCGGTCCGACTTCAATTCGCCCCATCGCTACGTCAAAGGGGGGCGACTGCTCCGCGGCGGGATCCCAACGGTGTTTTCGATGGCCCGATGCAGTTCCAGCCGATCGAAGAGCCGCTCGATGTAATCGAGACGGTCTGTTTCCACAACCAGAGTAGGGGAAGCATCGTAAGCGTCGAACCAGCTCTCGTAGAGATTCTCGAGCGAGGCCAAATAACGACGCGGCACCGCTTTCTCGAAGCTTCGACCTCGTTGGCGGATCCGCTTGACCAAGGTCTTCAAGGGGCAGCGCAAATAGATCATGAGATCGGGCGGGCGCAGCTCCTGGCGCAGGGATGCGTACATATCGCGATAGGCTCCCCAATCACGCTCGTCGATGTACTTCGCTTCGTGTAGGTGCGCAGCAAACACTTCCGCATCTTCGTAGATGGTCCGATCCTGCACGATCGGCGCACCATCTTCGGCCGCCCGTTGATCGATTCGACGGTGGATCTGAAAGCGACGAATGAGGAACCAGAGCTGCGAGTTGTAAGCCCAACGCTTCATGTCGCCGTAAAAATCTTCTAGGTACGGGTTGTCCTCGTTGGGCTCGAAGAAGGGCACCATGCCGAACTGCTGGCTCAGCCACTCGACCAGACTACTCTTGCCAGCCCCCATGTTGCCGGCCACGGCGATCACACGGGGTTTGCGGTTCTTGGGTAACGGCATCTCGTTCTTCGTGGCGGCTAGGTGAAAGGTGATGCTACATGGACGTCGTTCGGCGGTCGAGCCATGGACGAGTCAAGCGAGAACAATAGTCCCACGCGCGATCGCGTGTTGCGGGGCATCACCATCGACGACAACTTTCGGGTGATCTGCGCCACGACGAGCGAGTTGGTGCGGGGGGCGATCGCAACCCAAGGCATCGATGGGGAAACGGCGCAGCATTTCGGCAACCTGATGACCGGCACGGTTCTCATTCGCCAGACAATGTCTCCCGATTATCGCGTGCAATCCGTCATGAAGGGCGCGGGAGGCCGCGGCACACTGGTCGCCGATTCTCATCCTAGCGGCATGACCCGCGGCATCGTCGAGCTGCCTAGCGACGTCGATACCTTCAAGATTGGCCAAGGCAGCGCCCTGCAGATGATGCGGAGCATGGCCAAGGGAAAGATGTTTCGCAGCGTCGTCGAGCCCCCCCCGGGCGGGACGGTCGCGCAGGGACTCATGACCTATTTGCAAGAGTCCGAGCAAATCGTAAGCGTCATCCGAACCGGTGTCGCCTGGCGAAACGGTGAACTGTTGCACGCTGGTGGGTTTGTCGTTCAGCTGCTGCCCGATGCAGAACGTGGCGCGCTGATGATCATGACGGAACGTCTCGAAGCTCTCCCCCCGGCAGACGAATTCTTGGCAGAAATCGGCGGCTCCGCGAAACGAATGCTCGATGAGCTGCTCTACGGCATCGAGTACGCCCAACTCGATGACCAAAGTGTGCATCACGGCTGCAACTGCAGCCGCGAAACGGTCGTGGGCGCATTGGCGACGGTTTCCCCCGACGAGATCAAGAAGATGCTCGAGGAAGACGAGATCATCGAACTGTCGTGCGACTACTGCAAGACGAACTACCAGCTCGGTCACGCACAACTCTCGGGCATGCTCGAAAGCAGTTGAGCCAGTCTCAGCGCGGTAGGCGCGGGCTTGCCATGCCGACCGCCCAACCCATGGTGTACCTAGCGTTTATCTCCGATCGCGGATTCATCCGCCGTGCGCGGCCGTGATGGTAACGGTAGGAGTCGATCCCGAAAGGGCCGAAATACCCCGCTGATGAGAGCGTGCTCGCGGTCGCCTCCGCCACCTCGAGCAATGCTCGCTGCTCGGCGGACGATAGCACCCCGTCTACGATGCGCGTCGTCTGTTGCCATGCCCCGCGAGCGTCGCAAACTTGTACGCACACGCAGCCGAGCTGCGTCACGCCCGTTTTCTCTATCCGACCGTGAACCACAAAGTCACCGTCGCGCTCGACCCAAGGTTCGACCTGAAGTCCATCGCCGTGCTTGAGTGAGGCATCGATCCAGGCGCGGTCGCTGGGCTCGATCCGTCCACATCGGACACGTCGGCGCCCCTTGCCGCTGAAACCGAAAGGACGTTTGAGAAGCCACCAACCGCTTTGGGTCTCAGGCCCGACGTGATCCAAGATGTGATCCCCTTCACTGAGAAACGCCGCGTGCTCCAAAGTCTGTCCGAGTTCGGCGCAGAACCGTCGATGGTTGACTCGGCGCACCACGTCGAATGACGGATGCTCTGGCAACCGCCACCCGCCCTGATCGAGGCGCTTCAGAGCGGTTGGCGTCGGACACCACGCGCAGGCTTCGTGGTCTTGCGGGTTTAGCGCCGAGACGTCGTCATCGTCCAGAACATAATCCTGCAGACCGCACAGCGACGCCCGCAGCTGTGCCCGCCACGCACTCATTCCCCCGACCATGGATACCGAAGGGACATAGCCCAGCGGGCGACCCATCTCCCGATCTGCGTCCAGGTTCAACAGCCAGACACGACTCATGCAGCATCTCTCATTGAGCAACCCAGGCATCGAGCGCAACGACGAAAGAGTCGCTCATGCCGGCCCGGCGCCGCTCGGCGACATTGAGAGGACGACCACGCATCAAGATCGGCGACAGCGGCGAAGGCAGCTGGGCGCGCCACACGTCAAAGTCGTCCGAGCCTGCCCATTGTCGAAACCACTTGAGCGCAAAACGCACGTGCGCCACCTCCTCGGCCCCTACGCGCTCTTGCAGCTGGGCGCCGACCTCGTCGCCGGCTTCCCGAAAGCGAACCGCGAAGCGAGCCGTGTGATCCAGGTTCCCTCCCTCCAATCCGATCCCCAAGGTCGCCACAAAATGGAGGGCGGTGGTGCAACTTGGAATGCGCTCCCAAAACCAGTCCCGAACGGAAAAGTCGCCATAGGAAAAACCGAGGTCGTGCAAGTAGCGACGGTACATTCCCATGTGCCTAATTTCATCCCGGCAAATGCCCACGAGTCCGCGACGGAACTCCCGCGGGGTATCGACGAACACCAAAACGGCCCAACACATGAGTTCCGCCGCCTGCAGTTCATGGTGCAAAAATGCATGGATGAGCTGAGCGCGCTTTCGCGGATGCTTCAGCGACCGAGGCGTCTTGTCCGCGCCGGAGCTAACGTCCAGGGGCGGCGGGCGGGACGGCTGATTCACGTGACGACACGGCGGTGCGTCTTCCCATTCGGCCGGCACTGCCGGGGGGGCAAACTTGTACTCTAAGGTATCGGCGTGGAGATAATCCCACGCCCACCGCTCGACCGTCCCCGTCTCAGGACGGGAGATGGCTCCTGATGCTTGTTTTGCCGGAGAACCACTCATGCGGTAGCCGTCATAACACCAATGCTTGTCGTGGTGTCCTGCCGTTCGATCCTAGCCGTGCTCGGGGTATGCCTGCTGGCATGCGGCTCACCCTTGCCGTCAGTACCTGCCAAGACAACTCGATTGCCCTCCGCCGAACCGCCCACTTCCGCAACGGCGCCGTCGAGCGCAACGCCAAAGGCCCCGCGAGCCACGCTCGCCACGAAGGCGACCGCGGATCGGAGCACGACCCCCGACGCTCCCCCGGTCGCGACGCACTCCGCGGGACCATCGAAAACGCCCAGTCGGCTCGCTCCGCTCCCGCGCGACACCACGGTCGTCCACTTCGGTGCCTCGATGGCGGATGCCTTGGGTCAGAAGCTGCGCCTCGAACTGAAGAAACACGCCATCAAGAGCGTGCTGCTCGCCAAAGAGGCTACGTACATCCCCCAATGGGCAGGTCCGATGATGGGTCTCGAGGCTCAGCTCGCCTGGCACAATCCCGGGCTCGTGATCATCCAAGTGGGCGGCAACGAGATGGCCATGCCCAATCCCAGCATACGAAAAGAAGCCGTTCAGAGCCTCGTCAAAGTCGTCGGCGATCGACCATGCATCTGGATCGCGACGCCGAAATGGGAAGGCGGGCCCCACACCGGAATCCTGGACGTCATCCGAGACAATTGTTCACCGTGCCGCTTCGTGGACACGAACATTCTCATTTCCGATCTCAAACGCCTTGAAGACCGGGTGCACCCAACGATCCCAGAGCGCACGCGCTGGGCGCGTTTCATGATCCGATGGCTTGAGCACAATCTCCAGCCAACCGCCAAACATCCGTGGGCCTTGAGAGAGCGAACCTCCGCGCCACCACCGGCCAGCCCACCTCGACGATGAGGGGGACAGCGGCCCGGTCTCGGCGCGGCCGGGCGCTCGGTCTCTATTTGCTCCAGCCACTACCGCTGTTGTAGTAGCCGCCCCCTCTGCTGCCACCACAGTCGCCCATGATGATGCCGAGAAAGACGCAAATGAAGACGAGCACGACGATCGTGCCCACGATCGACGAACTGCCATCGCCCGCGCTGCCGCCTGTCCCACCATCGCCCCCCGTCGGTGGCGGCACTCCGAAGGCCGCCAACTCCTGCGGGTCGAGTGGCGTGACGAACGTGTAATTGACCTCGGTGGCTGTCCGCTCCCGGCTCAGCTTGCCGCCCGGGCCCTCGAACTCCGTCGCGTCGACGGTCTCGCCAATCTCGACCTTCCAATAAAACTCGCCGATGACGTAATCGACGACGGCCTCAACCTGCTGCTTGAAGCTGTACTGGCCACCGCGCAACATCGCCGCGTTACCCGAATCGATGACCTCCCCCGCCTCGACGGGTTCGACGAACGTCCAGTTTCCGTCTTCCTCCATCAGCCAGCGATAGCCAGCCGCCTCGCCGGCGAAGAGCAAGTACTCGCGCCAGCTGTACCGTATTCCCTCGACCATGCAGGACCGGATCACGAAGCCGCACACGGTCATGTCGTAGCCACGAAGCTGCCCTTGAGCGCCAAGAGGTATGTAGGGCTGAATCGGCGGGGGCGGCGCCGGCCCCAAGGCGGAGAGCTTGCCCTGCGACACGTCACTCGCGGTGCCGCAGTACTGGCATACGACGCGCTCGGATTGCTGCGAAAGCAGCGGCAACTCGGCGCCGCAGTTGGGACACTCGACCGCCGAGACATCAGCCGTGGGCATCGCCACGGGCATACCCGAATCGAGCTTGATCTCCGTCGGGTCGAATTGCCGCCCGAGGTACAAAGTCGGCTCCGCTGAACCGTCACCGTAATCGATGGTCCCGAACTTGCCGCCTTGAGCGCTGATGTCCGCATAACGGGTAACGACGCCCGGCGCGGGCACATTCGGCAGCTCGCCTTCACCTGCGATGACGCGACGCTGGCCGAGTTCTCCGACGGTCCACACTCCGTGCTCGCTGAGGTTGACCTGCATGCCGGGCTGCAAACTGCTGGCAGGAGGTAACCCGCTCTGCGGCGGCGGCGTCTCGGTGGTGGCGTACCAGCGGCCCTGGGCATAAGCGACCCAGGTGTGGCGCTCCGCCATCGGGAAGGCGATCATGCTCTCTTGCCATGGCGCGCCCGGCTCGCCTGCACGATCCATCTGTAACCGCCCCTCGACGATGAATTGCTCGCCACCCCATTGCCCGGTCGCTCCGTATTGGAAGGGCGTGGGGATCTCGAGAAGCTCCGCCATCTTGCCCTGGGCCTGCAGGCCCGCGCCAGTACGAGCGACGACGCTCTTGCAGTACTTGCACACCTGGGCGCGGGCACCGGCAAACTTGAACGTCATCGGCGCGCCGCAGCTCGGGCATTCGGCTTGGCGATCGAGGGGACCGGTCACAGTTCGAGCATCTTAGGCACAGCTCGGCCCGCAAACCAACACCATCGGTAGATGCACGTGCCCATTGTGACTATGCAGTGGAAGACGCGCATGAAAAACGACCGCCTGCTTTCCCCCGTCTTGCTCATGTCGGTGGTCGTCATCGCGACATCCGGCCTGGTGTACGAGCTAATCGCCGGCACGATCGCGAGCTACGTCCTGGGCGACTCGGTCGTCCAGTTCAGTCTCGTCATCGGCTTGTATTTGTTCGCGATGGGACTCGGCTCCTTTCTGTCTCGATACCTCGACCATCGCCTTCTCGAACGTTTCGTCGAAATCGAGCTCGCGATCGCGCTCGTTGGCGGAAGCTCTGCCCCCCTATTGTTCTCGGTGTACACGAACTGGGGCGCGTTTCAGGTGGCCCTGTACACGCTCGTCATCATGGTGGGCACGCTCGTCGGCCTCGAGATCCCCTTGCTCATCCGGCTGTTGGAATTCCGGGTCTCGCTCAAGGAACTCGTCGCCCGGGTGCTCGCCTTGGACTACGTGGGAGCTCTGCTCGCCAGCTTGATGTTCCCCTTGTTCTTGCTACCGCGGCTCGGAATCCATCGGACCAGCTTGGCGTTTGGTCTGCTCAACGCCGCCGTTGCCCTCCTGGCGACGTTCTTGTTGCCAGTCGAACATCGCGCGCGGTGGCGTCTGCGCGCACAATGCGGTGTCGTGGCTCTCGCGCTCGTGGGCGGCCTCGTCTACGTCGACCGAGGCGTGCTGGCCGCCGAATCGCGCTACTTCGGTGCTCCGATCGTCTACGCCAAACAGTCGCCCTATCAACGCATCGTCATCACCCGATCGAAAACCACCACTCGCCTCTTCCTGAACGGAAATCTGCAATTTAGCTCCAACGACGAGCACCGCTATCACGAAGTGTTGGTGCACCCTGCCGTCGCGGCCCTCGGACGCGATCCCAAACGCGTGCTCATCCTTGGCGGTGGCGATGGCCTGGCTGCTCGCGAACTGCTTCATTACCCGTCGATCGAAGAGATCGTCTTGGTCGATCTCGACCCCGCCATCACCGATGCCTTCAAGACGCTACCGCTCGCAGTCAACCTCAAT
>JAPYTK010000257.1 GCA_029941785.1 Polyangiaceae bacterium | reverse complement strand
GACCTTGCTCGTGTTGCGCGTGCGAGAAAGGCACTGTAGCCGGTGGTCGTGGTTCGGCTGGCGACTCGCGCTCGCGGTGTGTTTCGCGGTTAGCGTCTTGGTGCGTCCACAGTGTCTGCTTCTCGCGCCTCTTTTCGGCGCGCTTGCTTGGGCTGGGCCGCGGCGACCGAGGGCCCCGCTGGTGGGCGGCTTGGTGACGTTGGGATTGTGTCTGGCGCTGCTCTCGCCCTGGACCTATCGCAACTGCGAACGGATGGGCGATTGCGCTTTGGTCAGCGTGAACGGCGGGTGGAACCTGCTCATCGGTACCCAGGCGGCGGGACGGGGCGCGTGGTCGCCCATCGACGTACCGCCAGCGTGCCGGGCGGT
Organism: Polyangiaceae bacterium; assembly: GCA_029941785.1. Classification (GTDB taxonomy): domain Bacteria; phylum Myxococcota_A; class Polyangia; order Polyangiales; family Polyangiaceae; genus JAPYTK01. Next base: position 7,070 of record JAPYTK010000257.1, on the reverse strand, counting down.
ATTCGACGAGGCCGCCAAGGACCGTTGCTTCATGATGGCTGCTCGTGAGCGCATCGTGGCCGATCCGGTGTCATGGATTCGCTTGTTGCCCGCGAAACTCGCCGTGACCTTCGACTACAGCGGGGCGCCTGGCTGGTACTTGCATGAAGCGAACCCCACGCTCTTTACGGCACGCCACAAGTGGTGGTTGGGGGCCATCGAGACCGCGTACGAGCGCCTGCTGCTCATGCTGGCGTGGTTTGGCTTGCTGCCCCTTGTGGCCGGGACACGGGCCGGGCCATGGGGGGCATCCTTGCGCGGTCGTCTGGGCCGCGGAGCGCTCTATGGGGCCATCTTGCTCGCGGCGACCCCCTACGGCTGGCTGTCGGTCTTGTTGGGCCTTGCCGGTGTGGCGCTTCGGCCCGCTGCGCTGGTTCGCCGACCGGTCCTTTTAGGCGCCTTCTTTTTCGCGCTCCTCTCTGTCGCCTTCGTCCACGGCGTGTTTTTCGGTGCCGGTCGCTATTTCCTGCCGCTATTTCCGCTGATCGCGACCGCAGCCGCGCTGGGTGGTGCGCGCACCTTGCTCCTTCTTCGTGGTGCTAAATCTTCGAATATTAGCGTTTAGCGGCTACAATTGACGGATGGCGGACGAGTCGACCAAGGTGCCAAAAGGAAAGGGCCGTCCGTCGCTCGGCATCATGTTCGAGTGCTGCCACGTGTACCGCCGCATTTTCAAGGTCGACGATGGCAGTGCCTATCAAGGTCGTTGCCCTCGTTGCGGACTCGTTGCCCGGGTTCTCGTCGGGCCAGGCGGAAGCGACAATCGAGTCTTTCGTGCGTATTGACCGGCGAGCTGAGCGCGGTCATGGTGAAGCTTCCGCCCCGTGGTAGTCTCATCTGGTTCAGCTACCTTCTTCAGACGGTTCAATCCCATGCTCATCAAGTCTCCGCCGCAGCTTCGAACATCGCGCCGCACCTCGCGAGGAGCGCTGTGCTTCGTCTTGTTCATCACATGCGCTTTCGGTGCATGCGGTCCAGGCGAGCCGCCCCCGGAAGTGTGTTCTTCGCCTCTCGATGAAGACGGGGATGGGGTCTCGGGCTGTTCCGATCCGGACTGCTGGGTCGTTGGCGGTTCCTGTGTCGAAGTGTGCACGACGCAGTTCGACGAAGACGGTGATGGGCTGGCCGCTTGCGCCGATAGCGACTGTTGGCTCGATGGTGGAGAGTGCGCTGAGGTGTGTGACAGCGACGAAGACGAAGACGGTGACGGTGTTGCCGGTTGTGACGACAGCGACTGCTGGGGAGCGACGGGCAATTGTCCCGAGGTTTGCGACACCGACAACGACGAAGATGGCGACGGCAAGGGCGGTTGCGAGGACAGCGAATGCTGGGTCGAAGGAGGAGCTTGCCCGGAAAAGTGCACCGGAGGAAACGACGAAGACGTCGACGGCACCGTCGATTGCGAAGATTCGGATTGTCGTTTGGACAAGGCGTGCGCGCCAACCTTCACGGGTGAGATCCAGGCCCTCTTCCTGCAGCATTGCGGCAAGTGCCACAGTGGCGACGAGCCAGCCGCAGCGCTGAATTTCGAGATTTACGCCAACATGAAAGCGCCTTCCAACTACTGCAGGGGCCAGACGAGGGGCGAGTGCGCGCTGTTTCGCATCCTCGAACCATCGATGCCCAAGGATTGCCCCGGTTGCGTGCCCAAAGCTGACGTCGACCAGATCGCCTATTGGGTCGAAGCCGGCATGCCCGAATAAGTTGGGAATGGCGGAGGCGCATGGCGCATTGACCTTTCGATCATGCCAGCGTCCAGTTATCTAAGCACCGCGATGTGCCCAAGCACCGAACCCGACGAAGAGGCGATTCCGCCATCTGACGAGAAGTTGCTCTCGGTCCGTTTGATCGGTCTGACCTTGGGGATCCTGGTCACGCTCGTCCTCGGTATGGTGATCGTTGGGGTTTGGTTTCGCGAACCTCTGATGCGCATCAGCGCGGGCTTCGTCGAGTCATTCGGCGGTCTTGGCGTTGCGCTGGGGTATTTTCTGACCGACGCTTTCACTTTACCTTTGCCCAATGACATCGGGCCGATCTTGGCCATCGCGGGCGGAATGAGCTTCGTGGAGGTGTGCGTCTGGGGGGCAAGCGGGAGCATCCTCGGCGGATTTGTGGGCTACCTGGTGGGACGTCAGCTTGGAACGACCCGAATCGTGTCGCGCGTGCTCGATCGCAATGACGGCCGGGCCCAGCGCATGCTCGATCGCCATGGGCTGACGGCTGTCGCGGTCGCGGCGATCACACCGCTGCCTTATTCGATCTTCTGTTGGGCTGCGGGCGCAGCCAAACTCCCCCTGGTCCGATTCATGGCGGTGAGCATCCCGCTACGGATCCTCCGCGTTGCCGGGTATCTGTACCTCATCCGCTTGGGCTTGTTGCCGGCCTGAGCTTCTCTCTCTCTGGGGGCGCGTAGTCGATCCCGGCGAGGTAAAGTGCGCCGGGTGCGGCCGGACGCTCGGTGCTTCGGCGATCCCCCTGGGCGGCGAGCTGCACAAGGCTGTCGTTGTGCGCGTCCCGCGAGGCCTCACGTAGGGCCGTGGCCACCATCACCCGAACTTGTCGGCGCAAGAATCCGTTGGCGACGAATTCAAAACGCACGAGGTCGGCGGCATCTCGTCGCGCGCAGGCACGCATCATATGGCGCACCGTAGACGCTCCTGCGGGGGTGTCTCGCGCGAACGCGGAAAAGCACCGTCGGCCCTCGAGCGCCCGCACCAAGGCGTCAAGGGCTGCGACGTCGTTCTCGCCTCGATCCGAGAGTAGATACACGTATCTCCTCGCGACCGCAGAAAATCGCGCATGAAACCAGCGGGGCACTTCACGGATGTCACGACAGACGATCTCGTCAGGTGCGATCGTGTCGATCGCGGTCTGCACCGCTCGAGGATCGATCGGTGTCCGGGTGTAGAAACTCACCACTTGGGCGAGTGCGTGAACGCCGCGATCGGTCCGTCCGCCGCATGTAAAGCGTTTGAAGTTTTGGACCACCGACGCCATGCCTTCAACCAAAACGCCCTCGACGGTTCGTTGGCCGGGCTGCTGCTGGTAGCCTGCAAACCCCGTCCCATCGTACGCGATGGTCATGCGGTAGGTGTGTCGGTTCATCTGCGAGCCGTCAGCGTTTTTTGATACGGTAGACCTGTTCACGCAACGCGCTGAGTCCCCATCGCTTGTCGGCGCGCTCGCGGAGCAGCACGTCCTCATCCGAGAGCTTCTTCAGCGCGAAGCTCTCGTTGAGCAAGCTCTCGACCTCTTCCTGGGGGATGGTGAACGGTGGGCCGGCTTTCTCTGATGGGGGGTAGTCGATGGAAACGAGGAGACCCGGGGCGCCAGGCTTGAGGTGATTCGCGATGTGCTTGACGTAAGCCTCTCGTTGCTCGGAGCCGACCGCGATGAGTGCGGCCCGATCAAAGACGGCGTCCATCGGCGACTCGAATTCGGCGGTCACAAAGTCGCCGCACCAGATGGTGAGTCCGGCTCCCGCATCGACACCGCGGTAGATGTCGTGTTCGCCGTGTGTTTGTACGTCGAAGGGGAGGGCTTGTTCGTCGAAGAAGGCGCGGCAGGCGATTTCACTGATTTCGACGCCTACGACCTGGTGACCCATGTGGTGCAAGGTCGCCAGGTCCACGGCCTTGCCGCAGAGGGGAACGAGAACGGATGAGCCGGATTGAAGTCCCAGCTCAGACCAATATTTGCTGAGGTGGCGGTTCGTGACGCCCTCGTGAAAGCCGATCCGTTCCTCACGCCAGCGCGCATGCCAAAAGTGTGCGTCCATAATTCGCGTCTCCCGTTTGCTTCGTTGGGGGCCAGAGACTACCCCGTAGGTATGAATGCTCGCCAGCTTTCACGACGCGAATTCCTTAGTTTGTGCTCCGCGACGGCGGCGGCGGCTTGTGGTGGGGTGGACGGCATCGACGATCCGGTCGCGGAGACGGTGGGCGCTGGTGGAGCGGGCACCTCCTCGATCAGCGTCGGCTCGGGCACGGCCGGTGAGGGCGGAGGCGGCGGAGCAGGTACAAATCCTTCGGGGGCGGGCGGAGATGGGGGACAAGGCGGAACGGATCCCGGCGACCCTACCGATGCCGAGCCGGTCGATCCCTGGGACGCACCTGGCCAACAGGATGATGTCGCCTTTGCTTGGGGCGTGCAGAGTGGCGACGCGACCACCACGGCGGTGTTGTTGAGCGTGCGAAGTACGGAGCCGGAACTGAGCCTGACCGTGATGCGGGGCACTTCGATGGGCTGGGAGGAGGCCGCCTCGGGGCAATTGTTCACCTCGCAGGACGGCATGGTGCACCTCGAACTCACGAGTCTGCTTCCAGACACCGTCTACGCGGTAGCGTTCTATTCCAAGGATGGTCAGCGACGCAGTCGTGTTGCACGCTTCCGAACGGCGATCCCCGATGGGTCGAGCCGGGTTGTTCGCTTCGGGGCCACGAGCTGTTTTGGCGACGTGAACGATCCGTGGCCGAGCGTGAGTCACAGCATCAAGCACAAACTCGATTTTTTTCTTCTTCTCGGCGATGCGATTTACGCCGACAACGACCCCGACAAGTTTGACTATGTCGCGAAGTACAAGCACGCCTTGTCCCTCTCGGGCCTGCAGGACTTGACGGCGGGTACGAGCATTGTCGCCACCTGGGACGACCATGAGATCGACAACAACTGGTCGTGGTCCACGCCGGGTATCCAGATGCAGTTCGACGAAGCCTTGGCGGCTTTCCGTCAACATCTTCCCCAGCGCGTCGCCGGGGCACCGACCCAGCTGTGGCGGAGGCTGTCCTGGGGCGACGCGCTCGACATTTTCGTTCTCGATTGCCGAGGGGAACGAAAAGATGGCCTCTATATTTCGGTCGCCCAAATGGACTGGCTCAAGCAAGAACTCGTCGCGAGCACAGCGGCGTTCAAGGTCATCATGACGAGCGTGCCGATCTTCGACTTCACCGGGACGGTCATCGGCTCGGCTGCGGCCGCCGATCGCTGGCAGGGCTATCCCACGCAGCGGAACGAACTTCTCGACCACGTGCGCGATCAATCCGTCAAGGGCGTGCTGTGGATCAGTGGTGACGTTCATTTTGGAGCCGTGGCACAGGTTGACCCAGACGGTGGCCCCGGCGACGACCAGTGGGAAATCATCGCGGGCCCTACGGGATCTTTCATCAACCCAGTGGCCTTCCTGCTCAAGGGCAAACGGATGCCTGTCGTTCAGTCCAAGCACAACTGGGTCATGGTCGAGGCCGATCCGGCGACGGGCGAAGCGATCGTCCGCTTCATCGGCGACGCGGGGAATGAACTTGCCACTCACACGCTCAAATTGCACTAGTTAGGCCGAGGCCCCCGGATCGTGGCGACAGCCCTATCAGAGTACCTGGCTCGCGGGCGGCGCCGTACCCCCTGACTGGGGGGTGGCGTCCATCAGCTCGTCGGCGTGTTGGCGCTCACCTCGACCATGCAAGCTGAGCAGAGCTTAGCGGCCTTCAAAAACGTGTCGTGAAGATCCGGATTGGCCTCGAGGTATCGCGCCTAGGCGGCCGCGTCGCTTGCATCCGGAGGCACGAGCGCGAGAATCTTCTTTGTCATCGAGCGGACAGCCTCGCTCTTCTGTTCTTCGGAAATTGGCCTTCAGCCATTTTTCGTGTCGGCCTGACGAAGTCGGTAGGCGACATAGCCGGCGGCGCCGACGAACAGTGCGAGGAGCGTGCCTTCGAAGGCGTGGTGGGTCCACGCGGAATGGAGGTGCTCGTGTCCCGGGTGGGCGTTGGCGATGGATGGAATGACAAGAGTGAGAATCGCGGCAATTCGGCTCATGGGTGGCTTCTCCGATTTGCAGGTTGGCAAAGATGGATGCTGCTTGGAGCGAGGTTCAATCCCCTCGAGCGGCAAACGACCCGTCGATTGGGTGGGCCTGGTGATACAGATGCTGTTTCCGACCGTCAAGGCCTGACGCTGGACCAGCCGCTGTCGTTGTCGAGCTGCTTTTGAATGAAGGAGCCGAGATCGGTTCCACCGGACTTTACGTCACTGAGCCGGTGTGTCGTCTCGTCGCCGTCCAGCCAGACGTGGTGCTTTCCCTCGAGAAAGAAGTATCGGTAGTCCGGGTTGGTAGGCGCCGTATTGGCGGCCAAGTCATTGAGGGCTTGCTCAAGGGCGTCTTCTTCGACCAAGAAGCGGTTGACGATCGTCTCGTCTCGCATGCTCATGAGCAAGGAGCCGCGGGTGCCCGGGTACTCGTCTGCGTAGAGCGGAATGAGGTTGTGCGGGCCTCCGTCGGGGTCGGTCGAATCCAAGCACAGGGTGCAGTTTGGGTGCACCGTGTCGGCGAGGTTCCACGTGGGGATGACGATGGCGATCGACGCCATGGCGGAGATGGGAAGAAGGGGGCCTGAGTCGTCGATCCACACGACGTCGGCGTTCGGAAAGGCGTCGGCGAAGCGCCAGAACTGCCACATCGCGCCAAAGCCGCCAGCGCTCGATCCGGTCAGCACGACCTGCGTGACGTTGGGGAAGGTCGTGACGAGCTTTGCGATATCCACCTCGATGTTGTTGCTCCCCTTGAAGTGGAGTTTGCCATCGACCACCGCATTTCCTATGTGCACGTCGCCCGTACAGTAGGGCACGTGCGCCATGCTGTAGTCCTTGAAGGGGTTGTTTTCGTCGTCCCGCCGAAGGTGACCTTGCTTCCCGCGGTCGTTCGCAAAATCGGCGAATTCCTCCGGGCCAAATCCGTCGAAGTACGAGGCGCCTGGTTCGTCACCCAAACAGGTTGTCTCGTCCCAGCACGCGCCGCCCCCCCGAAGCCAGATCACCAGCTTGTCAGAGTCGGATGTGGGATTGAGCCCGATCCCGGTTCCCGAACCGTTGCCGCAGACGGCGCCCGGAACGTCGATCCAACTCCACTCCCTCTCGGGTATGTCGAAGGCGGGGCCACCATCGTCGAGGGGGGGCTCGTCGAGACTGCAGCCGGTAAGGATCAGCAACAGGGCGAGAGCGCGACAGATGTTCATGCCGCTGCCTATACACCATGTTGC
>JAPYTK010000256.1 GCA_029941785.1 Polyangiaceae bacterium | reverse complement strand
CTCGCCGAGCACGCTGGGGGCGGCGATTTGAATGTTCTGGAAGAGAATCCCGGTGAGATCGCCAGGGCCGCGCGCTATGGGGGGCACGCCCATGTCGTAGGGCGCGAACCCCTCCATGGTCAAGAAGAAATGCTGGAGCGTGGGGCGCGGGTCCTCCACCCGGATGTTGCGGAAGACCACCCCCGGGCCGCCGGCGCCGCTGCCTTCACCGCGCATATTGAAGATCCGGCCGCCCCTCCAATGGTGCCAGAAGGCCCGTGAGTAGACCACGTCGCAGTCTTCCACGATGACCGGCGTCTGATTGGGCTGTCCGATCCGAGTCAAGACGAAGACGGATCCATTGGCGTCGTTCCAGAAGACGACGCGCCGAATGCCACGGCCGGAGACGTATATGGAGTCGTCCTGGGTGCGGATGAAGCTGTCCTCGACGGCCACGTTGCCGAACGGGTTGATGCCGTCCCCATTGGCCCGCCAGTTCAAGATCTTGACCCACCGGATATCGGTGGGATGCGCCGGATCGTGGCCCTTGATGAGCATGAGCGCGTGGTAGGCCGCGTCGACGATGGTGATCCCCTCCACCACGGTGTCGCCGGCGCCGACGATCTCGATGGGCGTATAGAGCGAATTTTTTTCCGCAGGCGGAACCTCGTCAAGGGGGTGGTTGAGTAGGGCCCCCGAGAGCGTGCCGTGTCCGTAGACGCGAATGTCGTGACCATCGGGCCAGTCGCCTCCATTGTTCATGGTGCCATACACGATGGCATCGCCGGGAATGTAGTAGCTCCGCTGGGACCGCAACCGAAATCCGAGCCCCACATCATGGACGCCGGGCGCAAAGTAGAGGGTGTCCCAGTCGCCATCATCGGGCGGCGCGGCGCCGGGCATCACGAGGTGGACACCGGGGGCCGCAGGGTCCGGTGGGTCCTGGAGGAGCGGGTTGGCGAAGATGGTCAACGTGTGGATGGGTGGGCCGTTGTATCCTTTGCCGGTGTCCTGGTCGTCCATCTGGCCGTCGATATCCACGGTGAAGAGTGCGGGGTTCTTGATCACCACCAACGCCTTGCCATCCTTCACCACCACGGAGAGCGCCTTTCCAATGGGACGCACCACAGCGGATTTGATGGGCGTGTCGTCGACCCGCGCGATCTCGATCTCCACCGGGGTGTCGGGGGCCATCTCGAAGTTGATGTAGGTGTTGCTCCAATGGTCGAGGTGAGAGAAGTAGCGGGTTGCCGCCCCCAATTTGCTTCGCGTGATGAAGGCGAAGGGCGACAACCACGCCTCCGTCCCCTCGGGCCGGACCCGAAAGCGATACTGCTCGGAGGGGGCCAAGCCGGGCACGTCGGCGTAGATTCGGAGCCCGAGGCTGCAATTGCGGCCGTCGGCGCCGAGCACCCAGCCGCCATCACACGCACAGGCGTAGGTCCCTTCGGCGTTGACACAAATCTGAGCGCAGCCCGCGTTGGCATCTTCACATTCATCTACATCCACACAAGCGCGGCCGTCTCCTTCGAACCCGGCCCGACAGGAACACTCGAAGGCATCGATGGTGTCTGTACAGTCCGCATTGGGGTCACAGTCGTGGGTCCCGGCGGCACATTCGTCCTTGGGCCCGGTGTCTGGCTCCGGGTCTGGCTCCGGGTCTGGCTCCGGCGCGCCGACGGCAGAATCACTCCCACGGTCTCCACAAGCCACCAGCCCCACCGAGAGGAGCGCCAACAGCCATGTACGAGACATCCATCGCTCCAACCATGTACGAGACATTCATCGCTCCTTGCTTGAGTGGCTAACACGATAGCGTCGCATAGCGGGGCTGGTCAATATGCGTAAACGGCGGGCCGACGACTGGCGGCAGCGGTTGCAGACTTGGACGCGGGCGGACGCGGGCGGCGGTACCCCGCCCTACTTCGCGCAGCGATTGCGCAGCTATACGGCGGAGCGCTGCGCGGCGGGCGCGTCGCTGTCTACCTGCGCCTACCCCAACGATTGCGCATGAGAGACATTACCTTAACTCTCGGTTAGTCCCATAAAGGGCCTTCATCGGGACTATACTCGGCTTTATAGGCGGGGAAGACAATAATGAAGATTTGCCTGGTCAAGATTCCAACCTTTGAGGCGCCAAAGAGTCTTAGTTATTTCGGTAGTGTGCCGAGCCTTGGGCTTGCCTATGTTGCCGGTGCTATTCGCGACGCAGGGCATGAGTTACAGATCGTTGATGCTCCTGGTGAGGCGATAACCCAATACGGTACTTACCGGGCCTCGGTCGGAGACCTCAGGGCTCACGGTTTAACCAGTAGCCAGATTATTGAGCGGATAGATCCTGACACTGATTTGATCGGGCTCACGAACATGTTCCTTCATGAATGGGAGTTCATCAGCGGAATTCTGACTGGCATCAAAGGACGTCTACCCCATGCGACCACCATTCTTGGTGGTGAAAACGCGACAGCCTGGTGGGATGAGATGCTGGTGGGATGTCGCGACCTGGATATCTGCGTTCTCGGTGAAGGTGAAGAGGCCATCCGCGGGTTGCTGTCTGTCATGGATTCGGGCCAGTCGCTCAGTCAAGCGGGCTCCGTGGCTTTTCGGGCGGACGGTAAGGCGGTTAGTACAGCCAGGAAGTCGCGAATTAAGACGGTTGATGATATTGCGTGGCCGGCCTGGGAGCTATTTCCGGTGGACGAATACCTAGACCATGAGTTCGGGAGTGGTGTGAACCGTGGTCGCTCGATCCCGATGCTGACCAGTCGTGGGTGTCCGTATCAGTGTACTTTCTGTTCTTCGCCTGAAATGTGGACCACGCGTTATTTCGCGCGTGATCCTGAAAAGGTCGCCGACGAAGTGGCCTATTACATGGACCGCTACAAAGTAACAAACGTCAACTTCAATGACTTGACCGCAGTATTGACGAAGAAGTGGGTGGTTGATTTTTGTCGTGCAGTTCAGAGGCGTAATCTCGAATTCTCCTGGCAGTTGCCATCCGGTACGCGCTCGGAGGCGATCGATCGAGAGGCTGCGGGATTGCTCTACGAATCTGGCTGCCGGAATTTTGGTTATGCACCTGAAAGTGGATCTCCCCGGATTCTGAAGGCCATCAAAAAGAAGGTTAAGCTCTCGGGTCTGATTGAATCTCTGAAAGGGGCGCTGGACGCTGGATTGACCACCCATGCCAATATTATTGTTGGATTTCCCGAAGAGCGCCTAAAAGATCTGTGGCTTTCCTTTGTCTTGTTGTTACGGATGGCCTGGCACGGCTTGCATGGAGTGTCGGTCATGGTGTTCGCGCCATATCCGGGGAGTCAACAGTACAAGGAGCTCCACGCCGAGCGAAAAATTGTCTTTGATGGGCACTACCAGTACAGCACGTTGCTGAGGTCGGGCGCGTCATTTCGTAGCTATCACCCGGACTATGGGACGCGTTTTCTACTTTGCATCCAGTGGCTTTTCCTACTGACGTTTTACGGTTTGCAGTATCTGTTCAGGCCGGTGCGATTTCTTCGAATTATTCGGAACCTCATCAAACACAAGCAGGAAACTGTCATGGATCAGTTTCTCATGGCTAAGTTGAAGCAGCTTCGCCAGGCTTTTTCGAAGCCGTCGAAAATATCTGCTGCGCCAAAACCATGAGACCCGAACAACGGTCCTGAGAGATATTCGGAGCTCTTGATGCAACCAATTGCGGTCCGTATTTCCGCCCTCCTCATGCTGGACGGCGTCTACTCAACCGCCGATGACGGGGACGTTCCCGTCTTCGTACCGGCTCCGCCTTGACTGACGCCGACGTCCAACAGATCGTCGAAACCGCTGCCAACCGCATCGTCCGATTGTTGCAGCGCCGCGGTATACTTGGATGACGCTGTCTACCTGCTCCTACCCCAACAATTGCGCATAAGAGACATTATGTTAACTATCGAAAAGTTCAAATAGGGTTGTTATGGGGATTATACTCATCAATATATAGGGCACGGTCATTTGGGCGGGCATTGTGCTTATGGTGTCAGTGACGCCGATAAGAGGCGCAGCTCTTATCTGCATCTACAATCTTCGGCCGAATGCACGATGTTCGGACAGAACACTCTGAGTCTTTTTTGTCCACAATGCATCCACCTTCTACGCGCGGCGAACTGTAAACAATGAGCACATGGACCGATGAGCATCGTCCCCATGATGGCCCTAATGGGGGATTTTCCATTTGGACCGGTGGGGGTAGGAGCAAGTAGAGCGCGTGATGTTAACTCTCGAATAAGGCCATAAGAGGCCTTTGTCGGGACGATCATCCGACCTCGCTCAATCACATGGTGTAAACGGCGGCTCGGCACCAGAGGCTTCGCCTAAGCTCCACTCGCCATCGGCGCCGGGCGCAATCGTGTAGTTGTCATACAACGAGCCCTTGCTCCGCGTCACCTCAAGCGAGCCGGACCTGGCCACGCAGAGGTTCTCGCATCGCACCAGATTCGAAAATGTCGCGCTAAAGTACGTCTCACCTTGCGCCACGCGGACCAATGAGTCGTAGGTGTTGCAGACGCCCTTTGCATTACCAATGAAGTGCGTCGAGTCGACGTGCATCGACTCGGCAAAACCACCACCGCGTTGTGCTAGAACCCGCACGCGCATGGTGTCTGCGGCAATATAGTGGCGCAGTTCGGCTTCGCCCGAGATCTCGCCGCCGCTGTTCGCGATCGAGTAACGGCAGTCCAGCACGAGGGTGTCTCCGGGGTTGTCCAGCGTTGCGGGCATGACGAAGGTGTCGCAAATGATGGTTCCCTCTGGCGACTCAAGGTTCTCGGGATTTATGCACGACAGCTCGACCTCAAGCAGCCCGGTGGTTTCATCGTAGGCGTAGTGCTGGCACTCGGGACCCGCCTGGGCATCCGTCGTGATACTGCCACCGAGATCGAGGTCGGCGAATTGATTGACGGCCATACGCGCGGGCAGGTGGACGGGGATCGAATGGACGAGTCCTTGCACGAGCGGCCTGAGCTGAGTGTCATTGAGCTTGGGTGGGCTCGCGTGCGGGTCGGCGGGCTCCACGGTCTCGTGAACGGCATAGGGATCGCTGGCTCGCGCGTTCGCCTCGTGCGTTTCGAAGTCTCCGAGCGTCACGGGATTTTCTTCGTCGACGCGCAGGTCAACGCTCTCACCGTCCGTGACACAACCAACCGCGAAAACGGCGAGCGCCACCGTGAGCGGGCGGGCGATTGACAAGTGCCTGTTTTTGTTGGTGTAATTGGACATCGCGTCTCCTTCATTTGTTTTTGGTCGTGGGATTCAAGTGAAGCGCGACAGTGGGCGCAGGCACCCAGTCGTCGCGTCTACTTGATAGATGCCGCCCGACGAAAGTTGTCTAAATTTATCTGATCGCGTCACATCAGGAGGTAGCTCGCGTCAGGACACTTGCCGGCGCCCAATCTCAGCGGATCCTCAGCCACCTGCAGCTGCCCACCAGCCTGCCCGTGCTCGCGCCTGCTCGTGCCCCTCCGAGCGACGTGGGCTGAGGCCCACATCTCGCGCCACCCAATTCGTGGTTCCGTTCCGTCGCCAAGCCCGCGACCAGGGCCGAGTTGCGTCTCGCGAAGTACGCGAGCCCTCAAAATCGAGACCCATCCCCGACAGCGAGCCTCAAAGCCCCTCTAAACGGCGGTCATCCGCCCTGCCTACCTGCTCCTACCCCAACAATTGCGCATAAGAGACATTATGTTAACTCTCGAAAGAGCTAAATAGAGCCTTCATCGGGACTATACTCGGGACTACACTCGCGAGGATGGCCAGACCTCATCGACGATTGCTGGGCGCCGCCTCACGCCTCCAAGCCGTGGCGTGTGGTGTGGTCCTCACGGCTTGCGCGACGCAACCAGCGCCGCTTCTTCCCTCGGTGGCCGCCTCGCCCGACGCTCCGAGCAACGTCCAGCCGCCGAAGCAGCGGGTGGTTGAGACGAGTTCGCCCAGCAAGGCTTTCACCGATCCGCGCCGCAAACAGCTGCTCATGGCCGCCCTGCCAGCCATCGACGCGCAGGTTGCCGCGATGGTGCAGCAAAAGAAGATCCCCGCGCTCGCGATCGGCGTGGTGATCGACGGTGAGTTGGCGCTCGCGAGAGGCTACGGCACGCGTCACGGTGGTGGCGGCGCGGTTGACGAACACACCGTTTTTCGCATCGGCTCGATCTCCAAGGTGCTCACGGGCATGGCGGTGATGCAACTGAGAGACGAGGGGAAGATCGCTCTCGACGCACCCATCGAGCACTACATCAGTGAGGCAGCCGGGCTGGTGTATCCACAGGCTGACGCCCCACGGGTACGCGTTCGTCATCTGCTCACGCATTCCTCGGGTTTGGCGAGCATGGCGGCAGGCCACGGGGTCAAGACCCGCGAGGTGCTCGCACTGCTCGATGGTCTGGCGCTCGACTTTGTTCCAGGCACGGCGATGAGTTACTCGAATTTTGGAGCCGGCTTGGCGGGCGTGCTCGTCGCTGAGGTCGCCGAGGTTCCGCTGCGCGATCACATCAGCCGCGAGATTCTGGCGCCGCTCGGAATGAAGGCGACCGTGTGGGATGTCGAGCGGGTTGCGCCAGACTCCTTGGCGACGGGTCACGGTCGCGACGGCAAGCCGATCCCAGCAACGAAGCACTGGCGTCTCGGCGCCATCGAAGGTGCGGGTGGTCTGTACTCCAACGTGCACGACATGGCGCGCTTCGCCGCGTTTCACCTTTCTGCGTGGCCGTCGCGCAGTGGCCCGGATGATGGGCTACTACGCCGCAGCACCGTCAGGGAAACTCACCAGATGATGCGTTTCGGCGACCTCGGCGTGCGGGTCGAACCCCGCGAGCAGACGCCGCCCTCGGAGCCCGATGACGCGTCGGGCTCGGCAGCAGACAAGGCCGCGCCCAAGGTTCACGGGAGGGCAGCAGGAGTCGGTGCGTTCTGGCAGATCGAGCAGAATTGCGAGTGGGAGCACGTGGTGTGGCACAACGGTGGCACCGAGGGATATCGCGCCGCCATCCACCTCTTACCCAAGCGTGGTGTCGCCGTGATTGCGCTCACGAGCAGCAAGTTTAGTCTCGACAAGTTGGCGCGACGAGCTCTGAGCATTCTGCGCGAGTCCGGTGGGCTCGAACCACGACGCCCGGTGATCCCGCCTCCTGTGTTGGCGATTGCCAAGCGCGTGGCCTCGATGGTGTCGAAACCAGCGCTCGTCGCTCGTGCGGGCTACGAGTCATTGCTCGCCGAAGGGTTTCGCAAGCACGTGTCCTTCGAGGACTTCGCGAAGCTCAACCAGACGCTCTACGATGAGGTCGGCGCGTGTCGTGTCAATCACACCACTGGCGCTACGGCAGCTTCCGCGACGGTGGTCTTGGTGTGTGACAAGGGACACGTCGTTCTCAAGCTGTTCTTGTCCAAGCGGGATCCGACGCAGCTCGATGGCGCGGGCTTTTCGAGTGGCAAGCCCAACAC
>JAPYTK010000255.1 GCA_029941785.1 Polyangiaceae bacterium | reverse complement strand
GCCCAGAAGTCGCGGGTGTTTTCCCAGACCTCAGCTATGGGGATCCGGAGCACTTCTTTTTCGAGCCGCGCCATCTCGGCTTCTGGGATCGACTCGAGGGAGTCGTACTTGTTGTACAGCTCGTACAAGCGGTTGGCCCGCACGCCGAACATGGTGCCCCGCTTGAGCACCTGAAGTTTGACGCCGAGTTCGAACATGTCCGCGGCCGCTGCCATCGTCACGTCTGCAATGCTGGCCACCGCGAGCATGTGCCGCCCCTCTTCGGACAATCCTGACTCGACCGCGGCTTGGTTCACCGACCCGGTAAGAACGAAGGCGGCGCCCATCGAGAAGGCTCCGGCGATGGCGGCTGGCGTGCCGAGTCCACCGGCAGCGCCGACGCGGATCGGTCGAGAGTAGCCGTGCTCAGCGGCGAGCTGATCGCGCAGCTGCAGAATGACTGGAAGAAGTGCGGTGAGCGGGCGGTTGTCCGTATGTCCACCTGAGTCGGCTTCGGTGATGATGTCTTCGGCTACCGGAACTCGTTTGGCCAGTTCGGCTTCTGCCTGCGTGATCTCCCCCCGCGACAGCAGTCGTTCGAGGATCTCGCTCGGTGCTGGGGACAGGAAGGCGCGAGCCACCTCCGCACGTGAGATCTTGGCGAAGAGGTGGTTGCTGCGAAGAATGTGGCCGGCCGGATCGACCTGAAGGCCGCTGACGGCATAGCGCACGACCGCGGGCGTCAAGCCCATGTAGGCCGAAGCGGAGACGCGCCGCACGCCCCGACGCAAGTACAGATCCACCACGCTCGCTTCGAGCTCCGGTTCATTTGGGCTGTGGATGAGGTTCGAGCCCCAGCTCACGTCGTGGCCCAGCTCGCGCACCAGTTCGTCTACGGCGCGGCTGACGCGGTCGAGCGAGAGCCCCGCGGCGCCAAAGAAGCCGAGCATCTCGGCGCGCGCCATTGCGATCACGAGCTGCGTCGTGGCAATACCGTTGGCCATCGCGCCGGTGACGTACGGGAAGCGCGTGTTGTGCACTTCGCAGAAGGAAC
This sequence comes from Polyangiaceae bacterium, assembly GCA_029941785.1. Lineage (GTDB taxonomy): Bacteria > Myxococcota_A > Polyangia > Polyangiales > Polyangiaceae > JAPYTK01. The sequence goes on along the minus strand of JAPYTK010000255.1, from coordinate 6,456 downwards.
GGTCTCCCAGCCACTCGGGGTAAAGAGGAGGCAAGACGGCGAGCAGCGGGTAGGTGGGTTTGCCGTTGACTTGGTCCGGTCGGAGCATCTTGCCGGACAACGACACGCCGACGCGCCCGCGATGGGGATCGAGCACCACGTGGGCAGGCGAGCGTACTTCCTGGGTCAACGCGAGGATCGCTTCGCCGGTAAAACTAGGGGGTTGCGGACCTGCGGCCCACGTCCCCACGGATGGGAATTCGTTCGTCTGCACGGTATTGCCGGCCATGTCACGTAGCGGTGGCTCGCTCCCGTGATTTGTCGCCTTATTTATCGCGCAGTTGGCGGCACTTGGGTGTCACAGTTCGAACACACCCGACATCAACCCACATGCCGCAATGCGTCACGGCTCGAGACGGCGGCAGCTCACCGCGAGTGGCTCACGGTGCTCGAGCCGCAGGGCGACGGATACGACATGGTGCGGAGATGGGTGAAAGACCTCGAATTGCCATTGGGAAGGGTCTTGCGGCGGTACTTCGTGGCATGTGAAGGTGACCCCGTCGCCTGGCGCGGAGAAACTAAACCGATCGAGGGGCAGGGCGAGACCGAGGCCCCGGGCCTTGACGTAGGCTTCCTTCAGGGTCCAGGTCCGGAAGAAGCGAGCCCGAAGCCGCGGTGGTTCAAGGTCGAGGAGCGCTCGTTGCTCGTCGTGGGAAAACACGGACTTGGCGATCTCCAGTGGCTCGTCGATGCGACGCGTGTCTTCGGCATCCACCCCGCAGTCTGCACTCCGGGTCACCAAACAAGCCACGATCCCGGGGGCGTGCGACAGGCTGAAGCGCAGAGGCCGACCTGCGATTTCGGGCCTACCGTGCTGATCGACTTCCAACAACAAGTCTTGTGGCGCCACGGGCACGTAGGTGGACAGCACGCGCCGCACAAAGGTGTGCGCCGACAAGAAGAGCTGTCGGTCTTCGGCCCGCAGATATCGCTGGTGGCGTACACGCTCCGTGGGATCGAGCAACTCTTCCCCATGGGTCGCCGTGGGCTCGGTGAGCCATAGGTGTGCTTCACGGTCGCCGATCATGACCGCATGATGGTAGCACCAACCGACGTGGCGGCAGAGGTGGCTGACCAGGTCTCGATGTCGGCTCCGTGGGTTCATGGCGCCACGGTCTGCCAAGTTGACACGCGCCGAAGTGCGTCTTACGCGGGGGCTGCCTACTTACCGCGGGGGGTGAACCTCTCCGCATGCCTATTGTAAATCCGAGCGCGACTCGCCCTGAGAGGAAGCCACCGTGGACGACGAATCGAAAACAGATGACGTAAAAGACAACGACGACGCCGAAGCGACCGAATCGGACGCTCCCGAGTCCACGGACAGCGACTCGGACGCCGCTGAGCCCACGGACAGCGACTCGCCCGAGCCTGCGCAGGACGAGGAGGCGCCCAAGCCGTCGAAGAAGCGACGAAAGAAGATCAAGTCGAGCGGCTCCGCACGGAAGGCCGGCACGACGTCGACCGCAGCGACGTCGTCGAGCACGTCCTCGGGCGCGAGCGGCGGGGGCGGGCAGGGCTGGACCATGATCATGGTCGGTCTGGTGGCCGGTCTCGCCATTGGATGGTTTGGCCGCGACATACGCAAGCAGGCGCAAGAAGGATTGAGCGCATCGGCGGATCCCGCGAGCGTCGCGCCGGGCGGGTCGGCCGCGCCGGCGGATGGCGTCAACCCGGTTTGCAAGAAGTGGGCGGACGCTGTGTGCACGGGCGCCGGTTCAAAGACCCAAGGCTGTCAGCAGGCCCGCGGGGCCTCGAAGCTCTTGCCTGCCAAGGCTTGCCAGGGTGCGCTCGCCGAGGTGGCGACGACGGTGACGAAGATCAAGAGCGAGCGGGCGAGCTGCGACCAACTGGTGACGAAACTCTGCAAAGAGATCGGCGAGGACACCCAGAGTTGCAAGATGGTCCGCGAGAAGACGCCTTCCTTTCCTGTCGATCAGTGCAACAAGATGCTTCAGAACTACGCGAAGGTCGTCGGCGAGCTCAAGAAGATGGAGAAGAAGAACGCTCCGCTCTCCGAAGCCGATGCCTTGGCGCAAGGGGCAGGCGACGGGCCGTCCTTTGGTCCGGCTGACGCGAAAGTCACGGTGGTCGAGTATTCCGACTTCGAGTGCCCGTACTGCTCACGCGGGGCCGACGCGGTCAACGAGCTGAAGAAGCGGTACGAAGGAAAGTCGGTACGTTTCGTGTTCCGGCAGTTCCCGCTCGGGTTTCACAAGAAAGCGCAGCTCGCCGCTGAAGCTTCGCTGGCAGCGCACGCGCAGGGCAAGTTCTGGCCCATGCACGACATCATGTTCAAGAACGCCAAGCAGCTCGGCCGCGAGTCGTTGGAGAAGTACGCCAAGGAGGCCGGGCTCGACATGGCGAAATTCAAGAAGGCGCTCGACGATCGGACCTACAAGGGGCAGGTCGAGGCGGACATGAAGCTGGGTGCTTCGGTTGGGGTGGGCGGCACGCCGACCATGTTCGTCGGCCGCAAACGCGTCGCGAACCCAACGGCGGCAGCGCCGGTGGCGAAGATGATCGACGCGGAGCTCGCTGCTGCGGGCGTCGCTGTGACCAAGCCGTAGTGGTTCGGCGACCGTCACACGTGGCGGTTGCTCACTCGGCGGGGCGAAGAACGAGGCCTCCGACGTAGCGGCTCTCCCATTTGGCGAGCAGGGCCTCGCGCACGTCGTCCATCGGGAAGGTGTGCGCGACGTGGGGCTGGATTTGCCCTTGGCTTATCCAATCGAAGATCCGAGCGAGGCGTTCTTCCTTCAGGCTCGGATCGCGGTGGACGGAGATGGCAGCGGGGCAGCCAAGCACATTGAGGCCCTTCATCATGATGAGGTTCGTTGGCAGCACGTTGGCCCGTGGTGCGCCGCGCCCACCTTTGCCTTTTGCGACGAAGGGCGTGGCTGCCCATCCGACCACCAGGAAGCGTGCTCCGAAACGTACACACCGCAGGCTCTCGAGGGAGATCTCCCCGCCTACCGCGTCGTAGACCACGTCCACGCCGTCCTTGGCGATCGCCTTGACCTCGTCCCGGAAGCGCTCGAGCTTCCCGTCCGCGTCGCGCTTGGTGACGATGATGTGATCCGCACCCTGTTCAGCCACGGTCGCGAGCTTCTCCGCAGATCGACCCGTGGCGATGACCGTCGCTCCGACCACTTTGGCGATGTGAACCGCGGCGAGACCGGTGGCGCCGGACGCGCCGTGCACCAGCAGCGTCTCGCCGGCTTTCAGCTGACCTCGATGGATCAAGCAGTGGTAGGCGGTGCCGTAGCTCGACAGCACGTGGCAAGCCTGATCGAAGGACAACCTGGCGGGCAGGGGAATGAGCGCCTCGGTGGGCGCCACCGCGTATGAAGCGAAGCCCCCGTACGGTTGGTAGGGGCCCAAGGAGCGTGGCCCGGTCAACAAGCCGTCGGACAGCACCCTGTCACCCACTGACAGGCCGTCCACGTCGTCGCCGCGCCACACGACCTCGCCCGCGTACTCCAGGCCGGGACAGTAGGGCGGCTGCGTCATGTGCTGGTATTGACCGCTCGCCATGAGAAGATCGACCCAGCCAACCGCGGCGCTCTTGATGGCGACGACCACGTCGGTGCTCTTCAGTTGCGCGGGGTCAGGGGGCAATTGCTCTTCGATACGAAGATGCTTCTCGACCGCTTCGAGAGGCTGCTCACCCAGTTCGGTGATGACGACCCGCCGACCTGGTTTGGCGTAGCTCACCCAGAGCTCCTGTCAGAGCTTTTCGAGGCGCTTGAGCAACTCGTGATCGCTGAGCCCGCAATAGTCTTTGTCGAGCGTTCCGCGGACCATCGTCGCGGTGGTCGTGTCGAGGGCTTGCCGTAGGACCCCGAGAAAGCGCGGCGCAGCGATCAGAAAGAGCTCATCGTAGCTCCCAGCGTTGCGCCCCTTTTGAAGCTTGTCGGAGAGCTGCCCGGCGAACACGCTGGTCATGTGGCTACGTTGGCTGTCGCGCGGTTCGCTGCTCGGACGAGACGGGGGGCCGCGTCGTCCGGGTTCGCTGGGCGTTCCCTCGCGTAGGCGGCCTTCGGGGAAATCGATGTTTTCGAACACGCGCAGTTTGTCGTCGTGTTCGTCGACGAGTCGGGCTCCCCCACGGTGGGCGATGACGATCCAAGTCTTCATATGCCCGCATCGTCGCCGACCGAGCGTAGTCCGTCAATGAGGCGATTGCTGGTTGTGACGATATTGTCGCGTGTGGCCGTGCGCGGCGAGCAGGAAACTCGTCGTATGTAGGTGGCTGGACGAAGTCACGACTCTCCTATCGGTTTCTTGCAATACGTGCTTGCAATTGCGTAGTTTAGGCAAGTTTTGGTCCACGCTTCGCAGCAGCATGAGAAGTCCTTTTCACATGCGAACGTGATGGCATTCTTGTGATCATCGTTCTTAGCAAGAGCCGGGTCCAGTGGGGCGCCGTAGGTATTGGTGCACGGAAGCGGACTTGAGACGATCTCCGTGGAGCAACAACGGCTGCCTTGCTCCTCGATCGGCGTTTCCCCGTTGACGGGCGTGACTACTGCGGGGTCTTGGCAGTCTATCGGGCTCTTTCCAGTGCAACAATCGGCGTTGCTATCACACTCGCCCAACAGGGGGACGCAGCACAGGTGACCGGTGTCCCCTGTACCCGTGCAGTTGCCGCGACAACAGGGCGTGACGTCGCCCGGCTGGCACGTTTCGCCGAGGGTCGAGCAGGTGGCGCACGACCCGTCGAGGCAGATCCCCGAACAACAGGCGCTACTCGCGGCGTTGGTGCAATTCTGCCCGTCTGGCGCGCATGGGGAGCAAACCCCACCGCGACATATGTGATCCGGGCAGCACTGGTCCTCGTGGCCCGAGCAGTTGCTGTCGGTCGATCGGCAGGTGGCGCAGGTGCCGTTCGGCTGCCCCGCACGCGCATCGCAGATGCCGCTGCAGCAGCCGCCTTGCTTTGTTCCGGAGCTGGCGTTCGGGTCGCAAGTGGTGCCTTCAGGCAAGCCATCGCAGTCGCTGCAGACGTCCTCGCCCCCAAGGATACTGCCTTGGTAGCACGCGTTGCCGCAACAAGCCGGATCCTGACCGGACGCTGGGTCGCAGCCATCGCCTACCGAAAGGCAGTTTGTGCACTTTCCCGACGGCCCGTTGCAGTACAGTTCATCGCAACAACCCTCGTTGCTTTCGCAGGTGTCGCCCTCACCGCCACACGGCGCGGAGCATTTGCCGCCGCTGCACGCGCCAGCACAACACAACTTGTCATCGTCGCATGCTTCTCCGAAATCGGAACAGCACTCACCGCCACAACACCCGAATTCCTCGCTGCAATCTCCGGCGCAACAGTCGCCTGGCGTACATGCGAAGCCCTTGGCCTCACAACACTGTCTTGCGGCGCCACCTTCACCGGGGGGACACAAGTCAGCCTCTTTCGCTACGGTCGTCGAGAAGTGGCAGCACTGGACACCGTCTTGACAGGGCGCGCGAACACCGATGCAAAACAGCTCGCTGTCGATCGCCTGTTGCGCAGGTCCGCAGGTGCTGGTGGCTGCAGTGTCCGCCACGTGGGTGAGCCACGCGTGGCGTTCCTCCGGGCTAAGGGCGTCGAGGCTGTCGGCCAAGTGCTGCTGACAGATCGCCTCATCGAATGGGGGATCGCAGCGTGCGGCCTCTTTACAAAGCTCGCGGGTGACGTCCTGGTAAGACGCGAGCTGGAGCAAGCTCGCACAACTCACGCCCACGACCATCGTCAAGAGCGCCCACAGGTTCAATCGCGGCTTCATCGCATTCTCACCTCTAGAGTTTAGCGCTGATGGGCGAGTTTTGGGTCATTTTGGCCATATTTTCTCGCACCTTTGCCAATCGGACCTCCGGCGTGGCGCGCTACCGAGCGGCCACAGTGGTTCAGCAGGCTTTCGCTTGACCCCCCGCACGGAGTTGACGAGACTTCCGCGACACTTTTTCCGGAGATAGATTGATGGCGAGTCGTTTCATGCGGGGGTTGGCCAAGATTGGCATGGTGGAGATCGACGAGTCGGCGGCTGAAGAGGCCGCCGGCGAAGCACTCACCATGGAGGAGATCGACCGAATCATCGCCGAGGAGGAGGCCGCTGGACGGGCGGCTCCGTCGCCGGCCAGCCTGCCGGCGTCCGCTCCAGGATCCGCAGCTCCGGGGGGGATCGGTGCGATCGCGGAGGGTGAAGGTTTTGCGCAGATCTATCAAGGGGCAAAGATTCCGGAATCGGCCTATTCTGCGGACAAGCTTCTTCGGGTGCTCGACGGCCTCAAGGCCATGGGACCTCAGGTGCGCAAGGCCGCGGTGATGGCGATGGACGCGGCAGATGACGAGTGGTCTGTTGCAGATGCCGTGCTCGATGCTCAGCGCAAGGCGAAGGCGCTCACGACACGCGGCGCACAACTCAGCGAACAGCTCACGGG
>JAPYTK010000254.1 GCA_029941785.1 Polyangiaceae bacterium | reverse complement strand
GCCATGTTGACGTCGCTTCTTAGCAGCGTGCTGGACAACGTGAACCACCTGGGTATTGCAGAGGGGCTGACCGGCCCCGTGCGTCGCGGCAACCCGGACGCCATCGCCGTGCACAGTGCAAAACTGAAGGCGACGCGCGCAACGCTACTCCCTCTGTACCGTGCGCTCATAGCGGCCCAACTCGACCTCGCTCGCGAGCTCGGTGAAGCGCCAATGCAAAGTTTCGATGCCATTGCGGATTTGGTCCGACCGTCATGACCAAATCGTCGAAAACTCCAAGAATACCCGTGCGCTTTGCTTCTATTCGAGTCATCTTGATTGAGGCGGCGCAGCGGCCAACTTGAGAGACTCCTTTTTCTGCGCCGCCTCAGGTTTATGGTGGCGATTCTCGATTTGTCAGCAACACCGATTTCATTTACCGAGCAGCTCGAGTGTCCGGCAACGGCGAGCCTTGCCGATTTACATGACCTCATCGTCCACGCTGCAGGAGCTGGCGAAAGGGGTTCCGAGCCGACAAGCTCCCGCGGCACCGGTGCGGTGATGGTCGTCACGACTGCTGCGCAAAGGCCTGCGTTGGTAACCCACTTGTTGCGTGTTGCCTCCAATGCTGGGCGCGAGGCGATCGCCTCCACCACCGCAAGCGCTACCGATGGATGGCGTGATCTGGCCATCCAAGTCGGCTTTCGATTTGACCCCAAGCGAGACACCAACCCCGGACGCTGGCTCAGCTTGGTGCAGAGCCGGGTCCTGGTGGTTTGCGAGAACGCGGTGTCGGGCGGCGGCGCGGTATTTCGATCGGTCTTGGCGGACGCCGCGAGTGATCCTCGAAATGACATCCTCTTGGTCGTATTGACGTCCGATCTGCCGTCTCAGCAATCGTCCATTGGTGCCCCCGACGCCAATCGGACTCCCCTCGTGTTGACGGAGTTTGACGAGACCGATCTTCAGCTTTGGTGGCACACCGTTACGCAGGAGGCCGCCCTGTCCAATCCGCGCAGCGGCGCAGGACTCGCTCACCTCGAGCGATGGTGGGCGACCATCCAAAGCACTCCGGACGCCTTCACGCCACCTGAGCACAGGGCCACTCCCGAGGCGAGAACCACGTGGCGAATGCTTCATGCCACGCATTACCCCCTCTGTACCAACCATGCGCAGCAGGTGGCGGCCGAGGCGGTGGCACTCTGCCAAGGAGCGCAGCATGCACCTGCGCGAGCGGCCACCGAGATCGTCGATGAACTTCTGCGCCGGGGGCTCGCGGCCCGCGTCACGGATCGGTTGACCATGAGAGGTGAGGCGACGCCATGCCTCGACGCCGCCGAGTCGCGGGCTCTGGCGAAGGTCTTGGCCACGGTCGATGAACCATGGGCGCAGATGCGAGCCGTCGAGCTTCTGGTTGATGGATTGAACCCGGCCCTCGGGCTGCTTGAAGAAGGACAGCACATCGAGGCGCTTGCCGTCGGGGCCATTGCCAGTGTCGACGACCGGTCGGTTCGCGACGATTTGTGGCAGCGCTGGATCGCCGTGTTGGATGGCATGGCCGGAGCGACGGAGGTTGGGGACGGACCGAAGATCGAGTGGTGGAAACGAAGTGCAGAACAAGCGCTCCTTCTCGGCGATGGGGATCGGGCACACCAGCTCGCAAGCCGCGCACTCGCGCTGGGCGGCGACGTGTTTGGCGTATTGCTTCTCCACGGGCGTTCGTGCCATCAGCGGGGCGATCTCACGACCGCTGCGATGTCGCTATCCCGAGCCCTCGGTGTCGCCGAAAACGCGACCGACCGAGCGCGGGGTGCGGCCTTGATGGCAGAGGTTCGTTTTGCCGCCGGGAACCGCGAGCAAGCCAGGCGTTTTTCTGCCAAGGCCATCAGGACACTGCAGGATGAAGCCAACCCCGCAGCCACAGGCGTCCGCCTCGCCGCGCGAAACGTGTTGGGCAAGCTACTCCTCGCAGAGGAGTGCTGGGACGAAGCAGAAGAGCACTTCGCGCGTGACGCCTACGACGCCTCGATCACGGGCCTTCTCGAAGAGGAACTGCGCGCACGACTCAACCGGGCCATCGCCTTGTTGTATCTCGGCCGGCGAGAGCAGGCGCAGAGCATGGTCGAAGCGGTACTGTCCGAAGGGGAGACCAAGCGCGTCCCGAGCGCAGTGGCTTTCGCACTGTCGAACCTGGCCACGATCGCGATCTTGGATCAGCGTTACGTGGATGCGCTCGCCCTTTCCGAACGAGCCATCGATGTGCGGTATTCCATTGGCAGCCGCTTGGGAATGATTCGGTCGATCGGCAACCTCGCCGAACTGCGTGTCCGAGTCGGCATGGTGGACGAGGCAGAGTTGGCCTTGCGCTTTGGCGCGCGGGCCTGTGGTGCTTCGGTATCGTCGAGCCGACGTGCCTTTTTCGCGAAAGCCGAGGTGCGGATATTCCTCGAGCGTGGAGATTCGGCCCGTGCACGGCGTGCGGCCGAGGAAGCGCTCGCCGCAGCGAAGTGCATTGGTGAACAGTCCGTGTTGGCTCAGTGCCATCGTCTCGTGGCACGCGTGGCGCTCGAGGATGGCGACTTCACGTTGGCGCAAGACGCGCTCGAGCGGGCCGCAGGTCTACGACAATCCTCTCATGGGAAGGCGGAAGCAGCGGTATTGGCTACGGCCGCCGCACGCGCAGCTGGAGCACCGTTCGAGGCGTTGGCCGAGGGCGCTCTAAGCGCAGCGCGTAGCGCCGACGATCTCGAAAACGTCCGAGATGCACGTCTGTTGCTATTTCACGCGCGGAAGGGGGCAAACGACCACGATGGCGCCTTCCGTCATCTCGAGGCGGCTTGTTCGACGCAGGATCGCGTGGCCGCATCGCTGCCGCCCGATTTGCGGGCAAAGTACACGGCGCGGCGCTGTTGTACGCGGCTCGAGGCCTTGCGCAGTCAATGGATGGCGCCAGAGCGTGACGCGATGACCCGCAACCCGACAGGCCAAAGTGGTGCGCTTCATTCGCGATCCGGCCGCCGTGAACCGCTCGGCCAGTCGACTTCGCCAGGCTCTCGCCAACTCATCGGCGAGTCTGACACGATGCAGGTCCTTCGAGCCACGATCGCGCGCGTGGCCCCCAGCGAAACGTCGGTGTTGATTCAGGGTGAGACCGGAACGGGCAAAGAGTTGGTGGCTGAGGCCATTCACCGCGATAGCCACCGGCGTGAGGCGGCGCTCGTCAAAGTCAATTGCGCAGCCTTGGTGGAAACACTTCTTTTGTCCGAGTTGTTCGGCCACGAAAAAGGAGCTTTCACAGGGGCGGCGACCCGTAGGCAAGGCCGGTTCGAACTCGCGGACGGCGGCACGCTCTTTCTCGACGAGATCGGCGACATCTCGCCCCGGACGCAGGCAGCCTTGTTGCGAATCTTGCAGGAAGGTACGTACGAGCGCGTAGGCGGCTCGACCACCTTGCGGGCCGATGTTCGAATCATCTGCGCAACCCACCGTGATCTTCACGCGATGGTTCAGCAGGGCGAGTTCCGCGAAGACCTCTATTACAGATTGTGCGGGATCACCGTGGCGGTTCCGCCGCTGCGCGATCGGCGTGGTGACATGGGCCCGCTGTGCGACCACCTTCTTCAGGACTTGTGCGCGCGCAGCGGCCTCGAACCGCGTCGCATGGCACGGACCGCGGCCGCCATGTTGAGTCGTCACGATTGGCCGGGCAATATCCGGGAACTCGAGAACACCTTGCGCGCGGCCGCTCTTTTTTCCCAAGGTGATGTCATTCAAAGCGAGGACTTAGCCCGGCATATCTCGACATTGAATCAGGATGCCAACGGTCCGGTCTCTTGCGCCACGCCAACCGGCTCCGCCAGGAGCGACATGGCCCCATCGAGCGGCAGCCGTTCATCGAGAAGCAGCCAGTTGCCTCCGGCGTCCACGGCGCCCGGCAGGATCGACGGCCTTGCGGGGGACCGCGGGTCGTCTGCAGACATGGTGTACGCGCAAATTCGCGATGGAATCGGCTTGGCTGACATGAAGCGTAAGATCGAACGCGACTGCATCGAACGGGCGCTCATGGAGGCTGCCGGCAACATCACTCGGGCAGCTGGGTTGCTAGGAATGAAGCGCCCCCGGCTGTCACAACTTGTCAAACAGTACGGCCTTGCTACTGTCTTGGAGGAGATAAAGTCATGAAGCGTAACACTCCATCTCTGTGGATCCCCATCGGACGTGCGGCCACGGCTGACACCGCGCCCTTTGGTCCACGCGCGATCGAGGGCAAATGGCGGCGTGTCGTGAGGGTCAGCTTGTTGACGGTGGGTATTGCCGCGATCACGCTATCGCTCACCGCTTGCATCGCTCCGATCGACCACGAGGATGAGGCAGACGACGCGATCGCCAGCCATGGCTTCGCCTTGGGTACCGGCGAGAACGAGAAGAAGAACGGCGGCGTCGACACCTCCAAGACGAAGTCTCCGGAACGGGAATCGGGCGGCAGCAGCACCGGATCCAACGTCCAGTCGGGTGATGTCGAAGAGCCAGATCCGGTGCCCTGGAAGGGTTCAGGCAACAAGAAGGGCAGCGGCCAGGACAACGGCGACTGAGAAGGCTCGCTCCACGGCGTGTGTCCCGATCGCGCGACACGAATGCCTCACTCTGCATGCGGATGCACGCGCGGACGGCTCAATCGGACCATCGATGTCTTGCCTTCCCGCGCATAGCCGGGCGAAGGTGAGTCGTGCAGATCGCGGACGACCTGAGAACGCGCACCACACTGGTGTGTGGAGCCATGGCCGTGGCCATCGCGATCGGCTCGGTCTTGCGACGACGACGACGAGTCGACTGGTTGTTCGCGGCCTTGGCTGCGGACATCGGTCTCGGATACCTCTCCCAGTCACTCTTCGGTCTGTTTCAGGCACCGATTCTGGCGCGCGCGCGGGTAGCCATCGCGGTGTTCGTTCCTGCGTTCGCCATCTACTTGTTCGAGGCCATGGTTCCGGCCGAAACCACGACCAAACCCCGACTGGGTCGCTGGGCCGCGCTCTTGACCATTCCGATGGTGCTGGTCGTCGTCAGTCCGTACATGAAGTACCTGACCGCACGGGTGGTCGTGTTCGGCCTGGTGGGCGGTTTGATCGCAGCTGGCCTCTACGAGCTGTGGCAAAGGGGCCGACGAAGTCAATCCCGAACCGTCCAGCGGCGGGTGCGCGTCGTGGCCGTCATCGGCGCGCTCGCAGCTTTGTTCACCGCCGTCGACTTCGGATGGGTACTCGGTGCCGATTTCCACCCACCGCCAGTGGGCGTGCTGCTCAGCGTGGTGTTCCTTTTCATGTTGTCCCAAGCGCTACAGTACGAGCGGCTTCTCGATCTGTACGAACTGCTGGGCCGCCTATTGGTCGCGATGGCCGTGGCCACCCTCATCGCGTTTCTGTTCTACGTGCTCGTGACGGTCGTGGGTCGTCCGTCGACCATGTATCTCAACGCCATTTTGGTCGCGATCGTGGTGTTGGTGCTCTTCGATCCGCTTCGAACCTGGGTCGAACTGCGTATCCAAAGCCTCGTGTTTCGAGAGCGCGGCCGGCTCGAGGCCGCGCTCGCCACCGCTCGCCGGCGGCTGGCCCACACGCTCGAACTCGATGAACTGGGACGGGTTGTTACCAGTGCACTCGAACGCTCGCGCAGCGTGACGGACGCGGCCCTCTATCTCCTGCTGTACGACGGCACGGGTTTTGAGGAACTGGCCCGGATCGGTGACAAAGCTCCAGCCCGCATCGAGATCGCCACGGCAAACGCCATGCTCGAGCAGCTCAAACACGGCCCCGTGCTGCTCGAGCAGCTCGACCGGGCTTCACGTGAAAGACGGCCCTTACCCGATGGCCACCAACCCCATGAGGCCGTTCTCGCCGCCGCGGAAGTTCTCGGCCCCCTCCGTGGCGCGGTCGTGTTGGGGATCTTCGCCGAAACCCGTGATCTCATAGGACTGCTCGTCCTCGTGGACGACCGCGTGCGAGACGCTTTTGCTCCGGAAGAGGTGGCATTGTTCGAGACCCTCGCCGGGCAAATAGGTGTCGTTGTCGAGAACTCCCAAGTTTACACGAAAATGAAGGAACGGGACCGGCTTGCGGTCCTCGGACAGATGGCCGCCGGTTTGGCCCACGAGATCCGCAATCCGCTCGGAGCGATCAAGGGCGCGGCGCAGCTTCTTCAAGATGCGGCGGGCGGTGGCGTCGACCACTCGGCCCGCGAGTTCTTGGACATCATCGTGGAGGAAGTGGACCGTCTCGACGGTGTCGTAGGCTCGGTGCTCGATCTTGCCCGTCAGCGCTCCGACAGCGTCGCGCCCATCGACCTCAATGGCGAGGTGCGGCGAACGCTCCAGGTGATTGGAGCGGACGCTGATCCGAGCTTACGAATCGACACGCTTCTCGCCAGTGACTTGCCCCGGGTGGTCATCGGCTCCGATCCCATGAGGCAGGTGCTGCTCAACCTCGTGCGCAACGCCTGCGAGGCGTCACAGGAGGGAGGCACGGTCACGGTCTCCACCCGGATGGTACTCCGCGGGAAGGACGAGTGGGTTCAGTTGCGTGTGCGCGATGAGGGACAGGGCATGTCTCATGCGATTCTGCAGAAGATCTACTTGCCGTTTTTTACGACCAAGGGCCGCGGAACCGGGCTGGGATTGGCCATCTGTCAACGCATCGTGCAGACCGCCGGTGGGCGCATCGACGCCCGCTCGCGTGAAGGGGAGGGGACCACCATCACCGTCTCGCTACCCGCGGCGAGCGACGCCCTCGGTACTCCCGTTCCGGCGAGCACACAGGAACCTAGCCTCGGACCAGCTGGCCGGGAACGACCAAAATCTTCTGGAGATATGCCGAAGGAGGCTTGACCGGGCAGCCGGTGCGTCATTACCTTGAGCTTGTGTCAGAAGACCTCTGCCTATGCTTCTTGAGTGGTCGGCTGCAGGGAAACAAACTATCCCTGAGCGGTCGCGACGAGGTCTTGGTAGGGCGGACCGATGTGGCAGACTTGCTCCTATCGGACGGGCTGGTTTCCCGCGAGCATGCGCGCTTCGTCATGAAGGGCGGTCAACTCGCGATCGAGGACCTTGGCTCCACGAACGGCACCTTCGTCAATGGCGACCGGCTCCGCGGCTCGCGTACTGTCGGCGACGGTGACCGAGTCCTCATCGGCACCAGCATCATCAAGGTCGCCAGCGGCACCAGATCCATCACCGATGGTCCGCCAACCCCAAGGCGGGCGGCGCCGCAGCGAGATGGTTCTCCCGAACGGAGCGGGGATATCGCTGACACCAGCGTCCCGGAACTGTTGAATCTGATGGTCGAGCAGAAGATTAGCGGGACGCTCCGACTGACATCCGAGAAGACCGAAGGTGAATTGCGCGTGCGTTCGGGTGTCGTCGGCGGCGCGACGATTGACACGCTCCGCGACGCCTCTGCCTACAAGGCCGCGATTCGTCTTTTGGGTTGGGTGGACGGGCATTACATCATTATCGAAGACAGCACGCCATTTGACATGACCGTAGAGC
>JAPYTK010000253.1 GCA_029941785.1 Polyangiaceae bacterium | reverse complement strand
CGATAACGGTGGCCGCTGGCCTCGGCCCGCATGCCCAAGATGGCATCCGGGCGCCACGCATCCAACAGATTGTGCACGCGCTCATTCGCTTCATCGGTGCTCACCCGGCCACGGTCCCAAAACACCACCGCGACGAGCAAGAGCGCGACGACGATGAGCAGAACATTGGTTCGCTGGCTACGCCATGCGCTCACTTGGAGTCTCCTTTGGTCGCCGTAGTGGGGCGCCGCGCGCCCTTCGTCTTCGTACGCCGCGAACGCACCGCCACGCCGATCAGCAACATCGATAGTGGGACGACACATACGAGCAAGAGCAACACCTGACGCAATAGATCATGGGTCACGGTCAAGGGCGCATGTGTTCGCTTGGCTGGAATGTCGAGGACCATCGGCGCGGCCGTGAGCCACGACAGCGCACTTTCGGTGAAGAGGGTGGTGCCGCGCCACTGAGGATCTTGCCATGTGCCGCCATACGCGACGCTCGGCGATCCGATCACGACCGCGCGTGCCGACGGCCCCTTCGTGGCCTTACCTTCTTGGGCCACCACCCGTTCGCTCGCGATGGCTATCGTCAAGGGTCCGCGCCGGTCCGAAGCCTCTGGCTCCGGCGATTGACTGGGGTCCTTGGCCCACGCAAAAAAGTCAGCCATCGCAAAGGAAGACTCGCTTGTCGTCAGCAGTGGGTCGACTTTGCCTTCAAATGTTGGGAGCTTTTCGATCGAACTCGCGACGCTGATCCGAACGTCGACGCCACCGCCCGCTAACAGACTTTCGCTGAGGCGGTGCCGACCCAATTGGGCGATGAAAGTCTCCCCGAAACCACCGGCCACCCGGCGCGACTCGTCACGTTCGAAGACAAAATCGCGGTTCATTCGCACACCCAAAACGGCGAGCAATGGGCCGACCCCCATCTTCACATACCCCGCGTCCGAGGGGTTGGGCACCGGTCCCAGCGCGACCAACATGTTGCCACCGGACCGTGCGAAACCGCTGAGACGTTCGACCTCGGTGACGGGCAACGCCCGCGTAGGGGCCGCGATGACCACCACGCGACACGACCGGATCGGATCGTCGCCACGGATCGTATGCGCTGGGGGCAGGGTTCGGACCGCGTAGTTGTTCTTCTCGAGGCGTCCACCGAGCGCCAGCAGGCCGGTCGCCCCCCCTTGCTCGAGCGATGGTTCACCATGCCCGCTGGTGAAACAAACTTGAGGAGCCTCGCCAGCCAGGACTCGACGGATCGCTGCCGTGAGGACGAGCTCGACCCGGGGGCGCGCGCCGCGCTCGGTGATCGCGACCAGGCCGTCCGATGCGATGAAATGATGGTGTGAACCGCGGGACACAACGATCGCCGCGTCGCTCACCAACTGGCCGCTGTCGGTTCGCCCGAGTGTGATGGAGTGCTTCTGCTGCAGAGCCAGAAACGCGGCGGTCTCTCGTTCAGGATCGACAAACCTCACGACCAGCCGAGTGCTTTTGGCCCCGTAGGCCACGAGCAGGTGGCGCACCGTCAACTCGAGTGGATCGCCGGTGGCGAGCAGCACGGTGATCTCGATCGGTTCGGACAGATCCTTGATGGTCTCAATCGTGGTCGGATGGAGTGTGTACAGCCCCGCCTCCGTCCAATCGAATCGCTGATAATGGCGGGAGGCCAGCACATTGACGAAAACGCCGATGACAACAGCCGCCGCGATGCCGCCCGCCGCGCCCCACGATCGACGGTCGAACTTGGCAGACTTGGAACCGGTGCTCACGGCGCCCTCCAGCTCTCCACCGCACGGACGGTAATGAAGAGAGGCACGACGACCAATGTGGCATCGAGAACGAGGCGACGGGTGTCGATGATGCCACGCGAAAAGTCGTTCATTTGACCCCACACCGACACATAGGCGCACAGCTCGCGCCCCGGGCCATCTGGCAAGATGAACGCGCCAATACCGAGCATGAACAACCCGATGATCGCCATCGCGGAGGTAATGGCTGCGGCGAGCTGGCTGCGAGTGAGCGCGCTGGTCATGGTGCCGACGGCCAAGTAGCCAGCACCGACCGCGAACATGCCAAGGTAGCCGGCCCCGACGACGGGCCACTGTACGTCGCCGTGCCGGGCGACCAATGCCATGTACAGCACGGTAGGCAGCCACATCACGACGTAGGCAACGAGCACCGCCAAGTACTTACCGAGGACCACGCCTAGAACGTGGACGGGGGTGGTGAGCAGCGCCTCGATCGTGCCGCTTCGCCTCTCCTCGGCAAAGAGTCGCATGGTGAGAACCGGGCACACGAACAACAACGGCAAGTAGAGCAACACCGTACCACCGAAGAAACTCTGCACAGGTCCGGCGTCTGCCCCCTGCGAGCCTTGTGCCGCCAATTGCGCCACAAGAACATAAAAGTGCATGCCCTGTAAGACGAGGAAAGAGGTCATGACCACCCACGCGAGGGGGGTCACGTAATAGCTCAGGAGCTCCCGCTTGAAGATTGGCCACCAACCTCTCACGGCCCGCCCTCCATGCGCTCGCCCTCGCTGCGCGTGAGACGCGAAAAGACATCCTCGAGCGACGGAGCCTCCGGCGAAGCCTCGCGCACGAGCGCACCAGTTGCCACGCAACAAGCCACCAACTTCGCCGTCGCGCCACCCACGTCGTTCACCATCTCGCTCTTCAGCTGCACCACGAGCTGAGTGTGTGGTCCCTCCGCGACGGTGCAGTTCTCCACCACCTCGTGCTCTTCGATCGCGACCAACGCCGCCTCGACGACACCGCTCAGCACCAAGCGAATCGCCACCGGCGCCTGTTCGCGACGAATGTCAGCGATGGTCCCCATGGCCACGAGCGTCCCTTGGTCGATGACGACGACTTCGGAGCAGGTCGCCTCAATCTCGGGCAAGATGTGGCTCGAGATGAGCACGGTCTGTTCGCCACCAAGGTCGCGGATCAAACTCCTCACTTCACGAATTTGGTTGGGGTCGAGACCCGCACTGGGTTCGTCCAGAATCAGAAGGGGCGGGGACCCCAGCAAGGCATCGGCCAAGGCAACCCGCTGACGGTAGCCTTTGGAAAGCTCGCTGATGGGAACGTCGGCCACGTCGGCAATCGTGGCCCGCTCGATGACACGGCTGACCTCCTTGGCGATGGCTTTGCGCCCCCCGGGTCGGCCTACGCCCTTGAGCTCGGCACGAAAACGCAACTGCTCCGTCACCCGCATCTCGACATAAAGCGGTGCAGTTTCGGGCATATAACCAATATTCCCGAGCGCTTCGAGGCGCTCGTCCTCGATGTCGTGACCGCCGATTCGCACCCGTCCGGAGCTGGCGCCGACGAAGCCCGCGAGGACACGCAAGGTGGTGGATTTACCTGCGCCATTTGGCCCGAGAAATCCGACGACCTGACCCGATCCAACGCGAAAACTCACATCGCGGACCGCCGCCAAGGAGCCGTAGTACTTGCTCAATTTCTCGACTTCGATCATGTGCTCGGCGGCCACTTCGTAGCGCTTAGCACAACGCCGTCTCTGCGGCTGGATCGCAGGCCGCTTGCTATGCGCACCCCGGGACAGTAACTAAGGACGAGCTGCCATGGACCAGCAACTTCTACGTTCGTATTTTTCCACGATCTATGAACTTCCTACCGCCGACGGCGCCCTGCGCGCCTCGCTGGACGGAGAGACGGTCAAGGACCCCACCGCGCTGCCCGAGCTACTGCGGACGCAGTTTGCGGTGCTCACGGCCTACAATCCGCGCTCGATGCTCTTGCCCCGTCGTGTCAACGAGTCGCGCCACCAGGTGATGCGCGACATGCTGATCTTGGGCTGCTATCGCGTGGAACCTTGTGTCGGTTTCGAAGCCGAGAAGAAGGAAAGCGTCTGGCGCGAGCCAGCCTGGGTCGTTCACGGCATGGATCGTGAGGAGGTCATCGCTTTCGGACGTGTCTTCCGGCAAAACGTGGTGATCTACTCGATCGATGCCCGTCCTTCGATCGTCATCACTGATCCAACGGCTGACGACGTCGGTCGTTCCTTCGACGGACATTGGCGCCCGCGCGCATGACAGGCAGCAACGCCCCGCCATGATACGAACGCGTTTGTCATCCATGCAGTCATCGGCACGCCGGGCGACGCTCGCGATCGTCAGTATCGCCACGCTGGCCTGGTCCTTGGCTGGCTGCGGCAACAAGCAAAAGGTGCTCGAATGCACGGCCGTGATCAGCAGCATCAATACCGATGTCGAGAAGGTGCACAAGCGAATCGGCTCGACGCCACAAGGCGCCGCCGCCGTCCGCGAACTGGAGTCCTTGGCGAGCGGGATGGAAGATGCAGCCAAACACGTAGGCGAGGCCGAGGTGTCGTTCGTGGAGTTGACAGAGCAGGTCAAGGCCTACCAAACCATGGCGGGAGACATCGCGAAGGCGGCGCGAGAATTGGCGACCGCGGTCGACAAAGTCGATCTGGAGCGAATCAACAAGGCGGAAGCCGAGCTGAAAACCGCCATGAAACGCGAAGAACCGATCGTGGCGGCGATCAGCGCTTTCTGCCAGGCCCCCTGAACGCGCTCACCACGGCTGGTCGCGCATCGAAGTCTTGTAGCGCTTCTGGTACAGGGCGTGGCACTTCTTGCAGGACCGCTTGGCCCCGGGAATGTCACCGGCCTTCGCCTTGGCCGCACCCGTAGCGGCGATCGACGACCAACTCCCCATGCCAGCGACGGGTTTCGCAGCAATGGTGCTCAGCGCTTGTGCGATCT
Organism: Polyangiaceae bacterium; assembly: GCA_029941785.1. Taxonomy (GTDB): domain Bacteria; phylum Myxococcota_A; class Polyangia; order Polyangiales; family Polyangiaceae; genus JAPYTK01. Next base: position 2,852 of record JAPYTK010000253.1, on the reverse strand, counting down.
TGTCATTGTCGCCTCCGGCCAATGCCCTCGCCATGACGCCTTTCATCCACCCCTGCATGGGACAGGACTTTTGACCTTTGCCACCGCAGTCATACTTTGGTTTGGCGCTAGAGCTCGCGCTTGGAGCAGGCTCTGCAGTGGCCGCCGGCGCGGACCGCACGGAAGCGACCCGGGACACCTTCGGCGCGGCGGACGACACGACGACAACGGTCGTGGCGCTCGGCTGAGCGGCAACCGCGCTCGTCTCCGCGCTGGCAGCTGAAGAGGTCGCCGTCGAGACCACAGGATCCGATTTCGCTTGGCTTGAGGACGCGCTCGCCGCAGCCGGTGCCGCCGACTCGGTGGCCGCGGGCGGGGCCGGTGAAGGCTTGTCGCAGCCCGTTAGACCACAGAGCGTCCCAAGTCCAAGGAGCATCGACAACACGAGCAAGTCGCGAAGAGTGCATAGCGTTGATTTCGAGTGTCGCGGCATCCCTCACGGTATAGCCGCGTCGAACGCTTGTGGCCACCGAACAGCTCTGCGACCCTTCGAGGGTGGGAGAGAAACCGCCGCGAGATTCTGAAACAAACGGGCGACCGTTGACTCGGGTGGCCCCCTGCGACCGAGATGCTCCGCATTTGATCTTCGTCCGCGGCCAGCACTTTCCCAGAGCGATCGCCTGGTTTGGATTCAGTTCGTTTTGGGGCCATCTTTGGCATCTGGCGGCGAGCGCCGTCGCAACGGAGGACATCGACGCCCGCGATTGGATGCAGGCCGACGACAGCGAGGTCTTGACGGATCGAGTGGCCCGTCGATTGCTTTCACCCGACACCCGCGTCTCCCACACGGCGAACGAAGATGCCAAGCTTGCCGAGGGCACTGGCTTGTCACTCTCCGAGCAGTTGGATTCGGATATCTGGATCGATTTCGTTGCCGACACGGGCGACGATAGCGACGTAAGCGAGGCGGTCGCAGACATGCTCTTTCGTGACTACGAGGTCGATGACCCCGATGGTGGAGGCGTACTCATAGCGCCCCGCGGGCACATCCTCGCCTTCGGTGGGGACACGGCCTATCCCGTGGCTACGCAAATCGAAATCCACAATCGGGTCTGCGTGCCATTTGGGCGCGTTCTGCGAGAGCGCATCGACGAAACCCCTCGCGTCTTGCTCGGCATCCCTGGGAACCACGACTGGTACGACGGGCTCGATGGTTTCGCCCGAATGTTCCGAGCTCGACGCGGCACACTCGGGCGCGCCAGTGCCGATTCGCAGAAGGACGAAGTGGACCGCGGTGGACAAATCGGTCACTTCATCGACTGGGTTGAGGCGTTTCGCGTCGGGCGTTTCGTCACCAAACGACACGCCCTCCCTCTAGCCGGCTACATGCCGGTGCAAAACTCGAGCTACTTTGCCCTCCGACTCGCGCCCAAGCTCGGATGGTGGGGTGTCGATCGACAACTCCGCTCCGTCGATTATACGCAGCGCAGCTATTTCGCTGCGCTGCGCGACGCGCGACCTGATGATGGGCTCATCGTGTGCATTGCCGATCCCGCACAAGCCATGCTGCAACCTTCGGCGAAAGGGCGCGAGACGCTCGACGCGATCCAGGTCGACCTCGAAGAGGAGGGACCCCTCGTTCTCACCGGTGACACCCACCATTATTGCCGCGAGACTCTCGGCGCCGCCACCCACGTCATCGCCGGGGGCGGTGGTGCTTTCCTTCATCCGGCGCGGATGGACGGCCGCTCAAAGCGCGCGCCCGAGGCTGAGTTCCCAGGACCACGAGCCTCGTTCGCGCTCGCCATGCAGGTACCTTGGCAAGTCGCCGCTGGCCGTGCAGGATTTATGGTCCATGTGGTCGTCGCCGCCCTGTATTTGCCTGTGTTGACGATGCAGGCAGCCGGCCACGACGCTTCGACGGTGTGCGCAGCCATCGCGGTCCTGGTGACGTTCGTGTGCGGGATGCTCGGTGGTTGGCGGCAGCGACACCCCTTGATGATCGGTGCATTGGCCACGCTCTACGGCGCGTGGGTGGGAATACTCCCTCTCGCCACCCGCCTTCTCGTTGACAACTTCTTTCCCCATTGGCTTCCCGCGGTGGTCGCGCTCGCAAGCTACCTGCTCGCCATTTATCCCGCAGCCCTCGGCTTCGGTACCTACTTGATGGTACTCACTCTCCTCGGCCTCGAGCGACACCAGGCCTTCAGCAGCTTGGCCCACCCCGGTTACAAGCATTTCGTACGTTTGCGTGTGCACAAAGATGGCCACCACGTCGATGCTTGGGTATTCGGCAAGGTAGATACGCTCGACGAGGGCTGCCCGATCGTGCTCGTCGATCGCTTTCGATGGTCAAATCCGGCATACCGGAAGACGCCGGACGCGCCGGCGCCGAAATGAGAGGAAACTCGAAGCATGCAACCGAGTCTGGTCGAACTCATCGCCGCCAAACGTGATGGTAGAGCGCTATCGGTCGAGGAGATCAAGCGCCTCATCAGGGCGTACAGCGAGGGCCAATTTGCCGATTACCAAATGACGGCGTTTTGCATGGCGGTGTTCTTTCAGGGGATGAATCCGACGGAAACCGCCGCCCTGACCGAGGCGATGCTGCATTCGGGCGAGGTCATCGATCTTTCTTCCGTGCCGGGCGTGAAGGTCGACAAACACTCCACGGGCGGGGTGGGTGACAAGGTATCCATTTGCCTGGCGCCCCTCGTGGCAGCGTGCGGGGTACGGGTACCGATGATATCGGGGCGAGGTCTTGGTCACACCGGAGGCACGCTCGACAAACTTGAGGCGATCGCCGGGTTCGAAGTCGATCTCGGCATGGAAGACCTTCGCCGCATCGTCGATGAAGTCGGTGTGTGCATGAT
>JAPYTK010000252.1 GCA_029941785.1 Polyangiaceae bacterium | reverse complement strand
CCCTGGATCTCCGCGATCGCGCCTTGCACTACGCCGCAGGCCGCCCGCATCAGCTCGACCAAGTCGGGGTTACGCTTGTTGGGCATGATCGAGGAGCCCGTCGTGAGGGCGGCGTCGAGCTTCACGAATCCGAATTCGCTCGTGGTGAACAAGGACACGTCCCACGCGAAGCGTCGCACATGCGCCATCAGTCCCCAACACGCGGTGAGCAGCTGCACCTCGACGATACCGCGGGAGGCTTGGGCGGTGATGGGGTTGTCCTGGACGCACGCGAAGCCCAGCTCCTTCGCCATTCCTACGCGATCGAGAGGCAAATTCACCCCGTAACCGGCGGCCGTTCCGAGAGGACACCGATCGACGAGCGCGCGGGCAGCGGCGATCATGTCGAGGCTGTCGGCGATCCCCTCCGCGATCCCGGCGGCCCACAATCCGACCGAGGACGGCACGGCGCGCTGCAAGTGCGTGTAGCCGGGAAGGGGAGTCATTTTCTCGGCGGCGGCGAGGTCGAGCAGCGCCACACCCGCCTCGCGGGACACGGTGATGATCGCGTCCAGCGCTTCCTTCTCGTACAGCCGCAGCGCGACGAGGACCTGGTCGTTGCGGCTCCGCCCGGTGTGGACCTTCTTTCCCGTCTCGCCCAGGGCTTCCACCAGCGCCGCCTCGATGGCGCTGTGGCCATCTTCATCGGCCTCAGTGAGCTGAAATTGCCCGTCCTTGCAGCGCTGGTCGAGCGTTTCGAGGGCATTCTCCATCGCAGCGACTTCCTCGAGCGTGAGCACGCCGATCCGCTGCAGGCCGCGAACGTGAGCGGTCGTGGCCTTTAGGTCGTAGCGCAACAAACGCTGATCGAGCACGAAATCGTCGCGCGCGGTGTAACGCATCATTTGCTCGTCGCTAGCGTTGCCTTTGTCCCAAAGCGGTCTACTCATGTGCTGCTCGGTCGGTTGTGGGTGGAAAATTCTCGTCGGTTCGTGCGTCAAAGTGGATCTTCGCCGCGGATCCAGTCCGTAACGCATGGCCGAGCGCGCCGCGATCAGTTAATATACAAGTCGTCTCTCGGTGCTCGATGGCGCATGTTTCGTATTGCGCGGTCGACCGGGGACGACTTTTCTTAGTTCGCAGATGCACGACCACAGTCGCGGAGCCTGATCGTGTCACCATCATCGATCTCGCCATGTTAGGGCGCGGTCACCGAGGAGCCGGTTTGAAGAAGCTGATGAAGAAGTTGCGTTTCCCTCTTGCCACGGTCGCCACCCTCGTCATGGTCGGCGCTTGTTCGGGTGACGGCACATCTGACGGTGGGTCCGGAAGTGAGAGCAGCGGTGGCCCGCCGGGACCGCCGCCCAAGGTCGTCGACATTCTCGCGGATACCAACCGCGATGGCTACGTGACGCCGGACGACAACGCTGGCGAGGAGCAATGGGGCCCAGCTCAAGGCGCAGCGTTCCTCGCCAACCTCGATGACGACAATGGGGATGGAATCGTCGACGGTGAGGATGGCGTCGTCAACGTGACGCCAGACAACGATGCGGATCGCTACGACCTCGCTCCGTTGGTCATCAACGCTTGGCCCGAAGCTCCTGACGGCGCGGTCGCTTGGTTGACGATCACCGATGAACTCGCCGCGCGCAACGTCCGCATCTTCAAGTCGTTGGCCGACGGCAGCTACCAGCTGGTGGCCGGATCCGATGGCCCCTGCGGTTTTGGTGGCGACGAGAACTGCGCCCAGCTGCTCTATGCGGCGAGCTTTACGGCTGAGGAAGTACGCCAAGGCGTCTCCCTCGGTGTCGAGGCCAAGCGTCTCGTCGGTATGACCGAGCCCCATACTAACCAGCCTTACCCGTGGAACGGCATGTTGACGGTGAAGTTCGAGATGTTCGCGTCCGATGGCACACCCATCGTGACCGACGACAACCCGACCGACGGCGTGGACTGGCTGCAGATGCGGGTCGCTCCGTGGATTCTGTTTGGCAACCTCACCACGACGACCGACACCGTCTTCTCCAGCAACTACTACCAAGAGTTCGTGTCGGGGATCGATCAGGCCTTCGCGGCCAGCGCGCCGAATGTTTTTTATCGCAAGATCCAGTCCAACGAGTGGCAGGATCAGTGGACCGAGGACTTCTTCCAGACCGGTTACGCTTCCGTTCCTTGGGCAGACGGTCTGGTTCACGGCATGCGCATCGCGATCCCCCGACCGTGGGGCCGGCCGCCGAACAACGCCGATTCCTACAACTACATGCCGATGCGTTTCCTCGAGCAGTACCACCGGCACCAAGATTCGGCTGCGCTGCAGGTCTATCTCAAGGACCAATCTGGCGACAGCTTCGATTCGTACGGCAATCACGATCTGATCCCGGCGCACACCAATGGCGACAAGAATTTCCCCTACGGCCGCATCATCTACGGCTCGGGCGTGTTGCCGGAGACGAAGGCCTTTTACGAGGCTCAGCGCGTTCAAGCGCCCGCGGTCACGGTCGACACTTCGTGGCTCATCGTCGGCCATGTCGACGAGGCCTTCAGCTACGTGCCCGCGAACACCGAGCGGGGCTGGAAGCTCTTTGTGGGTTCACCCGATCTGGCCATCTCGATGCTCGAGAAATGGAAGGCCGACGGAAACGGCGCACAGCAGATGTTCGTCGGCAAGAACTGGCAGGGTGGAAAGAGCGCTGCCATCAGCATCGACGAGGTCCTCGCCGATCCTGACTTGATGTCGTGGGCCGCCGAAGGGCAGGCCAAGATCGACACCATGCTCGCCATCGTGAAGGCCGAGGTCGGCTTGGCCGATGATGAGATCATCGAGATCCCCTACCTGTTCGAAAAAGAAGGCAACTATGGAATGGTGGCCTACAACCCGGGCACTTCCAACGCGATGGTGTTCGACAACTTGATCATTCACCCCGATCCTTTCGGCCCGTCGATCAACGGTCAGGATGGCTTCAAGAAGGATCTCATCGATCGTCTTGGCTCGCCCGCGAACAACCTGGGCAAGGACGGTCAGGGCTTGCAGGTCCACTTCACCGACGATTGGCGCGGTTACCACATTCTCCTCGGAGAGGTGCACTGCGGGAGCAACCAAGAAGGTCCGCCGCAGGCTGACATCAAGTGGTGGGAGGCAGCGAAATGATCGGCAGGCCTGACGACCAAGACAAGACCATGAACACCCTCAAAGAGATGTCCAAGATGATCGCACCGACAAACAAGACTCGCGGTTTCTTTTCTGCGCTAGCCGCCGCGCTCGTGATGAGCGTGGCTTCACCTGCCGCCGCCGATGGGGTCGCGATCGATGCGCGCGTCCTACCGGCTCAGGCGCGTGCGTCGCTGCTCGCGCAAATTACCAAGTACAAAGCACAAAACCCTGCGATCTTCCAGCAGGTGCGGTCCGTCAAGGGCCATCGGCCGGAGCTGTACACGAAGTTTCGCAACCCGGTTCCTCTGGTCGGCCGCGAGCTGCGGCACCTTGGCCCGGACGCTTTGCTTCCCATGCTCGAGGCCCTGGCGTTCGATTCGCCATCGGTCGACGGCCTGAAACAAAACGAGATCGACGCCCTGCGCGTGGGTCTGATCGAGGCCGTAGGCATGCTTCGCGACCTGCGAAGTGAGGCTGTCCTCGAGGCGGTTTTTGCGAGCGATCATTCGCGATGGGTGAACACCGCTGCGGCCGAGGCCGTCGGTCGCTTGTGCACCACTCGCGGTCTCACACGGCTTTCAGCGGCGCTCGATACCAAGAGCCGCGACCACGCGATCGCCGGCTTGGGACAGTGCCGTCAGCACAAGTCCGCCAAGCTTCTGGCGGGCCTGCTCGACAAGACCAAGACCGCCTCTGAAGCGGACACGATCGCAGCCGCGATGGGCTCGCTCGGATCTCGTTGGGCGTGGCGGGCGCTGGCTCGACGCGACGGCAAGACGCGGCTGGCCGAGGGCGAGGCGGTTCGCACGGTGATCGCCGAGGCTCTGGTTCGCAACTACGATCGCTTCTCCGGCGAAACCCGCAAGCGTTATCGTGAAGCCATCAGCATGGTGGCGATAGCAGGTCTGCGGGGCATCGTGGTGCGACATGCTTCGCGCCTCGATACGGCGAGCCGGGCGGAGCTCGAGGTCATCGCGGCGCGCCTCGAACGACGCGCCAAGCGTTGAGGCCAAGGGCTCCCCATGACAGCGGGGCTGTGCGTCGCTGACGCGGGGCTGTGCGGGATTCAGGCCAGGGATTTTTGATAGAAGAACTCTGCGCTGCGGCTTTTGTCTTGCAGCTGGCGCGTTTCGCCTCGCACATAACCTCGTCGCTCGTAGAAGCGGTGGGCCGCGCGGAAGCGGGTGTCGGTCCATAATTCGACGGTGCGTGCTCCGTCGATTTTCAGTTCGCTCTCGAGGTGGTCGAGCAGTCGGCCGCCGATCCCAAGCTTACGTTCTGAGGCGTCGACGTACAGTCTCTCGATGCGCACCACGGCCTCGTCCACCGGGATCCAGCCGATGCAGCCCACCAGCCTTCCTTTGACCTCGGCCACCCAGAACTGCCCTCGGCCGCTCTGAGTATGGCTTTCGATCGCTTTCAGTTCGGGCAGCTCTTCGAGATCGAAGACCACCCCTTGTCCGGCGTATTCCGCGTACACCTTTGAGATGAGAGCGATGAGCGCCTCGGCGTCATCATCTCGAGCGTTTCGGATCGAGAGGTCGTCCACGACGGGTAGATATCACCGATCTTGACGCTTGGCGGGCCCATTTTGAGCAATGCGCAGCCCAACTCTTGTTGACGCCTACAGAGAATGATAGGTCCGCGGCATGGACAAGAAGCGCGTAGTACTGGCTTATTCTGGGGGCCTCGACACCAGCATCATCCTGAAATGGTTGAAGCTCGAAGGCTACAGCGTCGTCGCCTACATTGCCGACGTAGGTCAAGACGATGATTTCGCGGAGGCTGAGCGTCGGGCAAAGACCATCGGTGCCGACAGCGTTCACGTGTGCGATTTGCAGCGTGAACTCGTCACGGATTACGTCTTTCCGGCTCTGGCGGGTGGGGCGATCTACGAAGGGCGCTACCTGCTGGGTACCTCGTTGGCACGGCCAATCATCGCGAAGCGACAGGTCGAGATCGCTTTCGAAGAGGGCGCGGGCTGCGTCGGGCACGGGGCCACGGGCAAGGGCAACGACCAGGTTCGCTTCGAGCTGGCCTATGCCGCCCTCGGGCCCCGGCTCGAGATCGTCGCGCCGTGGAAGATGCCAAAGTTCCTCGAACAGTTTCAGGGGCGCCGCGACATGATCCACTTTGCCGAAGAGCACGGCATCGAGATCCCCGTCACGCTCGAGAAGTCGTTTTCGACCGACGAGAACATCATGCACAAGAGCTACGAGTCGGGGGTGCTCGAAGATCCGATGCACGCGCCCGATAAGGACATGTTCACCGTCTGTGTCGATCCGACCGACGCGCCCGACAAGGTGACCACCATCGAAATCGAGTTTAAGGACGCGCTCCCGATCCGCGTGAAGAATCTCGAAGATGGTCACGAGGAGACCGATCCGCTGGCGCTCTTCACCTACCTCAACGAGATCGGCGGCAAGAACGGCGTCGGCCGGATCGACATCGTCGAGAATCGCTTCGTCGGCATCAAGTCTCGAGGCGTGTACGAAACGCCAGGGGGAACGATCTTGCACGTCGCTCTTCGCGACCTGGAAGGGATCGCGATGGACAAGGAGGTCAAGCGTCTGCGCGACGTCTTGGCGCCCGAGTACGCGGCGATCATTTACAACGGATTCTGGTTCAGCCCCGAGATGGAGTTTTTGTCCGGCGCGCTCAAGCAGAGCCAGAAGCTCATCGACGGCGTGGTTCGTTTGCAGCTCTACAAAGGCAACGCGACGCCGGTGGGTCGGTACTCGCCAAGTTCGCTGTACAACGAGGAGCTGTCGAGCATGGATGTGGCCGGCGGTTTCGATCAGACCGATTCGCGCGGCTTCATCCGAATCAACTCTCTGCGCTTGAAGGCTCACCGCCTCATTGTTCGCACCCAGGGGCAAGACGAGAGCTGAGCGAACACGTGTTCCGCGATGGGCCTGGTCGTTCGGCGCCCGCCACCGGCCGCCTACCGCCCGCCACCGCCGCGTAGCGCGCCGCCTTCCTGAAAACGGTAGCTTGGAGAGGTGGCACGTGCCGTGCTGCGGCGCGGCGCATGGTTCAGCCTGCCGCCTCGTACCGGCCGCGTCGTGCAGAGAGCACGGCTCTGCGCCGCGTGTTCGAGCGGCACCTGCTCGGCTTTCTCGAGCGTAGCCGCGACCGTCGCGATGGTGCGGGCTTGCCACCTTTCGTCGAGCGGGAGCTGCGTCGGTCGTCGCATGACGGAGCGGGCCGCGCATCTCATCGACGCGGTCTTGCCGGCGGTGCCGTATCGGCAGTGGGTGCTCAGTTTGCCGTTCGCCCTTCGTTTCGTACTCGCCTTCGATCATGCACTGGCGCTTCGGGTGCTCGCCGTGTTCGTTCGCGCGGTAAAGGGGCTTCAGCGCCGGCGAGCCGCAAGGCTTGGCGTCGAGGCGAGCCAGCTTGGCGGCGTGACGGTCATTCAGCGTTTCGCCAGCGGGCTGCGGCTCAACCTGCACTACCATTGTCTGCTGACCGACGGCGTCTTTTACGAAGATCGGCACGGTCAGTTGCGCTTCTGTCCGCTGCCCGAGCCGACGGCGAAGCAGCTCGAGCGGCTGGTGGCCACCGTGCGCCGGCGGGTGCTTCGGTTGCTTCAGCGGCGCGGGTTGCTCGATGAGGAGCTCGAGCCCCAAGCTGGAGGTTTCGAACCGGACAGTGAGCCGCTCGCGAGGCTCGCGACAGCTTCTCTTCGCAACGTGCGCGCGCTCGGCCGCCGGGCGGGCTCTCCCGTATTGCGGCTCGGGCGAAGGGAGGAGGCGGCCTTCGTCCGGTCCACCAAGCCCCAGCATGCTCGCTCCGGTGGCTTCGATGTGCACGCTGCGGTGGCCATCGGCGCGGGTGCTCGCAAGAAGCTCGAGCGGCTCTGTCGTTATGTCTTGCGCCCCGCGGTGGCCCAAGATCGCCTGAGCCTCACCGGCAACGAGCAGGTGTCGGTCCGGCTAAAGTCACGCTGGAGCGACGGGACGAGTCACGTCGTGCTCGAGCCCGAGGAGCTACTTGCTCGCCTGGCGAACTTCGTGCCCAGGCCCCGAACCAACCTGCTGATTTATCACGGCGTGCTGGCGGCCAACGCCAAGTGGCGCAAGCGCGTGGTGAGCTACCAGCCAGGCGGGGAAGGGAAGGGGCGATCCGCCGCTGCCCCGAGCAGCTCGCCCCTCGAGATCGCGCCCCGGATCCGAGCACGCCATGACAGCTGGGCGGAGCTGATGCAGCGAGCCTTCGCCATCGATGTGCTCGCGTGCCCCGAGTGCGGCGGACGGCTTCGCCTGCTCGCCACCATCATCTCATCGGACGCGATTCAGCGGATCCTCAGCCACCTGCAGCTGCCCACCAGCCTGCCCGTGCTCGCGCCTGCGCGTGCCCCTCCGTGCGACGTGGGCTGAGGCCTAAATCGCGCGGCACCCAATTCGTGGCCCCGTTCCGTCGCCAAGCCCGCGACCAGGGCCGAGTTGCGTCTCGC
>JAPYTK010000251.1 GCA_029941785.1 Polyangiaceae bacterium | reverse complement strand
GTTGTGGGTGGACTGGTCGATTTTGCATTGCTCTCGAGTATTTACTCTTTGGCGGTCCTGCTCCCGAGCATAGCGGTTGGCATCCGAAGGATGCACGACGTCGGCAAGAGCGGCTGGTTCCTGCTGATCCCGATCTACAACTTGATCTTGGCGGTCACGGACACCGAAGCAGTGGATAACGCCTACGGTCCCAACCCCAAGGCACTCGGGCCAGGGGCCTGACAACGCACCCGGTCCGGACAACGGCGGCGATAACAGCAATGCCGCGTGAGTATAGTCCCGATGAAGGCCCTTTATGGCTTTCATCGGGAGTTAACATCATGTCTCTTATGCGCAATTGTTGGGGGTAGGAGCAGGTAGACAGCTGGAGCATAAGGCCGCATGGTGGCGCCATGCTTATCGAATGCCTGCACTGCGCAGCCCCGCTCGACGTCACGGTCGGCAAGAGCATCTACAAGTGTAACTACTGCGGCAGAAAGAACGTGCCGCAGCAGATGCGCACACTCGCGCAAGTTACGCCGGTCAAGTGGCAGCCTCCCAAAGTCTGGACGCCGCCCGCGCACATGGCGATCGCAGGGCAGTCGCTGAAGTACAGCCGGGCGATTGGCTTGACGATGATGATGCCGATACTGCTCGGTGTGCTCATTCCGCTGATTGCGGTCTTCTTCGGGACCGGCGGCGGCAACTGGCTTCGCGTGGCGATGTGGGATCAGGAGTCCACGCTCAATTGCGAGCCCAACGGCGAGCTCGAGATCGAAGGCGTTGACGCCAAGGTCAAACGCGGCGCCGTCATCGAGATGTCCGGCAACTGCACGGTGACGCTCATCAACTCGAAGATCTCAGGTCCGATCGGGATCAAAGGCGGCGGCAACGCCCAGATCAACATCGAGGACTCGACCATCAAGGCCGAGGAGATCGCCGTCGACGGCAAGGGAAACGCCAAGATCAAAGTCACCGGAAAGAGCAAACTCCACGGCAAGGTCGCGGGCATCAACGGCGGGGGCAACGCTAGGATCGAGCTGAACGGCGCCACCGTATTTGGCGAAGAAACCGGCATCGACAGCGGAGCCAACGGAAAGATCACGATGCGCGGCGGCAGCAAGATCGAAGGCGACGAAATCGCACTGCGCCTCGGCAGCAACGGCGATGTCGACATCCGTGACAGCAAGATCGTCAGCGACAAGGGCACCGCCATCCAAGGCGGCGCCAACAACGAAGTGAAGTGCAATGGCGGCTCGATCAAGGGAAAGGTCGCCATGGTCTTCCAGACCAGCGCCGATCTGCGTCTCGGTAAGTGCAAAGTGAAGGGCCGCAAAGAGCTCGGCCGCAACGTCAAGAATCAATGACGTCGATGCGCAAGAGTATCGTCCCGATGAAGGCCCTTTATGGCTCTTTCGAGAGTGAACATCATGTCTCTTATGCGCAATGGTTGGGGTAGGAGCCAGGTAGGCAGATTGCCGGGGTTCAGCCACCCGGGCAATGCACCACGACACCACCCATCGCCTGCACCTCACAGGTGCCTCCACAGGCCACCGTTTCCGAGGTCACACAACTGCACACCGGGACGGCCAACATACAGCTGAGCGGCATGCACAAATAGCTGTCGGGCCGATTGGTGTCGCTGACGTTGTGCAGGCAATACTCGCCGGCGAGGCTGCAGATCTTCGGACCGCAGGCGAAAGAACCGGCCTCCACCGGACAGCCACCGAGGTTCGATACGTCGAAGCCGGCGACGGCGGCCCCACAGCTGTTGCTGTAAATCATGCCATCACAAGCGCACACCGGATCGTACTGGTCGTCGCAGATTTCGGGTCGCGGCGTACACGTACCGGTGCCGTCTGTGGCACCGCAGAAATCGTCGGGGTAGTCGCAATAGAAGGCCGCATCGCAGGTGTTGCCCTCAAAACCGCCGCACTGCAGCGAGGACCCACCCTCACCACCGCCGCCCGCAGAGTTGCCACCCGTATTGCTCGTGCCGCCCGTCGCGACGGTCGAGGTGGTGGTCATGCCGCCGCTGTTGCTGCTGCCTCCCGCCCCACCGCTGCCGGGGCCGTCGATTACGGCCTTGCTGCCGCAGGCGCTGATGAGGATTGAAGCGATGGTCACCGTGATTGCAGAACGAAGCATGGCTCCAAGCTAGCATGTGTACACCCGACGTCGACATCGCGCTTGTTCGATGCGCGTGAGGGACCCGCAGTGGGTCGATTGAACAGGGTGTCACGCCCTGCTGCCGGCGTGCCCACAAGCGCGTAAAATCGCCAGCCTCGGGATCGGAGAGAGCATCGTCCCGATGAAGGCCCGTGTGGCCTTCTCGAGAGTGAACATCATGTCTCTTATGCGCAATGATTGGGGTGGGAGCCAGGTCGACTGCTACGATTGCCGAATGCAGCGACTCTTGATTCTTCTTCTTGGCGGGTGCCTGGTCCTAGGTTGCCAGAGGTCTAAATCAGCTAATCCCTGCGACAAGCTCGTCGAGCTTGCCAAGAAGGTTGAGCAGGGTCAGACAGAGAAGGAGTTGAGGGCCAAGTGTGAGGTCGCCGTGAAGACGCGAATGGCCGGCCTTCCAAAGGCCGAACAGGACAAATTTTCTACATGCGTGAAGAATCTAGATCGGCTTATTGATGCCAAGGACTGCGGCGTGCGCTTGCTGAGCATCTGTGCGCTTGGCGGTTGCCCAGGAAAGAGCGCGCAGTGCGATGTACTGATCGAAGTGCTCAACTCCGAGGGGCAGAACATCCCCAAGATATCGACGACAAAACCGGAGTCCTTCGTAAAAGCCGAAGAAGCATTGGAGAAGGCGGCAAAGCGCACGGCCGACATCGAGCTGAAGGACAGCAAACTGGTCGAGTTTCGCGACGAGTACAAAGAGATGCTCGGCGATCTGGTGAAGGCCACACGCAATGTGCCGGTCGCGAGCGAGAGCAACGATCCGGTAAAGATCAAGAAGGCGTATGAAAAGATGGAGTCCTTCAAGAGGCGCGAAGCCGACTATCTTGAGCGTCTGAACGCCTATTGTAGCCGCGGATGACCTTGTGACTTTTCGAGAGTGAACATCATGTCTCTTATGCGCAATTATTGGGGTGGGAGCCAGGTAGACAGATTGCTTGATTGGACTTTTTGTTTTTCTAGCCCTAGCTCTAGCTCTGGTCATTACCCCTATCGGAGGGGTGTTCTACCTTTACCGTCGTTGGACGCGGTCACGGCGAGACACCTTGCGGCCAGTTGAGTAGGTAGACAGAGGCTAACTCGCGCCCCTCGCTGCCACCAAGAAATCGTGCCCGCAACCGTTGTAACCGTCCATACGAGGACTAGCAGCGGATCAGTGTCCGTGCGATGGCTGGTCCCATGAGCACGATCAGCAAGGATGAATTCAAGCAGGTCATGGGGTCGTTCGCTGCCGGAGTCACCGTCGTGACGACGATCGACGAAGAGGGGCGCAAGTGGGGTTTGACCGCAACGGCGTTCTCCTCATTGTCGCTCGATCCGCCGCTGTGTTTGGTGTGCGTAGACAAGCGGGCCGGTAGCCTCGACGCCCTGCGCTCGAGTCGACGCTTCGCCGTGAACATGCTCTGTCGCGATCAAGAGGAGCTCTCCAATCACTTCGCCAGCCGCAGCGACGATAAGTTTGCCGGCATCGACGACCAGGCGGGCGAGGCGACGGGTTGCCCCATCCTTCCGGGAGCGCTCGGGGTCGCCGAATGCGAAGTCGTCGACATTCTGCCCGGTGGCGACCATGAGATCTTCGTGGGCCAGGTGATGGCAACGACAGTTTCCGAGGGCCAGCCCCTGCTCTACTGGCGGGGCAGTTACGGTGCCCTGAACAACGCTACGCCCTGAGGGCCTGTTCAAACCGCCGGGATGCACCGGGCGCTCTGGCCCCGATAGTGCTCGGCCGGCAACCACCTGCCGCTGGAGCATAGTCCCGATGAAGGCCCTTTTTGGCTCTTTCGAGAGTGAACATATTGTCACTTTTATGCGAAATGCTTGGGGTGGGAGCAGGTAGACAGGGTGGAGAAGGTAGGCAGCCGCATCGTCTATATTCACAGGTAAACGAGACGCTCGATGTGCTCGGGCATGCCTCATCCGCCCGCGCTTGTAGCCATCGTTTTCGCTTCGCTCGACGCGAAGAATGATGAATTGGCCCCCCATTCGGTCTATACTCAAACTGTTTAAAATGACTCAGTGGGAAAATAATCGAATACGTGGGTTCTCCCTCGTGGAGTTGATGATAACTGTCGCGATCATCGGCGTGCTCGCGGCGCTCGCGCTCTATGGTGTGCGCCGCTATCTCGCGGCGGCCAAGACCGCGGGGGCGCGGCAGAACGTCGGCGCGATCGCCCGTGGGGCGGTCGCAGCCTATGAACGCGAAAGCGTCAAATCGGAAGCGTTGGCGGAAGGCAACATGGGACAAAAAAAGTCCCACAAGGTGTGCAACACCGCCAAGAATAAGGTGCCGGTGAATGTCCCACAAGGAAAGAAGTATCAGCCGAAAACGAAAGCCAAGAAAGACTTCGGCACGGGAAATGCAAAAAAGGGCTGGATGTGTCTGCGGTTCTCCATCTCGCAACCGATCTATTACCGCTACAGTTATGGCCGCGGCACGTCGGGACAAATTGCACCCAACAACCCCGCAGCTGTGACGGGCCAGGCGAATGCCTTCGAAGCGGGAGCGGAAGGCGATCTCAATGGCGACGGTGCCACGAGTCTTTTTGCAATGACCGGACAGCAAAACAACAAGACCAAACAGATGACGATCGCTTCCCAGATATATGTGGAAAACGAGCACGAGTAAGTGCGTGCCGGGGCTCGCAGTCATCTGACGACGCACCCGCATCGACTCTCTGCGCGCCCGGTTGCGGAGACTATATGCCAGCTCACGCCCCCGGCTATCGAGCAGAGTTATCGTCCCGAAGAAGGCCCTTTTGGGCTCTTTCGAGAGTTAACATCATGTCTCTTATGCGCAATGGTTGGGGTGGGATCAGGTAGAGCATGACCCTGGCCGGAAGTGATGTGTCGCCTTTCGACACGGCATGTATGATGTCTTGATGGAAAACCGAGCCGCCCTTGTGGCAGCCGTTGTGGTGTCCATGCTTGCTTCCAGTTGCAAGAGCAACCGCGGCGACAGCCAGTCACCAGGCACCGAGAGCACCGGGAAAGCACCCGTCAACACCCCGTCTAGCGCACCGGCCAAGCCGACGAGCGAACCGTGCGCTACCGACATGGAACGGCAGCCAAGTAGTGCGCGCTTCGACTGTGCGAAGGACAATGACTGCACCAACAACTGCCGGTTCGGCGCAATCAACCGAGCTTGGTCTGCTGTTCTCGGGCCGGGGTGTAAGGATGGCTGCGCCGGTAAGACGCTCGGCAGCCCACGATGTGTCGAGCGCCGATGCGTCGCGTTTCTACGCGTTGGGAAACGTGACGAGAGCTGCACCGACCTTCCGGCACCAACCAAAAGCGTTTGTGTCCCCTCCCAACATTAATCCCGCTCAACATGTCACACTTGGGCCGCCCCTCCGTCCCAAGCACCGGCCACATCGTCCCAAGCACGATGAGCAACCCATGCCAGCAGATCTCGTCAGGGAAACACAGGGATGTTGAGCCGTCCATTACGGGCAATTGGGACTCTAAGCTGTGAAACCACCGACGTAGGTTGTAGCAACTGCCCCAACACTGACCGCTTAGACTTACTTGAAATGCGAAACGTCGCATTCCGTGAGTCGCCATTTCCAGTCCGGACGAACGATGATGAATGCGGCGCCGGGGACTATAGTCCGCCACAATAGAGGTAGGGCATCGCAGCCCGACCAGACGAAACCCGAGCAACGCGCCGTGGTCGCAATTCAAGAACGATCACAGCTAGTGACGTGCGGACCGCATTCCATCCCGTACGTTCGCTTCCCCAGGTTACTTTTCCATACGCGCGAGCGGCCGTCAGCGGCTGATGCCGCGAGTCACCACCGGTCGCAAGATCTCTTCCATCGAGGTGTAGCTCATTCTGTTGTGGGCGAGCAGCGGCCCGATGGCCGCGAGCCC
Source organism: Polyangiaceae bacterium (assembly GCA_029941785.1). Taxonomy (GTDB): domain Bacteria; phylum Myxococcota_A; class Polyangia; order Polyangiales; family Polyangiaceae; genus JAPYTK01. The sequence goes on along the minus strand of JAPYTK010000251.1, from coordinate 1,613 downwards.
GAGCAGCGCGCCGATCATGGCCTGCGCGAAGGGGAGCACTGGCAGCTCGTCGCGGACTTCGCCTTGCTTCTTGGCCTCGGCGAGAAGGGCCGCGATCATGTCGACGAATCCTTGAAAAATCTTGCGCACCTCGCACGCCACGGCGCCTTCGCCCCCCGCGCATTCGATGGCGAGCCTTGTCAACATCCGCTGGCCGCTCGGGTGTTTGCGGGATTCGCTCTGCCAGCGGAGGCGAACGATGATGCTTGGCTATACGTCGGTGGGTCTGGATCCGCGGCCCGAGCTTTTTCGAATACGAAGAGAGTGGGCTTCGCACCCAGCCTGTATTTGGGGGGTGCCCTCGGCGGCAGATCTTCTACGGTACGTTTGGAAACAGCCTCTACCTGGCTCAACAATCTTGGTGCCGGTGGTGATTACGGTACGCTATTGGGCTTGCACGTTGCGCTGGAGGCGTCCAACGTTGTTTACCGGTTTGGCTTCGACGGTGGCGTGGGCGCCGCCAGCAAGACGAAGCTGGGCATATTGGGCGTGGCGATAAGCTCGGGACGGATCAAGCCGATCGACTTGAACCTGGCCTTGGGGGCATGGTCGCGGGTAGGCGTAGGTGCGGACGAACACTTGCTCGTGATGGTTGGCGTCGGAATAGACGTCTCGTGGGCTTTTCTCAGCAGCAACTGAGCCGCCTATTCGGTTGGCGATTTCGGATTTCAACGAGAGCTCTAGCCCTACCTGCGCCCACCCCCACCACCTCGCATAAGAGACATGATGTTAACTCTCGAAAAGCCCAAAAAGGTCCTTCATCGGGACTATAGTCTGGCGCTGGCGCGACGTTTGGCACTCTCTTGCCTAGGCAACTGGCCGGCGCATCACCAGGCGCTGCGGTGTGCTTGGCGTCAGTCAGGCTCTACGCCGTAGATGTCGCGAAACATCTCTATACTCCCAGACCAGTATTGGTTATCGTCACATCCATGGCATTGTCCTACCAAAGGCCATTAATCAATATTAAAAACCGATTTCATCCGGTGGATGGAGAGTTGCGATAATGCTAGAGCGGCTGAGCCCCCTCGAGGTGACATGGAAGGGTGTTTTGTTCCGTGATCCGACGGGCAAAACTTTTGTCTGGCGGGGGAAATATTACCGGGCGCTTTACCCGCATGCGCTTGATTGGTACCAGGCACTCTGTGATGGTGGCATTTTGGATGAGCTTGTCTCATTAGGGCTGATACCAAAATCATCGCCGTCAAACTTCGTGATGCATGGGTATGCAATGGTGCTTGAGGTTGAAACAGCCAAGTTTTCCGTGCCTTTGCCCGAACAACCCATGGCAACGATTCTCGAGGCTGCGAAAAATTGGGTGAGGATCAATCGTTATCTTTTGGACAAAGGGCGTGGCCTCGCGGACGGCCATAAGGACAATTTTATAACCTTCCACGGTGTCCCTAAATGGGTTGACCTGGGGTCCATTCAGTCCATTGACCACGCCCCACGCAGCTACGAACAATTCTTTTCCTCCTTCGTTCGTCCTTTGTTGTTATCGCATAAGCATAAGGATCTTAACGGATTGGCACGCATTCTTTTTTCCGAGGGCGGCATCGACCGAAATGCGTTCATAG
>JAPYTK010000250.1 GCA_029941785.1 Polyangiaceae bacterium | reverse complement strand
CACATGGGCTTGACCACCTGGCCCGTGAATCGTCCTTCATCATCCACCTCGAGGCTGTCGACCTGCTCCTACCCCCACAATTGCGCATAAGAGACATTATGTTAACTCTCGAAAGAGCCAAATAGGGCCATCATGGGGACGATACTCCGATAAGACTCCAGGGAGCCCGCATCGTCTTTCGCGTCAAAGAGCTTCTTTGCAGCCTTGAATGCTGCGACCGCTTGCTTCAACTTGGATTTGTCGAAGGCCGGCTTGGCCTGCGCTTGGGCATCGGTTGGGGTCGCCATAACGACGGCTCCAGAAAGTGCGGCCAATGTTCCCAGGACGAGTACTCGATTGCGTATCGCTTTGATCATCTCCCATCGTGTCCCCCGGAACCTGCGTCGGCGCGCGCGAGTCATGAACGATTTGACGCGAGCCAGGTTAGGCTGGCCCAAGGCCATGAGGAACCGCACCACCCACCTACTCAATCGTAGCGCTCGACCTGTGCATGAGCTCGAGCCATAGCGAGCGCGTCGTCAGACACTGCTGTGGGCTATCATGCGACGCGGCGGCGATACTTGCACAGCACCTGCCGGCCCAGGCTCACCGCTGAGGACTCGGGTGTGCTCCGCCGGCTTTGGTGGAGCGCGTGGACGAGCTGGGCGGCCTTCCCGCGCCTGTGATCGCGGAGTTCGACAAGGACCTACGTTGTGGGCTGCTAGAGCACGGTTGCTTGCACCCCGAGTGTCGTCATTGCCGCGATTCGAAGCTGTTGGCGTTTTCTAGCAAGGGTCGCTCATTCTGGCCGTCATGCTGCGGAAGGCGCATGTTGGACACGTCGGTGCACCTCGAGCAAAACGTGTTTCCGGAAGTGCCGTTCCGCCATTGGATATGCTCACTATCCTGGGGCCTACGCACCCTGATCGGCTACGACAGCGGACTATGCGCCAAGGTCACGGCGACCAATGCCAACGAGCTGCGCGTGCAGCCCGACGGTCTCGTAGCGCTTACCCTGAAGAACGCCCGGAAGGACGGGACGACCGGCTTTCACTGCACCCTTTCGATGCCTTGTCAGCGCCGTGCCGCCGCCTCGGTTCAACATGATGACCAGCTCCCCAAGCGAGCGGCCAAGTTCCCGCTCCCCCTGTGACGCAAATGTTCGGCGGGTCGACCTCGATCGGCGACCCTCCCGGCGACAATTCGCGGCCCTCTCAAAGCCAGATGTACTTGCGCAAATCCCCGATTTTACCGGTCGTACTTCCTATGCGCGATGGCTACAGGAGCTTCGCTGAAACGTTTCGATGGGTCAGGCCCAAATGGGGATCGATCGCGTAGCGAACGATCCCCTCAGTGTCTCAGCGCCTCCGTGGTGATACGGGCCGCGTTACTCCGCTGCCATCGGCTCGGTGGAGGAGAGCACGACCGCGTCGGGGTTGTTCTCGGTGTAGGCCTTGCCGGCGAGCTTTGCCACCAGCGGTCCAAAGCGCTCCTTGACCTTGCCCTGGGCGAGATCTTTGATGAGCATCACGTCCTGCTTGGCAGCCTCGCGGAACTCGGGGGTCTGCAGCATCACGGCGAAGTCCTTGAGCTTGCCCGGTGCAGCCTTGGCACGGGCGGACAACTTCTCCACGCGACCCTGGGCCTTCTGCGTCAGGCGCTCGCGCAGGCTGAGCAGCATGAGCGGCGCTACCTCGGCGACCAGGTTGGCGGCGGAGCCGGCGTAGGCATGCGGCGCGTGATGAAGCGGTGAGGCGTACTTGGGGTTATCCTTCAGGAAGGCCCGCACCTCGACTTCAGTCACGCCGTGGGTCTCGTAGGCCAGCGCGAGCTCGGCCTTGGCGGCCAATCGAGCCTTGTAGGTGTACATCTGCACGCGCGAGTAGAAGTTCGTTGCGCCGTCGCCGCTCGTCTCCACCGCGCAGTAGATGGTGCCGGGGAACTTGGTGGTGATGAGCGACTGCACGCCGTCGGAGACGCTGCTCGAAGGCATGCAGCCGAAGGGCTTCACGCTGAGCGTCATGTGCGCCTTCGACTTGATGATGTTGACGATCAGCTTACCGACCTCCATGTGGCCTTCGCCGCCGCGCAGATCGTTGTGGTAGTGCTCCTGCGCTGCCTCGGCGATGAGATCCATGTCGGGCAGCGGGTACTTGAACAGACCGAGCGGCGTCGCGAAGCTCGCGAAGGTGGCACGAAGCGCAATTTCGGCGAGGCGCAGGGTGGCCAGACGCTTGGTGATATCGAAGCCGCCGTCGAACTCGCTGAGTCCGTCCTTGCCGCTGTCGTCGACGCGTAGATCACCACGCTCCCGGGTGTCGCGAGCGACCTCCCAGATGTTGTAGAGCAGCCAGGCGGTGGTGAGCTGGATGTCGTTCTCCATGCCCTCGCTCTCGAGGAAGGTCTGCAGCTGATAGTTGCCGTCGCCCTCGGTGGTCATCGCCCAGAACTCGCCGATGATCGAGGTCTTGGCGGCGGCCCGCAGCTTGTCGATCGGAATCGCCTCGAACTTGGCGCGGCACTGGTAGAGCGCGCGCAGGATGCTGCGCTTCTCGTAGAGCGCCTCGTAGCAGATGCGCTTGCACTCCTCCATCACGCGATTGGTCTCGCCCGGATTGATCTCGTAGGGGCGAATCCGGTAGCCGAGCGCATTCATCGCGTCGCCCGCCACGATCGCTTTGACCATTGCGAGGAAGAACGTCGGGCTCATGTCGATCCCGGGATCTTCGCCGCTCGCCTGGGAGAGGCCGCCCTGCTGCTGGAACAGAATGATGCGGAAGCCCTCGAAGCCCGCGTCGCGTAGAGCCTTGCGGTACTCGGTGACGTACATTCCGAAACGACAGGGGCCACAGGCGCCGGCCGTGAAGAACACGTAGTTCTTGATGATGTCTTCGGTGGCCTCGCCATGAAGGTCGCGCCGGTCGATCAGGTATTTAACCAGGTTGCCGACGGTGAAATAGGTCGGGTTGCACTGGCCTCGGTTACCGAACTCCTTGCCGGCCTGAAAGCCGTCCTGATCCGGACAGCCGATATCCCTGACGTTGTAGCCCTGGCCGCGAAGCGCACCTTCCACCATGAAATCCTGCGCCTTGGTGAGGCCGCTGATCAACAGAGTGACGTTGTCGCGCTCCTCACGCGTCACGTTGGGCCTGAGCATGGTGTCGACCCACTGCTCCCGCTTGGCCTTGATACCCAGGCGCTCGCGCTCACCCTCCTCGAACTTCTCGAGCTCTTCTGCGATGGTGTCCGCGCTGCGATCATTGATCGCCTTGTTGCTGCTGACGAGCGGCAGAGAATGTCGGGTTTCACGCGGCTGGTGGGGCTGGCTGGACTGCGTCATGGGGTGAGTCGTCTCGCTGGGTTGAAGGTGAGGGCTTTAGAGTAGAGGGTTGGAAAATCCGTGGCTCCGCTGCGGGTCGAAGCCCGCGGTCGGTCTTGCGCATGAGCGTGACCAGGCCCGGGTCCGGTTCTGGTGCGCGCTCCGGCGGCGCGTAACTGCCGACCTTTTCGGCCAGGGCTTCGATCCTCTTCTCGAGCTCGGGATCGCTCGTCCTGCGCTCCTCCATTTGCACTTGCTTCGCCCTGAGCAGCTCCAAGCGCTTGATCTCGATGCTCTGGTTGAGCTGCTTGTTCGTGCCGCTGACGTCCTCGAGGGCTTCGATGCGCATTTTTAGCGTGTGCGAGTAGGTCTTCACGCGGATCTTGATCGATCCGGTGGGCCTGTTCGCATCGAGGTCGTGCTGCGCGGCGTAAGGAATGTTAGCGGCAGTCACCATGCTGTCGACCATCCCGTAGGTGGGCGCATCATGGCCGCACTTGAAGCTCGAGAGATCGAGCAGCGCGATGTTCGGATGGTGGGTGGCGTAACGAACGGCCCAGATCTTCTGCGCGCTGTTGGCGGAGTAGTTCTCCGGCCACACGTCATTGATATCCATCGGGTCTTCGTGCGGGGCGAAAATGCGCGACAGGGACTCGGGATCGCGCGGCAGCGAGCGAACGCTGAGCACCGGGTAACCGAGCAGCTGATACTCCTCGGGAATGCCATGGTTCAGCCCGGGGTCGGAGTGGTACGGCCTGCCCACCACCAACAGCGCGATGCGGTCTTCGGACTCGACCGTGTCGAGGATGGCGCGGCCCTTGTCCTGCAGGTCCAGCTCGAAAGCCTCGAGCGCCTTCAGCCCCTCGTTGTGCGCAAAGTCGCTTTCGTCCTGCGTGACGCCGAGGCGCTCGGCCCAGGTCTCGAACATACGCATCGCCATCAGGTTGGGCTCTGTGTAGCTGAGGCCGGTGTCGATATACTCGATGCCGCGCTCGGCGAAGAAGTCGACTTCCTTGGTGAAGGCCGCTTTCATCACTTCCGGAACGCCCGCGACGATCGGACAGCTGACCGAGTCGAGGATGTTCTCCACGAAGGTGGGGACCTTGGTGAGGATGGGGAAGAAGATGTAGTTGAGCGCTTTCTTCTCGTGATGTTCGAAGAGCAGGTTGTGGATGTGCGCCTGGCACACCTTCGACGGGAAGCAGGGATCGATCGAGCCGTACTTGCCGCCCTCGACCCACATCTCTTCGGTGGTCTGATCCGAGAAGACGATGTTGCCGCGCCGCACGCCGAGTGCCTCGAAGTAAGTTCGGAAGTAAGGCGCCGTCGAGTACATGTTCATCACGCGCGGCATGCCGATGCGGATGTGCTTGCGCTTTTCGGCGGGATCGCCCGTCATCTTCGTGAAGGGACGAGTAATCTTGACGCGCTTGCGGCTGAACAGGCCCTTCTGGACGACGACGTCCTCGACGGGCGTGCCTTCGGCCGGCAGTTCAGCGTGCTCGTAGAAGTGCTTGAAGGCCAGGTTGGCTTCGTAGGTGATGAGGTTCGGGAACTCTTTGGCAATAGCGCGCCGTTCCGTCAGCAGATCCTTGAGCGCCTCTTCACTCTCGACAGTGCCCTTCTCACAGGAGAAGCCGGAGATGTAACGGGCTGTCGAACCATCGGGACAGGTGGTGTCGATGAAGGTTCGCTTGCACAAGTTCGGGCAGAAGTGACAGACGGTTTCTTCGTCGTTCTTGCTGACGAACTCGATGTTGATCCCCGCATCGATGCCGATGAAGGTCGAGCTGCCCTTACGTTTCACCACGCGCAGAGCTTCGAAGGCCGCGCCCAGAGCGCCGGCTTCACCGGTGTGCGGGTGGACGAAGATCTCCGCCCCCGGGACGCGCTCCTTGATGTAGTCGACCTGCGCTTTGACAGCGGCGAGGTTGTACTGAGTGCCGCCCTGCAGGACGTAGCGTTTTCCGAGCGACGCCATGCGCGGGATCTGCACCACGTACTGCCAGATGTTCTTCGGCAAGACCTGCGCGAGACCGGCGAGCAGCTCCTCCTTGGAGAAGCCCTCCTTTTGGAAGTTGACGCGATCGGTGTCGAGAAAGACGGCGCAGCCGTAGGAGAACTTGGGCGCGAGCTCGGCCTCGAAGGCCGTCTTGGCGTACTCTGTCACCGGCAAGCCGAACTGATCGGCCATCGCCTGCAGCAGCATGCCATTGCCGGCCGAACAGGAGTTCGACAGACGGAAGTTCTGGATCTCGCCGTTCTTGAGGAACAGCACCTTGATGTCCTGGCCGCCGATGTCGCACACCACATCGACGTCGCCGCAGTACTTCACCGCGGACATCATGTGCGCGACGGTCTCGACGATGTTGACGTCGACCTTCATCGCCTTCTCGAGCACGTCGGCGGCATAGCCGGTGGCGCCCATGCCCAGGATCTCGAGCGTCGCGCCCTGCTCTTCGATGCCCGCCTTGAGCTGAGCGAGCAACTCCTTGGTGTCCTGGATCGGGTTACCACCAGAGAGCTGATAGGCCTTGGCGACGATCTCGCCGTCCTCGTCGATCAGCACTGCCTTGGAGGAGGTCGAACCGCCGTCCAGACCGATGACCGCTCGCACGTTCTGGCCCTTCTCGAGCGCCATCGGGATGAACTTTGGGATCTTGTACAGCTCTCGGAACTCGTCGACCTCACCCGGGTTCCCGACCAGGGGTGGGCCCGCCGTTTCAGCGAGACGCTCCTTGCGACCCGTGTCCATGTACTCGCGCAGGCCGGCAGTGCCCTGGTAGACACCGACGTTGGCCGGCTCGTAGAGACCGAAAGCGCAGGCGCCGAAGGCCGCGTAGTACTCGGCGTTGTCCGGCACGAAGATGAGCTCTTCGACCGGAATGTCCTTTGGGTAGTCGTAACCGCGCTCGACCCAGCTCTCGGGGATGCGCTTGCGCCAGCACTCCTGCAAGAAGGGGAGATAGGTGTTCGGTCCGCCCAGCAACAGCACCTTGTGCTTGAGGGTGTTGCCTCGGGTCAGCACGCTCAGGTTCTGCAGGACGATGGCGTCCGCCAACGAGCAGAGCACCTCGCTCGCCGGGATGCCGCTCTTGACCAGGTTGACGATGTCCGTCTCAGCGAAAACGCCACACTTGGCCGCGACGTGGTGCAGCTTCGAATCGTCGAAGTGGAGCTTGCCCACCTCTTCGATCGGCATGCCAGCTTTGATCATGCACTTGTCGATGGTGGCGCCGGTTCCTGAGGCGCACTTGTCGTTCATCGAGGGCACGGCGATCTTCTCGCCGTCTTCGCCGTTCTCCAGCTTGGCGCTGGTGAACATGATGATCTTGGCGTCCTGACCGCCAAGCTCGATCACGCTCATGACGTCGGGGTGAAGCCTCTCCACGGCCAACGTCACTGCGTTGACCTCCTGGACGAACTTGCCGCCGAGTGGTTTGCACAGCGGACCCGATCCCGAGCCGGTCAGGAACATGCGCCAGCTCGACCGTAGCGACAGTGGGAAGGCCGCCTCGATCGCTTCGAGCAGCTCCAGCGTCTTCTCGGGCTGCTTGGTGTTGTGGCGCTGGTAGTCGCTCCACATGATCTCCATCGTGTCTGGATTGAGCGCCACCGCTTTGACGGTGGTGGAGCCGACATCGACGCCTAAGAGAAGGGGGCCACTCCATTCTCGAGTGACTGGCTGGTCAGTCATGGTGCAGAACTACCACGCAGGCCCAATAACGACAACCGCGATGCAAGCAATTCTACCGCATGAAAAGGTGGGAATATTCCGTGCTAAGCTCGATCTCGAGTTATGGCTAAGCGCGATCGTCGTCAGGACATCTTGCTCGCCGCTCGCAAGGTGTTTGCGGAGGAGGGCTATCGCGAAGCCAAGGTCGGAAACATCGCGGCCGAGGCGGGCGTTGCCAAGGGCACGGTTTACCTGCATCTCGCCGATAAACGCAGCATATTCGTTGAGTTGACCGACACGTTGTTCCTGCGGCTTGGCGAGACGATTCTCAAGGTCGACACCGACGGGGATGTGCCGTCTCAGGTGCAACACAACATTCGCACGTTCATCAGCGCCCCCGGCAGGAGTCGACTCGGAGTGGACGGAGTCCAGCCCGGCTGGACGGAGTCAACGGAGAACGACGGAGGCCGCAGGCCGAAGTCAACCTGCGACCAACGGTTTAGGAATTCGGTACTCGAAGCTTGCTCGGATTGTCAGAGTCCTTTTTAGCAGGTCTATTCGAGTCCCGCACCTTGCACAGCTGGCTGAGCGTGCGCAGGCTTGTACGCATGTGGCCCCAGATGTGGCCCCCAGATGTGGTGCCTAACGAAGGGACGAGTTCTTGCCGACCTGCTCCTACCCCCACAATTGCGCATAAGAGACATTATGTTAACTCTCGAA
>JAPYTK010000249.1 GCA_029941785.1 Polyangiaceae bacterium | reverse complement strand
TCCGACGGTTGATTGGGATTACGCATTCATCATCAACTCGGGCGGACAGAACGCTTCACTCACGATGTCGGCGGCCGAGTTTCCGGCTTCCGAGCGGGCGGGGCTGTTGACCTTGCCTTCGGTGCTCGCTGTGGGAGCCTACCCCGTTCATCCTGCGCCGGTACTGCGCGGCAAGCGTGTCCTCGAACGGATCGCGTGCGAGGAATTTGGTGCGCCTCCTCCTGGTGCTGAGGGCGCCGCTCCGCCTGATGCCGACGATGTGGACGCGACGAATCGAGAGCGCACCGAGGTGGCGACCAGCCCATCGGAATGCGCCGCCTGCCATGACAGGATCAACCCGCCCGGTTTTGCCTTCGAGAACTACGACTCGCTTGGGGTGTGGCGCGCTGAAGACAACGGCCAAGTGGTCGACGCTTCAGGGAGCGTGGCTCTCTCGGGCGGGGAGACCATCGCGTTCAGCGACGGGGTGGACTTGGCCCGGCAGTTATCGACGAGCGCCCAGGTGCGCAGCTGTTACGTGGTCAGGTGGGCGCGTTACGCCACCGGTGTGCAGCTCGGGTTTTCCGATCCGGAGGTCATGGCCCTGCAAGAGCGTTTTCACGCTGATGACGATGTTCAACGACTTCTGGTGGCCATCGCGGGCACGGAGCTTTTCCGCTTTCGCCGTGAAGGAGGTGCCCAATGAGCCGCCGCATGATTCATCGGCGCCAAGCGCTCAAGTTGCTCGGCCTCTCTGGCGCTTGCGCTGGGCTCGCAGGTTCAGACATCGCGCGCGTGATGGCGGAAGACAACGAATTGGGGCCCATTCGGCGGGTCATCTTTCTTTCGCATTGTCATGGTTGGCCCTACGACGCATGGAAGATGCGTCCGGACGGTAAGAGCGAAAGCGCTCCATGGGAGGCCGACTTGGCGACCATGAGCGTCGACGACTTTAGTAAGCCGCTGGCTCCCTTGTTCGCTCACCGGGCGCGCCTCTTGCCCATCGATGGCTTGTCACTGGCGACCGCCGAACTCGACGTCGAGGGCAACCGTCACGACACCGGTTGGGTTCACGCTTGGACCGGCAACTGGTGCGACTTCAGCGGGGTGGACACCAAAGCACAGTCCGCCTCCATCGACCAAGTGCTGGTCGAGCACATCGCTCGCTCAGATCGCCTCCCATCTCTCGAGATCTCGGTTGACGATATCAAGGAGCCTGGTCGCCCAATCAGTTACGCGGCGAACGGGTCACGCATGCCGCAGGAGAGCTCTCCGGCGGCGGTGTACGACCGTGTCTTCGGCCCCTCGAATTCCCCCAACGGGACGGTGACGCGGCAGCGCGGGGCCCTCGACTATGCCTACGATGAGTACAAGCAGCTCGCTCCGCGGCTCGACCAAAACGGGCGCGACAAACTCGACGCACACTTTGAACTCATGCAGCGCCTCGGCGATCGGCTCGAGGGGATGGCGAATCTCAGTTGCGACAGCAAGCCCATGGTGCCGGGGACTTTTGCCACCTACGACGAACGCTTCGACGCCTTCGCCGAACTGGTAGGTGCGACCTTCGCGTGCGACGCGACGCGTATCATCAGCCTCTCTCTCGGTGAACTGCCGACCGCTGACTTTGGCGCCGACGACATCAGCGATGATGTTCACAAGGGGCTCGCCCATGGGATCTACGACGATCCGGTGAAACATGCTGCGATGGCGGACTTCTTGACCAAACACGCAACGCAAGTCGCTCGCTTGGTGAGCGTGCTCGAGAACATCCCCGACGGGGACGGCAGCTCGGTCATGGACAACACCCTCATCGTCTGGGGTTCGGAGATGGCCAACGGTTGGCATGGATATCAGCACTATTGCCCGGTGATCATTGGTGGACAGTGGCACTTCCGAACCGGGCGCTACGTGTACTGGCCGCACGCCACGCCGTCGCAGGTGCTCACGCCGAGCGGCTACTCCGAGGTGGCGGGCAAGCCGCACCAACACCTGCTCGTCAGCGCTGCGCAGGCCATGGGCGTCTCGACTGACCACGTCGGCGTCGACCACGTGCAAGGCCAGACCGGCGAGAAGGTTGATTGCACAGGCCCCCTCGAGGGCCTCACTTGACGCGGCCTCACTCGATGAAGGGGCCGCTCTACACGACTGCAAGACAGGAGAAGCGAATGTTGCGCTACACATATCTTGGATCACTTTGCATCTTGGCCGCGCTCGGTTGCGGAGACAGCGTCAACGAGGCGACGACGTCGACCTCATCTTCGGGCAGCGGCGGCGCCGGCGGAGACGACTGCTGGTATTGCGGCGACGGAGGCGGAGGCAATGCCGGCGTCGGGGGCGCGACCACGGGCAAGGGCAGCAGCGGGAAAGGCGGAGGAAGCGGCAAGGGTGACGGTGTGACCATCACGTGGCAGGGCGTGCTCGACACCAAGACGGGCGCCGGAAGCTATTCCATCGTGTACACCACCGACGAGAAGGTGGACGTTTGCGACGTGTCGTTCACGATCGAGGGCGCCACGCTCGATCCCTCGTGCGCAGCGTGTACCTTCGCCTACACGATGCCCTTGACCATGCCCATGGTGACGGTGGCCACGGGATGCAACGGCGAAGACAAACTGACGTCCACCAAGTGGGGACACACCGATCCGGACACGGTCATGTTCGAGAAGGGCGGCGCGTATACTCCCATCAAGGACGGTGGAACGAGCAAGGTCGATGCCGACGTCTGGACCTTCGGCTTGAGCTACTTTCTTCCTGGCGGCAAGTAACCGAGCACTTCCTCGACCCGCGATGGTCGGGGTCCTCGGCTTCAGCCTGCGAACCGACTCAGCCGATGGTAAATAGGCATGGGACTGTTTTCGTTCTTGGGTTCAAAGGGTCCGTTGATGATCGGTACGTACATCACGCGGCGTCGGCTTGCCTCCCCAGTGAGCGGAGAGCGTGCGACCCGGTGCCACAGGCGCCCGTCGTGAATGGTGAGATCGCCGGCCTTGGCCTCGAGGCAGATCTCGCGAGGATCGGGTCGGTTGTCGAGGAAGTAGACTTTGCCGAACATCATCTTGAAGAGTCCTTGCTGATGGCTGCCGGGGATCAGACGTAGGCCACCGATTTCGCGTGGCGAATCGTCGAGATATACGCCTACGTTGAGCATCGGTTCGGGGCGTCGGCGATGCAGAAAGATGTCACGCAGGCCATCGGTGTGCCATCCGAGTTGTCGATAGTTGCTGCCTTCTCCGTTGACGTAGTGGTTGACGACCAATCCGTCCTTCTCTCGATCCCCGATCCGACCGTCTTGGATCAGCGTCTTGATGGCATCGAAACGCGCGCCGTGAATAAACGCGTGCAGCTCGTCGCTCAGCTGCGAGGTGAAGGCGAAGCGGTGCACCATTTTGCGACCGTCTAGGTCGTGGCCGTAGCGGAGCGGCGTGCCGTTGATCCGTTCTCGTTTCTCTGCGACGAGCTTTGCGTCGACCTGCGCGAGGGCGGCACGGAGGGACTCGACCTGCTCAGCGGACACGAAACCCGGAAAATGAAGATAACCGTGTGCTTCGAAAAACGCCCTCTGTTCGGTGGTGATGGCGTCACTCAGCTCAAAGGTACGGTGCGGTATGGCGGAGGTGCTCATGATGTTTGCTTCGCTGGGGAGAGGTTGGTGGCAACGTTTGGGAAAAGAAGGTGTTGACCCGTGGTGGTGAGCAACTCGAGGATGACGACGCGCGCCTCTGCCGCGCCCGTGACTCCTAGGGCGACGGCGTTGTCTTTGGGATCATTGCTGACGAATCGCGCGACCAGATGCGACAGGACAATGAGCATGTGGCGCGCGTTGGTTTCCGTTGAGCCGTAGGTCTCGGCCATCCGCTTCGCGACATGGGCCGTCAGCGGGAGCATATGCGTCTCGCGCATCCGCTCGTCGAGCCCGCCCCGTTCCATGATCCCTCCGAGCAGCACGCGGATCTCGTCGCGGTGAGCTTCGGCATGACCGTACACTTGGGAGACGACGTCTTCGAAGGCGCTCTTCGGCGCAATGCCATCGAGCAATTCGCTCAACGAGCGGTAGATGCGGTCGGTCACCGCCTCGTAAAGGCCACGTTTGCTGCCGAAGTGGTGGCAAAGGGCCGCGGCGCTGATCCCCGCATGTTCAGCGATGAGGGAGAGGGAGGTGCCTTCGAAACCTCCTTCGGCGAACATCTTCGCGGCAGCTGCGAGCGCCTCTTCTCGCGTTTGCTCGCGCGTACGTCCTCTGATCCGGCCCATGACGATGAATTACGCCACGATCAGCATCCAGTCAAGAAATAAATGAATGCTCATTTAATTAATTCTTCGTCTGCCGACTGTGCCCTCTGCACGGGCAACGCTACCCTTCGGCGGGTGGGCGCGCAGCGTAGCGACAGTGAAGAGGATGCCTTGTTCGTTCAGCGCCTCATCGCGCGCGACGAGCTGGCGTTCAATGAGCTGATGAGCCTCTACCAGGAGCGGGTGTTTGCGCTCGTGTACCGCATGCTTGGCTCCCGTGCCGAAGCGGAGGACCTGTGCCAAGAAGTCTTCGTTCGGGTCTTCAAGAACATCCATCGCTTCCGTGGCGATTCCAAGCTCTCGACCTGGATCTTTCGGATCGCGGTCAATGCGACGAAGAACCGTTACAAGTACAACGCGAGGCGGGTCTCGGCCGGCAGCAAGGAACTTGGCGAGCAGGTGGAGAAGACGGATTTTGGCGGAGCGCGAGGGGTGAGCGTGAGCGGAGTCGATCGGCCGGACGAGATGGCGCAGGGGCGTGAACTCGAGCAGATCGTCAAGCGCGCGATCCACGCCATCGATCCCGAATTTCGGCAGCTCGTCATTCTGAGAGATGTCGAAGATCTCACTTATGACGAGATCGCGTCGGTCACCGGATTGCCGAGCGGCACCGTGAAGAGTCGTATTCATCGCGGACGCAAACAACTGCGCGCGAAGGTCGAGACGTTGATGGGTGAGAAACTTCGTCAAGGAGGCAAGTAATGGACAGCGAGCCACCGATGGATTCACGAGAGGACTCTGAACAGGGGGATTCACCGAAGGGTGCAGGAGAAGCGCACGAGCCGCCCGAGCCGGCAGGCGAAGACGACGCGTCGGATGAGTCGGAGAAAGGGGTCCTTCTCGATGACGTGGATGTACGGGACTTACTCAGGCGCGCGCTGGACGATGGGCGAACGGCTTCGCGCGAAATCGAGATTACCCGCGGCGTGCAGCGGCGCCTTCGGGAGCAGACCCGCGGACGATTTTTTGCTGACCGCTGGAGCACGAGCAGTTCACCGCGAGGGGTCTATCTCGTGACGACCGTCTTGATGTTGCTCGTCATCGCGCTGGCCTACATGCTCCTGATGCCCATGCAGTTCGTGTTGCCGTGAAGGCAGCGGCGGCTCGACCCCAAGGGCGGTCGGCGCGAGTCAGGCGGACCAACGGATCAGAACGGCGGTGACGTTGTCGGGGCCCCCGTTGTCGTTGGCTTGCTGAATGAGTCGGGCGACGGCTTCTTTGAGGTCGCCGTTCGAGGTTTGCATGATCTTCTCGATCTCGTCGTCGGAGGCAGGACCAGCGAGCCCGTCTGAACACAGCAAGAAGGTGTCGCCCACTTCGGGCATTTCGAAGCGTGTGTCGACCTTGACGGTGTCCTTCATGCCCAGCGCGCGCACGATGACGTTCTTGTGCGGGAAGTTGTCGATCTCTTCCTGCGTGAGGCGCTTCATCTTGATGTAGTCGTTCAGCAGGGAGTGATCCTCGGTGAGCGCTTCGAGCTTATTGTTGCGAAAGCGATAACAGCGGCTGTCGCCGACGTGCCCGATGTAGACACCGTCGTCTGCGGCGTAGAGGCTGACGATGGTCGTGCCCATGCCCCGCTTGCTGCCGTCCATCTGCGCCGCTTGGTAAATGCGTAGATTGGCCAGCTTGATGCCCGTGATGAACCGGTTCTCTTCGTAGCCCTTGGACCGGTCCATCTTGTAGGGCCAGGTTCGCTCGGGGTCGTCGGCCGTTTCGGACAGAAACTCGTGCAGCGCGTCGATCGACATCTTTGACGCGACCTCGCCGGATGCGTGTCCGCCCATACCATCAGAGACGATATACAGGTGATATTTAGAGAGCAGGGCGAAGTTGTCTTCGTTGTGGTTGCGCTTGCGGCCAACATTGGTTTCGCCAGCGACCTCGATGCGGATCTCTTCGGACATGTTCGGTGTCGAGATGTTAGTGGCATGTGCCACAACTTGCAATCGGGCCCCGCAGTGGACTTCTTGCAGGGGTTGGGGCAACGTCCTGCGCGCGATGAATTCTGACGAAACACAGCAGGACGAGCATGGTTTTGACCCCCAGCCCGTGGCCACGCTCGCCGCCGATGAGCCTCGTTCTCCGCTGTGGCTGCCACTGGTAGGCCTCGCGCTCTTCGCTGCTGCTGGCGGCTGGTGCCTCGTGACTGGCGACGCTGTCGTTGCGGATCCAGCGGCGTCGACCGCCTCGAGTTCAGCTAAGCCGCCCCGGCCTCCCGGGTTCGCCGATCGCGTGAAGCTCAAGCCGGGAGCCCTGGATCGGGCCAAACGCGGGGCTAGGGTGCCTGCTCGTCGACCGGCTCCGGCCAGGGGCGCCAAGGCTGCCCCGAGGCCGCGGATTCGTAAAATCGAGCGCCGGCCCGACGGGACCGGGGTCGTCAAGTGAGCGACGCGGCTGCCTTCCCAGCCGAAATCGGGCCTTGTCTCGTCATCGGAACGGGAACGATGGGCCGGGGCATTGCCCAAGTGGCGGCAGCGGCCGGCATCGCCACGCGTCTGTATGATGCCGACGAAGCGAGAGTGTCCGGGGCGCTGGACTACATTTCGGCGAGCACGGCCCGCCGTGTTGCCAAGGGGAAGAGCACCGAGGAGGCGCGCGAGGCGACGCTCGCCAAGTTGAGCCCGCATGCTGATCTTTCGGCAGCGTGCGAGGGCGTAGCTATCGTGATTGAAGCCATCCCCGAGATCATGGATCTCAAGGTAGAGGTGCTCTCGGCGGTCCGGGCCGCCGCACCGGCCGAGGTCGTGCTTGGCAGCAACACCTCGAGCTTGTCCATCACCGAACTCGGTGAACGCGTCGGTGCAGGAGCACAGACGGTCGGTATGCACTTTTTCAATCCGCCGCCGGCGATGCCCTTGCTGGAGCTCGTGCGCGGCCTCCACACCAGCGAAGCGACCCTGGAAGTCGCCCAGGGCTTTGCCAACCGCACGGGCAAGACGGCGATCGTCGTCAACGATTCGCCCGGTTTCGCCACCAGCCGGCTCGGAGTGGCCATAGGGGCGGAAGCCATTCGCATGCTGGAGACCTCGGTGGCATCAGTGGAGGACATCGATCGAGCGATGGAACTCGGCTATCGGCACCCCATGGGCCCCCTCAAGTTGAGTGATCTGGTCGGGCTCGATGTGCGCCTCGCCATTCTCGAACACCTGCATCGAGAGGTCGGCGAACAGTTCCGTCCGCCCGCGCTTCTGCGGCAAATGGTGCGTGCCGGCTGGCTCGGAAAGAAGGCCGGGCGGGGGTTTTATCGGTGGGGGGCTGACGGACCGACGCCTACGGATCCTCGCGAGTCGAACGGGTAGAACTACTTGCCTTTTTTGGCCGCTTTCTTCGCTTTCGCCGCCCGCTTTTTGGCGTTCTCTTCCGTCCGCGTTCTCACGTCGCCGTAGTCTTTGTCACGCTTTTGTCGTGCCGAAATTTGGCTCTTGCGCTCGACCGCCGACGCCTTGTGGTCCGGGAGGCTGGTG
>JAPYTK010000248.1 GCA_029941785.1 Polyangiaceae bacterium | reverse complement strand
ATCGTCTGCGGCTGCTGCAGCGCGTCGAGGCAGATGGCGCACTCCTCCTTACCGCTCGCGGCCGCGCTTGCGCCGCCGCCTCCGCCACCGCTGCTCTGTGCGCCGCCGCCCAGCAGCACCTTGAGGTTGGCGGGCTTGAGCTTGCGGCTCTTGCCGTCGGCAGAGGGCTCGCCAAGCTCGACCCGGTAGAGGAAGTTCGGCGACTGGAGCATGGTGGAGATCGTCGTCTCGATCCCAATGTAAAAGTCGGCAAAGGCCTTCTTGGCTTCGGTCGCCACGTTGACGTAGGCGTCGGTCTCGGGGCCGGTGAGCGGTCGGCGAAAGGCGAGCCGGCCAAAATCTTTTGCGAAAAGACGGAAGCAGTCTTCGTCGCTGCCTTTGGGATCGCAGCTCGCCAAGAAGCTGGCCACGTGGTGGTGATCCGTCATCGCGGCCGCGGCGATCGCCCGCGCCGAGAGTTCGTACTCGGCGACGAGTGAATCGTTGAGGGCGAGCTGGGTCGAGGCGATGGACGTGAAGCCTTGGATCTTGGCGTCCGGCGGTGGGCTCGCGGCTTGCCGGGCGGCGCTTCCGAGCAAATGGCCGACGCTGTTGACGTATTGTCTTTCCAGCAGGCGCGTGAGTCGCGGCTCGGGTGGTGCGAAGATGCGCGCGTCGGGCCCCGGGCCCGGTATGGAATCCGAATCGCTGGCGCTGCAGGCAGCGAAGCCGAGAGAGCTGGCCGCGAGGACCGCCCAACTGAGATGGCGCAGGCGAAGCATCAGGAGCGAGGGAAGTTTAGCACCCGAGAGAAGCTATATCACGCCCTTGGCTGCTGTGCCTTGACCCATTGTACGTTGCGACAACTCCCTACTTTCCACCCTTCAAGGCGCTCTGGAGCAGTGCATCGAAGGCCCGGCCCACCGGATCGCGCCCTTTCTTGCCTGCCAGACGGCGCATGGCATCGTTATAGGCTGGCAGGTAGCGCGCGCGTTTCGGCATGACCCCGTACAGCCGCTTGATGATTTGCACCGCGCGTGCGTAGCGCCCCGCCTCGCGTGCATCGAAGCGAAGACCGAAGGGCTCGCGCAGCTTCTCGGGCATCATCCCGGCGGTCAAGGTGCGAAACCACGGCGCGAGCGCTTGCGGACGCAAGGTCTCAGGCGAGAGCAGAAAGCTCGCTATCTCGCGCGCGGGTGGGGTGACGTCCAAGCGCTCGAACATCCCGTTCATGTAGTCGCAAAAGGCGTCGTAGCTCTCGGGAATGGCCGCGTCGGGGATCCCGAAGAGGCGCGCGAAGCGCCGCGATTCGAGGTAGTAGGCGTCCTTGGTTTCGCTGCTCAGCGGCTCGAGGATGGTCTCGTAGGCGATCAGCGCGCTGTCGACGAGGGTCGCGTGCACCCAGAACAGGGCGTCGGGCTCGTTCGCCTGATAGGTCTCGCCGGCGTTTCCAAGCGTGCCGCGCGCTTCGCCGATCTTGCCGACGATGCGGGTGTGAATGGCGTGCAGGCGTCGCGATGACGTGAGGGCGTGGTCGAGATCACCGAACACCATGTCGAAGATGTTGGTGAAGGTTCGCTGAAACCGCCCCAGCGGATCGTTGCGCGTATCGGAGTGTTGATCGATGGCGTACGCCACGGCGGGGTGCGCGAGCTGCAGCAAGGTGGCCCGCCCCGCCCCGACGAACAATGCGCTCTCGCGGTTGATGCGCCAGGACAAGGAGGCGGGCCCGTAGAGGCCGGCGCGCGGGTCGGGTGTGCTCTCTTCGATCTCCGTCAGGAAGGCTTCGAGATCGGCGCGTGAGACGAGCATGTTGGGCAGGAGAGGTTCGGAGGGGGAGAGATCGCGGTCTTGACGCCGCTTCAGTCAGGCCACACGGGCGGGTTGATTTCGCGGTCTTGATACGCTTCTCGATTGTCGCCGATCTTCTCCATCAACACCTTGAGGTTGGCCCGATCCTCCTTGATCGAGGCGATCTCGTCCGGCGTGAGCTTGAAGCTGACGTCCACTTCCACGGGGCCGCTTCGGAGAAGCATGGTCAAGAACCAGTCTGTGTCCTTCTCGAACAAGGTGTGGGACCACTGTGTTTCATCGATGATCGTCATGGTTTCGTTCTTCTTTGGACGCACTCCTGTGGGTCGATCCCCATGAGCAAAGGCGTGTTTACCTCACGATGGTCCATCCTTGGGCCAGCTTGCTAAGGGTAAGATCGCGTTGGTATTCCTCGCCGCCACCGCTACCGCGAAGGATGGGCCGACCATGATCGTCCGTCACGGCGACGAGGCGTCCGCCCGCGCTTGGCACGTAGCGCAGGCTGCTCGGATCGAGTGGCTCCATGGTCCAGTCGGGCGTCGCGAACATGGTGGATAGATACTTCAGGCTGTCGGCCTCGAGCTCGGCCGCGGGCACGTCGAGCGCGCGGCCCATTTCCTCGGTCACGATGGCGGTGATCGCGTGAAGCGCGCCGGCATCCCGATTCACGAGCGCCTGGTGTGCCTGCGCGACGACTGCCGCGATGGGCAGGTCGTCCGCCGCTGCCGAGTAGGGCGCGGCGCCCTGCCATTGCCACGCACCGTGACCTTCGTCGACGGGTACGGGCCCGCGAAAGACCACGGTCATCTGCTTGGGGTCCAGGGGCTGGTCATCCGCAATCCAGGAGAACGGGATCACGTTGGCGTCGGGGCCGGGCTCTTCTCCATGTGGTCCTTTGATGACCTTGAGGGCGAATTCGGCGTCGCTCGCGATCGAATGACCCGGAGGCGCGCCGAGCTCGATCGCCAGCTCGTTGGGGCCGTCGATGATCCAGGGGTTGAGCTTGCCTTGGGAGAAGCGGTAGCTTCCTCCCGGCTCTTCGAACACCAAGGCGTCGTTCAGCAGCACGCGCACGGCGAGTCCACTGCATTGCACTTGTAGGGCGTAAATCAAGTAGTCGGCCATGTTCACTATTTCTTGAGAGAGAAGAGCTTGTTCTTCCACCAGGTCTTCTCACCGATGATCATCATGTCTTTGCGGTACTCCCATCGATCCCAGAACTTGATGGTGACGACGGCGCGAAGCCCTTTCCAGGTCAAGGAGAGCATGGCCTTGGGGTCGTCGACGTTGTGATCGGGCTTGGCGCTCAAGTTAATGTAGGTTCGGCCGTCGACTTCCGCTGTGACGGTTGACGGGCTCATCAGGTGAATCGACGCACCTACCTTCAAACCGATCTGTCCGATGCCTTCGAGAAACATGTCCGATTCGTCGGGGCTGATCCGGCTCCAATGTCCACGTAGGTGGATGTTCCCGTAAAATTCGATGAACAAATACGCATCCCCGAACTTCTTGAGCCAGGCCGGGATGGCGGCCGTGGGGCCGAAGGGAAACCTTGCCTCGATCCCGATCAGTGGGTTTGCCGCGAGTTGCCCATCGATCGAGTAGTAGCAGCGGTGATCGCTCCACTCTTTCCATTGAGCGTCGAGTTGAAACTTCCCTGTACTGCGGATTTTGAATTTGGGCATCCACGATTGGAAAAATTTCTCGAGCGCCTTTTTGGCGCCGTCGAACATCTGCCACTCGGCGATCGTGAATGCCCAACGCATGCGGTCATCGGGATAGGCCTCGATGCGGTAGCTTTTCCCCGAACCCTTGCAGGCGCTCGCTCGTACCTGGTAGGTCTTCGGAACGATGCCGGCTAGCCACTCTCCTGCAGGGCTTGGGTCTCCGGTGCGGACGGCCAGGGCCTTGAAGGACGTGGCCGCTTCCTTCTTTGTGCTCGACCAGAATCCACCGATCGTCCACAGCGGGTGGTTGTCGCAGCCGCCGACGTAGCTGGCGTCGAGGGTGATGGTGTCGCCGGTCACAGGCGCGGCGACCTGAAGCAGGCCCTTGTCGCTCGGGGTGCGTCCGTTGTGCTGGCACATCACCGCCTCACTGATGAGCTCGCAGGTGACGTCGCTCGGCGGCACGACGAGGCCATGCTGCAAGGGTTGAGGCTTCAGCTCTTTTGGTGCGAGGCGCTTCACCTTGCGCGGCTTGTCCTTCGAGAAGAGCTGCGAGATGCTGTTGAGCATGTCCCCCTCGGGGATCGGGGCGTCGTCCTTGATCTGCTGTTTGGTCTTCGGCTTGGCGTCGTCGCCTTTCTTGGCGTTGATGTAGACCATCGACCCCTTGATGACGAAGTTGCGATCTGCGCTCATCCGGATCCCGCCGTGTGACTCGACCGTGATGTTGGGGCCATCGAGCACGATGGTGGCCTTCTTGGCTCCCGTCGTCAGCGTGATCTTGGCCGGCTTTTCGATCTCGATCCATGTGTCCTTCGGTGTGGTCTTCGGCTCGCCGAGTTCGAGGATCTTGAGCTTCTTCTTCGAGGTCGAGACCATGCGCACGAGCTTGCGTTCGCCGAAATGATGCGTGTCGACCTGGCCGACGACTCCGAGCTGGTGCTTGCCCACGACGCTCAGCCTTTTCTTTCCTGTGCGCTCGGTCTCGTTGCGCTTGGTCAAGCTCATGTAGTTGCGCTGTGCTTGTAGATACACGAGCTCCTTGTCGACGTTGTCCTCGAAGGACATCTCGTTGAAGCTCTGCTCCTTTTGGTTGGGCGTGGAGTTCGTCTGCCAGCCGCTGCGCGTCTTGTGATCGGGCAGCTTGTAGGGGGAAGGCGCGACGCCGGTGTGGACGCGCCCGACGATGAGGGGGTGATCGGGGTTGCCGTCGAGAAAATCGACGATCACCTCGTGCCCGATCCGGGGCACCGTCATCGATCCGTACTGTGCTCCGGCCCAGGTCTGGGCCACGCGAAGCCAGCAGGTTGCGTTGTCGTCGAAGTCGCACTCGCGATCCCAATGAAAATGGACCCGTACGCGCCCAAACTCGTCGGTGTAGATTTCCTTGCCCTTGGGCCCGACCACGATCGCGCTCTGCACGCCGTGGACGATGGGCTTGGCGGTTCGTCGCGGAAGGCGATAGGGCACATCGCAAAACACGGCCTCGACGACAACGGACCAACGACCGACCGCGCTGACTTGCGTCATCGCTTCGATGATCATCAATCGCTGCCCCTTGAGCTCGTCGTGCGGGTGATCTTCGATGGTGACCACCTTGCCAACCGTCAAGTTCTGATGCGAGGTCTCGAAGGCGACGAAGCGTTTCTTGTGGCGAGAGGCCTCGAGAAAACGCTGCGCGCGGGCGATGCCGTAGGTCTCGTGGTCGTGCGTCGTGGTGCTCTTGTTGTCGGCGACCTTTTCGTCCTTGGGGCCCTTGCCTGGGTCGTCTGTGTCGACGAGGAAGCCCCCCGGCTCGTAAGCGTAGATTTCGCGAGAGCCTTCTTCTCCTTCGAATTTTCCGGAGTGCGCGAACAGCGGTGATTTCGGGCGGCGAAAATTGAAGTCGGAAACCGTGAAATAGCCGGTGCGAAGCCCGTGCGAAATTCGCATTTGGGTCGCGAATTCGGTGCCGCCCGTCTCGTTGGGGTTGGCGCTGTATTGGATGTCGAGGCTCTTCTTTGCTGTCCACGTAGCGTCGCTCAGGAGCAACAGATCCTTGTCCTGAGCGAAGTGATAGGTGATCCCAGCCTCTTCGAGCAGGCGGTTCACGAAGTCGAGATCACTCTCGCCATATTGGAGGCAGTACTCTTTCTTGGGGTAGACGGCGTCGTCGATCGTCCACTTGGTCTTGAGCTTCCACTCCTCGAACAGGGACTTGATGATTTCGGGGATGCTCTTGTGCTGGTAGATCCGGTGGCCGCGACGTTGCGACAGAAGCCAGAGGTGCGGGACGAGCCGAAGATAGTAGGTCGACATGCCCTCGTCGGTGTCATCGAATCGGATTTGTTCGACGTGGGAGCAGATCCCCGCGTAGACGCGGTTTCGTTCTTTTCTGTCGCTGTCTTGGGTGATGATGGTGAGCTCCGCGCCTCGCCCTACGATCGCTTCGAGATCGACCGTTGGGCCCATACTCGAGGCTTTGTATCCGGTCGTGGGCTTCTGCGATTGGGCGATGATGTCGACGGAAAATGGCGCCCCCATCTGGTCGTGCGCCGAGACTTGACGGACGCCCAGGGTGGCCTTCGAGGCGGTGGTGAGCGTCAGGTTGTGACCGCTCATGAAGTTTCTCCTTCAGCGCTTTCGCTCGAGGCCGGGTCGAGGAGGTGGACGGCCGCGCCTCCTTCGACGACGAGCTGGCCGCTCGAGTCGAAGCGGAGCTCTCCTTGAATGGGCTCCGTGAGGGGGACGCGATGGGTTTCTCCGCTTTGGCAATCCAACAGAGCGAGCGCGGGATCTCCGTCTGGCTCGTCAGCTCGAAACAGCGCGATGTGGTTGGTGTGTTGAGACCACGCGGGCGTGACGCTGGCGTCGATGAGGTCGTTCTCGTACAGGACCTGCCCGTCGCCCTCGACGTCGCGCAGAGCGATGAGGCCGGTCGTCTCTCGCTCGTCGTGCACCATGTACAGGCCGAGCGTCTTTCCCTTGGGGGTCCAGAAGGGGTGAACGTGCACCTCGGCGCCAGGGATCCACGTGATGAGGCGGGTCTCCATCTCGCCGTTCTGCCGTTCGATGCACCACACGCGGGTCGTGTCTTCGAATTCGTCGCGGGTGGTGAAGACGACGAAGTTTCCATCGGGCGAAGGGGAGATACGTGGCCAGTACGTTGGGCTTCGGTGAAGACCGAAGTGCGCCAGCTTGGCCCGCTGGCCGGTGGCGGTGTCGACTTTGCACAGTTCGAGTTCATCCGGGTCGCCAACGAACAAGGCGTCATCTCCAGCCCACGCAAAACACATCGCCCGGACGCGTCCCCGCTCGCCGGGAGCGTTCGATGAACACCAGGCGACGCTCTCGTCAAAACCGACGGGCTTGCGGCTGATCCGGTAGGCGATCTGCCGCCCGCTCGGTGACCACCTGATCTCGGCCGGTGTCCAGCCTTCGCAGGGGACGAGCATCTCGGCAAATTCGCTGCCCACCTTGGCGACGAAGATCCCGCCGTATCCATCGACGGTGCACGCGAAGGCCAGTCGGGTTCCATCCGGCGAGAGACGAACCTGGGCGATGTCGCCGGCGTGAGGAGCGGGGGGCGCGTGGCGCGTGACGGCGACGGCGTTCATGGGCCGCCTCCCGAACGCTGAGTGGCCAGGCGTACGGTGCTGCATGCGATGTCCAGCGCGCGCTTGTTTCGCATCCAAGCGGTGCTGTCGTCCTCTCGCGTGGGCCCGACCACCCCGCCGATGAGCCACACCCGATCGTTCATGGCCACGCGACAGTGAAGTTGTCCACGGGCACCATCCCGCTCGACCTCGCTGCTCATGTACCAACACTGGGCGAAGGGGTCGCGAGGCGCTTCGGACTCGAAGTTCACCGCCTCGATCGCGAAGCCCGCGTGTTTCAGCGCGTCGAGGTACAGCTTCGAGGCGTCGCGGGGGCGTTTCGCCGTCGAGCGCGCCACCAAGGCGACCGCGAGCTTGCCGTCGAGATCGCCAGATTGTTCGTCGGGCTTCGGCGCCATCGCGTGCGCGGCCTCGAAGTAGGCGCCGTCGTCACCTGGTGCGTGGTTGAAGAAATCCCACGAGGAGGGGAGCTCGGCTGACCACGCCATGGGGCGCTCGTGGGCGATGGAGTGTGTGTCGACCGCGAAGGCTCGGGCGGCAGATCGGAGCGGGCTGAAGCCGGTGAGGCACTCGAAGAAGGCGTCGCTGAAGTCGGCGTAGTCGAGGCGGGGACAGCTGCATCCCACCACGAAGAGCTGAGCACCCCACTTGGCGGCGAAGAAGCGTCCTGCATACTCGGTGCCGCCCGTGTGCCAGATCGCGACCACATCACCTA
>JAPYTK010000247.1 GCA_029941785.1 Polyangiaceae bacterium | reverse complement strand
CTTCATGCCCGTGGACGAAGAGGGGCGGGGCCTCGTCGATCCGCAGATGATGGGGGCTCAGATGAACGGCAAGCTCGTCTTCAAGAACTCGGTCAAGCGAATGTCAGAGGCGCTCATGCACGTCTGCCTCAAGCAAGGGCTGACCCGGGACGACATCGATCTCTTCTTGTTTCACCAGGCCAATTTGCGAGCCAACGAGTGGGTGCAGCGCTTGCTCGACATTCCGAAAGAGAAGGTCGTGCACAACATCGATCGCTACGCCAACACGACGGCAGCGACGATCCCCCTGTTGATGGCTGAGGCCGAGCGCAGTGGTCGTCTCAAGCGAGGCATGAAAGTCGCCTGCGTCGCTTTTGGCTCGGGCTTCACCTGGGGCTCGGCGATCATCGACTGGTAGCGCCTTCTGGCGTGCGCGCTCCCTCGCGGTGGTGGGCGGTTCAGTCCCGGGAATACAGGCCACGATTGGCCTTCGTCTTCATCTTGCTCTTCGTCTTCTTGATCTTGGTATCGTAGGCCCACGGCAGAGACTTGGCGATACGCGTCTTGCCCGTCGTTCGGCGGCCCTTCCGACTCGTCGCTCGCCGGAGGGGGGGTGCCTTCGTCGCCCTGTCGCCCGAGGGTGAAGCGTCCTTTGCCGCTCTTGCGGGTACTGCACTGTCGGTCGGTGCAGGGGCCGTCGCTGAGCTTCCGTCAACGTCGGCATTCTCGTCTGGTGGCGGCTCGACGGGGTCAGCGGAGGCCTCCGCTGATGGAGCCTGAAACAGCGCCGACGGCTTCGGAGGGGTGGGCCCGACGGACGGGGTACTTCGTTCCGTTCGCGGATCGACCGCGTGGTCGCGAAAGCCTGTTTGTTGCGTGAGCCTAGCGGCGTTCGCACGGTTGCCATTTTCCGGCGGTACATCGATTCGCTGCCACGTGATACTGGCGACGATGAGCAGCGTACAGATCGCAAAAAGCGTGGCGGCCATTCCCGCGGTGAGCGGTTGTTTCGCCATCATGCTGACCCGTGAACCGGAGATCTCCTCGGAACGAGCTTCGCGGGTGACGGCAGCGTCGGACGCTCGTGGCGACGGAACCGAACTTGTCGGTCGTTCACTTTGCGTGGCCGCGTCCACGACGACCGGCAGCGGTGGCATAGCGATCGCGCTCGGCAGGGGCGGACGTGGCAGAACGATGTCTCGACACGGTGAGGTGATGCTCCCGGCCGGTGGCGTGGCCTCGTTCGCGCGCGGGGGGAGCGGGGGAGGCGTCACCTTCGGCGACGCGGGTTGCCGCTGCCTCGCGACCTCGTCGGTGTCGATTGGCGTAAGCTCCATGGCTTGGACGAGATCCGAACGGCGCTGCAGTTCCTCTTTTCCCAGTCCTTTGACCCATTGGATGACCTCGCGGGTGCTCGCGACCCGGGTCGAGCGCTCGAGCGAAAAGGCGAACTCGTTCGCACTCTTCCACCGCTTCTTCCACTCGCGCTCTAGTCCCTTCAACACGACGCTGTCGACCTTCTTCGACAGGTTGGGTTGATGGCTGCTGGGGGGGAGGATGGCCTTACTGAGTACGCTCTGCGCTGTCGCGGCAATGTTGTTTGCTTTGAACAGTCTGCGTTGGGTGAGTAGCTCCCACAGGACGATCGACGCCGCGAAGATGTCTGTGCTCCGCGTGACCCGTTTGGCAGCCAGCTGCTCTGGCGCCATGTAAGCGAGCTTCCCTTTGATCTCACCCTCCATGGTCGTGCTCGCCATGCCGACGGCTTTGGCGACGCCAAAATCCAAGATCCGCGGATAACCGTCGACACCCACCAGGATGTTCTCCGGGGATACGTCCCGGTGCACGAGGTGCATGATGTTTCCGCTCTCGTCTTTCACATCGTGAGCCGCTTGAAGGCCCTCGAGCACGCCGATCATGAGCTTGACGGCGACCGCTGCCGGGATGGGCAGCTGTCTCTTGTGCGCGAGGCGAAGCAAAGTGGAGAGAGACATGCCCTCGATGTACTCCATGACGATGAACAACTCCCCGTCGTGAGAGACGAGATCGATGGTCGAGAGCACGTGGGGATGTTTTATGCGAGCGACGATGCGCGCCTCGTTTGCGAACATCGTCACGATCTTCGGTGACGTGACGAATTGACTATGAAGGCGCTTGATGGCGACGGTCTTGGCGAAGCCTCCGGCACCAAGCCAGCGGCCGAGGTACACTGTCGCGTAACCGCCTTTGGCGATTTCGTCGAAGATCTCGCAACAACCAACGAATCGGGGGGTGAAACTAGAACGCGTCGTCATGCGTCGAGTCTCCTGATGGGTTGAGCGCCGTGAACTGCGTCACCAAAGCCGCGGTGGCCGCCGCGACGTTGGATCCGTTTCGAATGGGGTTGATACATCGATTCTCTCATTGTTCGGATTACCAAGTTGCTCGGATGCACATGCCAACGGTGTGGCAAGGTTGGAGTGCGACGGTGGTCTTCGCTGTGTCTCTCGAATCGTCTGTCGCTGTGGGCTCGAACACCAGCAAACCGATCGAGCTGGCCACAGCTCCGAAGCCCACCACGAACGATGCGGTGCTCCACGTGCCCAAGGTCTTGGCCCGCTCCGCCGCTTCCTTGCCCGCGGGGGTGCAGCGGTGGCCGATGCATGAGGCGTCGACGGTCTTGGATTCGTTGATGGCTGCGACTCCGGTGCCCGCGCCGATGATCACGGCGACGACGCCGAATGCACCGACGCCATAGCTCGTGTAGCGCCAAGTAGGAGATTCTGAGGATGAGCTGGCGGCTGTGAAGTCTGGGGGGGGGATGGGTACTGTTTCGGGACTGCTTTGGGCCGCAGGAGTTGCTGGGGGGGCGGCTACGCCGGCGACGGGCACCTTGCCTTCCTCGGAAACCGGCACCGCGGTGGAGGCTCGGCCGAGTTTCTTTTCGAGCTCGGCGATTTGGGAGCGCGCCACGGCGGCCCGCTCCGTCTGTCGTTGCCCCTCCATGCCGTCGAAGTTGCGGATGATGGCCAAGAAGCGCTTGTAGTGTGCGATCGCGATCGCCTCCCGCTTCCACTTTGAGAAACACTCTGCGAGGGTGAAGAGGCTGCCCGGCCGCGGGTCGAGGTGATAGCTGATCGCGAGGTCGGGGCAGGCCGCCTTGTAGTTTCCCGCCAACATGGCCCGCAGACCCGCGTCGAAGCGTTGCGCGGATTCGATCACCGCGGCGCCGTTGGCAGGCGTGCCCGGCGCGGCGGATACCGTTGGGGACCAACACGTTGCGGTCAGGGCTAGCGAGAGGATGGAGCAGACGTTCTTCATCGTGATTCGTTTCATGCGGTGAGAGGCCTTTGTGGACGGGTGATGCTCGGGTGGAAGCTCGCGCAGTTAGTTGGGCATGTCGGCGATGCACGGGACGGGTGTGCGCACGGGCGCGCTTCCGCCAAAGCCTTGTGAGCCTCCGAGGTGTCCGGAGTGGGCCCCTGTTGCGTCGACCGCGATATCGCCCTGAGTTTCGTCGAAGTGCCACAGTGCGACCGTGTTCTGGTCCGTGGTGAAGGGGGCGGCGGGCGGCACGAAGGACGCCGAATAACGTGTCGTGGAGGAGACGCGCACCTCATCGATGAGGCCATCGAAACCGAAGTCGGGATCTGCGCTCTGGTTGGAACCGATCGTGACCACGCAGTTACAGTCATCGGATGCGGAAGCGACCATCGTCGTTTGCCCACGATGTTGTCCGTCGATGAACACGTGTACCGTCTTGGTGATGTCGTCGAAGGCGCCTGCGACGTGGTACCAGTCTCCGGGGACGAAGCCTTGGGGCGCTGAATCCTTGGCCTCGCCGGTTTGGCCGCCTCCGTAGTAACGAAAGGCGACCGCTTGGTTACGAATCAAGAGGATATACCCTTCCGTGTTGCCGTGGTTGTGGTGGGCGAGGATGTGCTTCTCGTTGTTGGCGACGCCCGGGCCCGGGCGGATCCACGCCTCGACCGTGAGCGGTCCGAAGTCGTCGAGAGCGAAGGTGTCGTTCACGAAGACGCTCGAATTGTTGCCATCGAAGGCCAAGGCTAGGTTGTTGCAGCCCCCGCCTCCGGTCCCGCCGCTGGTCACGGTGCTGGTGCTGCTTGCCGCGGTGGCAGCGCCAGCCCCCGCGGTCACACTGGTTGTAGTCGAGGTCGTCACCGAGTTACCGCTACCGCCGTAGCCACCGCTGCCCACCGCGCCGACTTGTGCTGTGGCGCCGCCGGAGCCCGTCGCCGAAGTCGTCGACGCAAAATCTTCGTCGAAGGTGACGTATTCGCCATCGACGCCCAGGGCCTGGAGACAGGACACGCTCGCGAGCGCGAACGCGAGGCCCAGTGGAAGAGCAAAGTGTCGTGGTTGCTTCATGGGGAATTGGTCTGTCCTTTGTCGTTCATGCCCCAGCACACGACTTGGCTGTTGTTCTTGACGGCGCAGTTGTGAGCGCCCCCGGAAGCGAGTTCCCATAAGTCGAGCGTCGTGGGCGCGTTGGACACCTGCTTTTCATCGTCGTTGCCCCAGCAGATCATGGCGTTGTCGCTTCGCACCGCGCAGCTGTGGCCAAAGCCCGCGTCGATCTTGGTGAATGTGCCTGCCGGAGCGATGGTCGAGCCCCAGCCCGGATCGCTGCCCCAGCAGGAGATCGTCTTCACCTTCATCGCGATGGCACAGGCGTGGAAACCGCCAACCGCCACGTGCGTGAACGCGCCCGCAGGTGGATCGTTGACCATCGTCGTCGCGCTTCCCCAGCAGTGCAGCGACCCGTCCTTGTCGATGGCGCAGCTGTTGGCGACGCCACTAGCGATGATCTTTGATACGAGCTGCTTCGGGGCGCCGCTGACGGCCCCCGTCGAGTCGTCTCCCCAACAGTGGATTCCTCCGCCCTGGGCGATGCCGCAGGTATGGGTTGCCCCCGCGCTCATTCGGGCCCACGTGTACCCTGGGGGAGGGGTCATCTGGCCGAAGGTGTTGGTGCCCCAGCACTCGATGTCACCGTTGGTGGTCAGACCACAGGTGCTGCCGGCACCCGCGGAGATCTTCGCGTAAGTGTTCGGCATGGGAACGGCCGATTGCTGCACATCGTTGTTGCCCCAGCACGTCGTGCTGCCGTCGAAGCGGATCCCGCAGCTGTGTGTGTTGCCAGCCGTGAGCGCCTGAAAATACGTGTCGACGGGATTGTCCTGACCACCCGTGCCCTGATGGCCGCCGCCCGCGCCTCCGGCCTCACCGCCCGGCGCGCCCCCGGCTCCTCCAATTCCGCTGGTCGCGCTGACCACCGAGCTACCGGAAGTCTGGCCGCCGCCCGCTGTAGATGAGCTGACCGTGGGCTCGGAATCGTCATCGGGAGTGGTCTCGTTGGCTTGTGAGGCGCAGCCGATCAACGTCGCAAAACAGACAAGCGCGCCGCCGTACCGAAGGTGGGAATGTCGTTGCCAGACTGTTTCTTGGGGAGTTTTCATGTGAGACCGTGGGTAGAGGTTGAGGTGAGGACCGACCGTGCGAAGAGGAACTAGAGACACGTTTGGTTCGAGATGATGACGTCATCGACGTTCCAGCTCGCGACCAAGGGGAAGACCGACGCGACACCTTGAAAGCCAAAACGCAGTCGGGTCGCGGCGCCGCGGTGAGCGGTGATGTCGTAATTGAACGTCTTCCATTCATCGGCGAAGAACTGCACGCCCCCGCCCGAGTTGTGCCAGAGCAAAACCCACTGGCTGCCATCGAAGACCTCGATGGTGTCGTAGACGAACACGGTGAGCGCGGTGTTGAGCCAGCGGGCGAAGCTGACGTAGACGGGGCCCGTGCCGGTGGTGTCAATGGCCGGGCTCTCGAGGTAAGACATCGGATGGCTCATGTCGTTCTTCGCGTGGCCACCCAACACGACGCCCGCGACGCCGTCGTCGTAGCTCGGCGAGTGGTCCCACTCCGGATCTTCGTAGGCCCAATCGGCGCCGCTCGATGCCTTCGCCTTGCCGATCTCCCACTCGGGCCCGAGCGTCCAACCTTGGCTGTTGTCGGAGAAGTCCTCCGCGAAGTAGATCGTGAGTCCGTTGCCTACGCCGCCCTCGCAGTGTCCTTGAGAACAGCTCGAGCCGGTCGTGCAGGTCAACCCATCGTCGCAGCTGCCCCCTTCATTGATCGGCGTGGCGTGGCAGCTGCCTTGACCGTCGCAGTTGCCTGCGTTGCAGTCGTCGTCGCCTTCCGTGCAGCTGGTGCTCTTCGATTTTGGCACCGGCACGCAGCCGAGTTTCGCATCGCAGCTCGTATCGTTGCAGCCGTCGTTCAGGGCCGAGCAGTCTTTCGGGGCTCCGCCTTGGCAAACGCCAGCCTGGCAGATCTTGTCGACCTTGCATTGGTCGTTTTCGTCTTCGCAATACGCGCCATCGAGCGCTGGCACGGGGTCGCAGATGCCAGAGTTCGGGTTGCACTCTCCGATGTGACAGTTCGGTAGCGGGGCCAGGCTGCAGTCTTTTGGTGTGCCGATGCACTGACCGGCCTTGCAGGAGGCGAAGACCAGACACAAATCGGCACTGATGCACTCGGTTCCGTCTGGTGCGATCGCGTCGGTCGTGCAGCTCTTCGTCGATTCATCGCAGTCGACCGCCTGGCATGAGCTGTCGAACTCACAGGTGTTGGGCGCGCCGCCGGTGCACTGTCCGGCTACGCAGCGCTCGGCAACCGTGCAAAACAACCCGTCATCGCAATGGCTCCCCTCGCTACTCGGGCGCGTGATGCACGCTCCCGTGGTTTCGTCGCACACGCTCTCATGGCATGGGTCAACGGTCTGCTTGGAACAGTCTTCGGCGCACGCTTGCGGAGCTGGCGAGTCAGGCTCGATCGGCGTGTCGCTCGGCCCTTCGTTGCCTTGGGTGGCGCAGGCTCCCGCCAAGATGACGAAAAGGAAATAGGGGATCGTTCGGTACATAGGTAGATCTGCCTCGTTATTTGATGACCGTTGGACAACCGAACTCGAGGACGACTTCGGGGGCTGGCGCTTGGCGCAGGATGCTGCAGCTCTTCGGGCACAGGCGCACGCGCGTGGGATGGCTCGGATGGTCGTAATACCAACCGGGATCCATGCCGCAGCCGAAGGGGCTTTCGGCGTGGGGGATCGTCGAGAAGGCGGCGCCGTCCGGAGCGAAGCGAACATTGAGCGCGAGGGGGTCGAACTCCTCCGTGCTCGATGTCGGGATCAGGTAGTCGCAGCTGTCTGCCGCGTTGCGGATCTCCGTCATTCGCGCGGCGAACTGGGAAACGTCGTTCGTGACGTCATAGGAGTGCACCGTTCCGCCTGCTTTTGCGATTTGGTCGAGTTCGGCCAGCGAAGCGCCTTTCATCGCGACCGTGTAGGTTTCCACGCCGTTGTAGTTTCGTGCGCTCGCGGCGAGCTTCGCGAGCTCGATGACCTCGTTGTACGGGGACTGGCATCCGTTGGCCTTGCCGTCCGATGCCAAGACGAGAGCGACCTTCTCGTTAGGCCTGGCATCTTGAAGAGCGACGGCCGAGAGCAGGCTTCCTTTGAGCGCGCCCCAGGTGGGGGTGGTGCTGCCGGCCGGATGCTGCTGCTCCAGACCGCTGAGGAGCGTACCGTAGTGGCCCGGCAGCTTGCCGAAGGGAATGAGCGGCTCGTCGTACAGAAAAGAGTCGCATGCCTCGCTCGCGGTCACGCCGGTCTTGGGGAAGAAATTGAGCCCGATTTCGACCCCATCGCTCGTCGGTGAGCTGAAGAAGGTGTCGAGCGCCGCCATCGGATGTTTTATACACACCTCGGTGCTCACTCTCGCCCCATGCAG
>JAPYTK010000246.1 GCA_029941785.1 Polyangiaceae bacterium | reverse complement strand
CACTCACATCGTGTACAGCGATCTGCGCGGCCATGAGGGACGGACCGGCCGTCACCTCGAATCCCCCGCCCTGCCGCGCACGCTTCGCCGCATGAGAAGCCGCCGCAACAACGCTCGGCTCCTCGACGACCATGGGCACGAGAATGTCCCGCTCGTTGATGCGAAAATTGAGCGCCACGGCAAAGGGCAGGCCAAAGATGCCGAGCACATTTTCCACCATGCGATCGGCCGTCTCTGTGCTCAGGGCGGCGGTCTGCAGCGTGTCGCGCAGAGCTTGCTCGTCCATACCCAAAGCCTCGGCGACCCGCGCGATACGCTGGCTCACCGGGAGCTTAAAAAAGCCCGCAATGCGAGAGTTGGTCTGACTCATGCCTCAGTCTTGTGCACGCCACGAACTCCGGTGCGTAGCGAGAGCAAACTTAACCCAAGCTCATCCGCGCGTGCGCGAAACTTTTGTGGAGATACGGTGGCGCCGAGCCAAACCGCAACGTCACCTCCGCCTGCGCCAGCCGGACCGAAACACCCGCCCTGAGCCCGTGCCAATGCCGCAAGCTCACGCCCGGCCGCATCCACGACCGGAACGCCCGCCGCGGCGCCTAAGTCCGCGAGCGCCTCATACTGCCTCGCCATGGTGTCGAGCCACGCCTCGGCTGAGGCCGACTCACAGGCCTCGCCAGCAAGAGATCGCAAGACGCCCATTCGGGCCGCATATTCTACAGGCGAGCGCTGGGCGAAGTGGGCCACGGCCGCCACCATTTCTGCCGTCGCGGCCGCCTCATCGTAAGCGAAGACCTCAACAACTACAGCTGACGGCAGCACCCAAGGCTCGACCTGTAGCTGCCCCTCTCCGTCTCGTTGGCAGCGTAAGACGCCCCCATGACAGCTTGCCGCCACGTCCACGCCGCTGCCTCCGTGCTGCGCCTGCTGGTGCGCCGCCAGTGCCCGCGGGAAGACATCCTCCGCTAGGTTGCTCGGTGGCTCCGACTTGTCCAGAGCGTCGGTCGCGAGCGCGGCGACGAGGATGGCCGCGCTCGATCCGAGACCGAGTTTGCGATCCCCATCCGCTTTGGCGCTGCGCAGGGGACTCGCGTCGAACCAGGGCGTCTCGCGAAGATATCCCGCGTTGATGGCCGCATCGATCTCCGCCGTCCTCCGCACCGGCGGTCGCCCGTTGTCTGCCGTGGCATAGCGATCGACCGCGACGACCAGAGCCGGAGCGCCTTGCAACACGGCGTAGGCACCGCTAATGACGATCTTGCCAGGCGCCCGTGCTCTCACGATGCGGCCACCAAGGCACGCGCCCCCTCGCCAGGTCGAGCCGCAATGGTACGCAGGACGCCAGGAACATCCTGCAGGGCGGCGGCGACCTCGGCCGCGTGAGCTTCAGGTGTGAGCACCTTCACGTGAGGTCCCGCATCGATGGTGAAGCAAGCCGGCGTGCCGCGAGCGCGCAGTGCCCGCACCCGATCGATGGCGGCCATGGTCGCCTGGTTCCAATAGATGATGCCGGGGGCCGCCGCGATACTCGTGGCGTGCATCGCGAGCGCGCTCTGCTCGACAGGGCCGACCAATGCATCGAAGTCGCGGGCCAACACTGCCTTGCGCACCGCATCGAACAAGCTCGGCGCAGCCTCGACCCAAGCGGCGTAGTAGGGGCTCGTCGCCGCCGTGCGCAGCATTCCCTCGGTCGAGCCCACGCTTTTTTGCCCCTCGTCCGTCACCGCAACGATGAGTCGCAACGACCAATGAGATGTGGGCGCGAGCGAGCGAGCGGCGAGTTGCTGCTCAGCGTGTTGCCCGGCGGCCAACTCGACGAATCCACCAAAGAAGCTCCTCGCCGAGGAGGCGCTAATCCGTCGAGCCAAATCACTGAGGTCGGCGACTTGCAAGCCAGCTCCGGCCGCCTCGTTCGCCGCAACGGCCAACGCAGCGAAGGCAGAGGCACTTGACGCCAAGCCGGATGCTGTCGGGAAGTCATTCGCACTCTCGACGCGCGCTCGGGGACGTTGCGCGACAGAACCCAACATCGACGAGCGCGCCCAAAGCGCATCGAGCAGTTCGGTGACACGCTCTCGAGGGCGCCCTGACGCGGATTGCCCGTCGAGCCGAAGGGTGTCCTCACGTAGATCGGGTTCGAAGGTCACCTGGGTGGTCGTCGCCATGCCATCGAGAGTGAGCGACAAGCTCGGCACGCTGGGCAGGTTCCCCGGACCGTCGAGCTTTCCCCAATATTTCGCCAGCGCGATATTCGGGTGTGCGATGGCTTTGCCCTGCCCTGTCACGCTGAAGCTACCTCCATGTGGACCTCGAACCCGTCGTACCCGAGCTTACGCCAGGCCGCGAGTATCCGCTTCGCCGTCGTCTCGGTAGCGACGGCCCCCTGAGGACCACTAAGCGCTGCCACCACCCCTCCTCCGCCCGCGCCGCTCAGCTTGGCGCCGGTCGCCCCAGCGACACGGGCCGTGTCGCAAAGCTGTTCGATTTCAATACTCGACACCATGAGACCCGCCAGCAACATCTGGTTGTAGTTCATCAGGTGGCCGAGATCTTCGTGGCGGCCATCCTCCACCGCACCAATGCCGTTCTCCACCAGCGCTGCGATCGCCTCGACGTTCCGTCGAACGAGGTCGGGCTGGCGCTCTCGAAGACGACCGACCGACGCAACCATCTCGCGGGTGGCCGACACCACCCCGGTAAGACCGATGCACAAGCTCAATCCACACGAGGCGCCGACCGAGCGCACGCCGTCCTTTTTCGCGAAACGAAGGCACCCCGTGTTGATAGACGCCGCGACGTCCACCCCCGATGGATTGCCATGGAAGACCCCCTCCCACGCCATCGCCGCCCCCATCACGTTCTCCTCGCCGGGCCGATCCCGCCATTCGTTCACGGCGCGCGCCACCGCAACGCCGGCGCAAGCCGAGAATCCAAGACCCACCCCAGGGAGCAGGCTGCCCGTCACGACGACATCGAGTGGCGTGCTCACCTCCATCACGCTCAAGAGCGCACGGGCGGCCGTGGGCAGATCGCCCAGCTCATCGAGGAGCCACCTCCGGTCCAGCACGGACAAGCTCCCCGGAGCGTCGGCAGCTTCAGCCACGTCAGCCCGCAAGCCCCGATCGATCGACATCACGAGGGCGGGGGCGCCATAGACGACAGCGTGCTCCCCCAAGAGTATGAGCTTGCCCGATGCCGCACTCGTCACGCTTGCCTCCCGAGCAGCAGCGCCGAACTCTTCATCTCATCGACCACTTGTCGGAGCCAGCCTCGAGAACGCGCATCAAACGGTAGGGAGCGCACTCTCCGGCGTGCGTCGGCGCACAAGTGAACGAGTCTTTCTCGTACCACCTCTTTGACGCCACAGCGCTCGAGATGTTCCGCAGCCCTCCTCAGCGCCCGGTCACTCGCGTCCTCGCGCCCAAACACCCGGCTCAGGGCGCGCCGCCCCGGCCCGTCGAGCATCGTGTGCGCCGCGACCGTCACAGCCGTTCTCTTGCCCCGCCGAAGATCCCCCGCGAGCGGCTTTCCAGTTTGGATGCTCGGCGCAAAGGTACCGAACAGGTCGTCCCGCAACTGGAAGGCCACGCCTAGCGGACGGGCAAACCGCTCGATTGCTCGACGCCCTTTATCGTCGACCCCGGCGAGGCATGCCCCCATCAAGAGAGGACCAGACACCGTATAACTCGCCGTCTTCAGTTCGTGGATGACTTCGACGTCTTGGCGATCCGCAAGCATGTCGATTTGCTGACCCAACAAGACCTTCTGGTGAATACCGCAAAGCACACGCAGGGCATCCAAGCGGCGCGGCGCCGAAACCTGGATCGATGCGAGCGTATCAACCGCTACCCCCCACGCCATATCACTGCTCAGGATGGCAGAAGCCGCTCCTAGCAGGGGCTCGCCGTACGTCTCGGTCAAGGTGACGTGCACCGTGGGGCCACCGCGCCGAGTGACATCCCGGTCCATCCAATCGTCCTGCACGAGAAGATAGGCATGAAGCAACTCGATCGCGACTCCGGCGTCGATGCCGGGTTGCCAGGACGCAGCCGGTCGAAGGCCGCAATATCCAATCACCGTCATGACCGCACGAAATCGCTTGCCGCCGCGAAGCACGAACTGCCGCAGCGCATCGACCGTCGGCGAAATATCATAACGGTCCGCTTCGTCCCGCAAGACATCGAGCCGCGCGCCGATCCCTTCATCGACGCAAAGCCGGACGCGTGACACCAAGGCATCGAGCTCGTCGGG
This sequence comes from Polyangiaceae bacterium, assembly GCA_029941785.1. GTDB lineage: Bacteria > Myxococcota_A > Polyangia > Polyangiales > Polyangiaceae > JAPYTK01. Next base: position 3,532 of record JAPYTK010000246.1, on the reverse strand, counting down.
GAGGTCTCTTCCGCGCTGTACCGTCTTCGCCATGGGACGCTTGCGGCTTAGCCCTATGTCGCGGCGCGCACAATGCGAGAAGCTGTCTCCGCTCCCTCTGGCATTCTGGATCACCGATAGGGATTGGCGAGATCGTCGTCGAGCGATGGCGCGGCCGGTTTCGGCTTCGAAGCCGGCGGCGGGTCAACCGTCCCCTTCGGAGGATGGGGTGCCGCGTCTTTGCTTTCCGGAGCCGGCGGTCGCGAGACCTTGGCGGGTGGACTCGCGGGCACAGAGCGAGAGGGGCCCACCGCGTCCTGGCGCCGCATTGGAGCCTGGCCGGGACGACGCGCAGCCCGGTTGGCCTTCTTTTTCGCCGCAAGCCCGATGGCTGGCGTTTGGGTCCGTGAGCGCGCCGCACTGGCAGCCACTTGGGGCGAAACGACCGCCGAGGTCGCAGCGGGCTCCGCTTCAGCTGGGATGCTCGGAGATTGGGGTGCGGCAACCGCTGGCGCCGACGAGGGCGCTGGCGCCTCACCAAAGTCATGCACGACGAGCCCAGCGATCAACAAGACCGACAACGCGGCAAGCAACAGCAGAGCGCGGCTCCTTCCTCCGGTCGCCGCGGGAGAGACGCTACCAGCCCCAACGACATCGGGCGGCTGGCTCGACATCGGATCGGTAGCGCCGGTTCCATCGGCGAGCGACAGACGGTCTGTGATCCCCGTCGGAACGCTCATCGGCTCGGTCAAGCCCGGTGACGACATCGGGTCAGTCGGCACACTCGCGACCGCCGAGACACTCGCCACGGCAGATGGCAGACTCGACACCGAGCTCGGCGCGCCGTTCGGCGCGACATCAGGCAGTCTGACCGCGCCGGGAACAGGGAGAGCTAAGCCTAGCTCCGCGATAGGTCTGCAGCTGTAAACCCGCGTACGTTCCTCCTCGCACGCCGCTTCCCCGGACCGAGTGGGCTCGCTCACGCGGGGAACGGGCGCACCGGAGGTTCGCACACCACTTTGGGACACCGGACCACCAAACCCGGGAACAGAGGGCGTGCCTGCCAAGTAGCTGCGCACCTCGTCGCGCTGAAAGTTGAACAGGCCACCAAACTTCCCGCGCATGTGTGCTTCCACCTCGCGCACCGTGGCGATGCCTTCGCCATTCTCGCCGCCGGCCGCGTCTTCGAGCGCATCGGCCATCGCTGCCGCCGTCTGGAAGCGCCGCTCCGGAGCCCGGTCGAGCGAGCGCGCCACGCAGGCCTCGAGCTCGGGCGCAATGTCGGGCACGAACTGACTTAAGAGGGGGATGTCGTCATTCAAGAGCGCCTGAAGGGCCGCGGCTTCCGCTTTCCGCTTAAAGAGCCGGCGTTGCGCCAGACACTCCCACACCACGACGCCGGCGCTGAACAAGTCGGCGCGTCGATCGACGTCTTCGCCCTGCGTTTGCTCCGGCGCCATGTACGCGAGTTTACCTTTCATCGCTCCGTCCCGCGTGGTGGCCAAGCGCTGCGAAGCCCGGGCAATACCAAAGTCCGTCAAACGACTGCAGCCATCGAGCCCGACCAGGATATTCTGGGGCGAACAATCACGGTGAACAACTCCGAGCAACATGCCCGCGTTGTCGGTGAGTTCGTGCGCAGCATCCAAGCCACTCAGAACATCGATCATGATGCGAAGAGCGATGCGGCGAGGAAACTTTCCGCCACCTTCACGCAACAGGCGAGTCAAGGTGACCCCCTCGACGTACTCCATCACGATGTAGTAACCACCGTCGCTCGTACCGATTTCGAGGATCGGAACCACGTTCTGGTGGTGGATGCTGGCCGCGAGCCGCGCCTCGTCGAGGAACATCTCGACGAACTCCGGTCGCCGGGACAGATGCGGATGAAGCTGTTTGATCGCCACAAAGCGCTGAAACCCTGCGACACCGGCAATGCGAGCCAAGAACACCGTCGCCATGCCGCCGGTCGCGATCTCGCCGATCAATTGATAGCGGTCGAGAAGATGCGGCTCTCCCACCGGCAACAGCGCAACGGAGTTAGACACGCCTCAAAGCCTTCCCCTGAGTGAGAGGCCAGCGCCACCAGTCATGGGATGGACGCCTACAATGACCGCGTCGTCGCTCCATTCCGTCAGAAACACCGCCGTCGTCAACGACAACACGCCTGCACCGACGCTCGCTCCGATCAAGATGTTCGTTCGCGTTTGTTTGGCGAGCGCCTCTTGATAGAGGGCACAGGATGTCCCCTGCCCTACGCAAGCCTCCCGCACGGCGTCGGGCCCAGGATTCTCGAGTGTATCCACGCCGCTATAGATCGTCCCCGCACTGAGGCCGAGGGTCGAAACGACGAGCAAACCCAATAGCACGGGTGAAGCGTACCACGCGCCCGGCTCACTCGCTTGGTCGCTCGTCGATGCCCTGCTGGGTACCTCTTGCGTGGGCGAGTCCGAGGCGGCCCCAGAAATCACCGACGTGCTCGGCGCCACCGTTACGACAGCAGCAGCGGACGAGGCATCAGGTGTTGGCGACGTCGCAACCGTCGCCGCGAGTTTCTTCTCGGGGACCGAAACGGGCTTTGGTTCAATGGCGGGAGGCGGAGCGAGGGCCACGGCGGATCGCCCCGCAGCAACAGCCATCACCGAATGCACGGGCGCCGAACGACCACCAGCAAAGCTCGCGCTCACGCGCCTCCGCCCTGGCACGACAAACAATCTCACTTCGGTTCGCGCGGGCCCGGGCACGCCTCGCTCGTCGACAGCGAGCACGCACGGCGCGCTGCACTGCACATCGAGTTGGTGCAGCTTGGCTGTGGCACCCGACAATGTCTTGCTGACGAGCGCCTTGGTCGGCGCATCGTCGGGGTGACGCGAGAGAGCCCACGCCGCGAGCGTGGCCGCGCGAGCCAACTGCCCAGCCTTGAATCGCGAGCGTATCGCCATCCGCAGGGCCTTGGCGCTTGGAACGGCTGCGTCGGCGGACTCATAACCAGAAGCCGCGAGACGAAATCGCCCCGCTTGATAGGCTCGCGTCGCAGCATCGAACGAGGCGGCGGCCTGCCTGACGCCATCGGCGGAAGGTCCACGACCCGCGGCAAGCGCGACCGTCAACGAGACGGTGCAGAACACGACGCCAGCAGCCATCCAGGCCCTCTTCATGGCACAAAACTTGTCGCTAGCGGGCGGCCTGTCAAATGCTCCGCACGTCTTTTTGGGCAAAAGCCAGGCAATTGGGGCCCAAACGCGTGAAGGACTGCCCGAGAAGTTACGCCAATTGGCGTAGGGGGCGCCTAGCGCATCTCGAGAAGGAGAAGCTCAGGATTCTCAAGATATGCAATGATTTCATAGGCAAAGGCGGCACCTATGTGCCCGTCGATAAGCCGATGATCGAAGGACAGCGACAGGAGCATCACGTCGCCGATGACAATTTTGCCGTCGCGCACGACCGGCTTCTGTTTCATCTGGTGAACACCCAGTATGCCGACCTCCGGATGATTGAGCACCGGTGTGGCGAACAACCCGCCCTGCTTGCCGAGCGAGGTCACGGTGAAGGT
>JAPYTK010000245.1 GCA_029941785.1 Polyangiaceae bacterium | reverse complement strand
GGCGGTGAAGCGCAGCGCCTCGCATCCTGCTTCGGGAAGCCCAGGGGGGCGAGGCGAGTGCCCACAAGCATGCATCACCGCAGGCGAGATCGTCGTGGTGTGGCGAACCAACACAACGGCGCCTGTGGTTACAATATTGTGCGGCTCACTTGCGCGGGGTGACTCAGGTCTTAGGTTGGTGACGAACACGCGCCCTGCACGGCGCGCCGATCAGCCCGCTGTGCAGCCGAGCTGAACCTCGGTTGGCTCCGTCCGATGAACGAAATCATCCCCGAACTGAGCGCGGGAAAAGGCGCGAAAAGGCGCGGGAAAAGGCGCGAGCCTCGGGCCTTCCAATCAGGTGCGCAGGGCGCAGAGGTGGAAACCTTAACAATCTCGCTGGCGGAGAGAGCGGGATGGACTGCGCGCTGTCGCGCGCTCCCTCGCTGCGCTCGGGCCGTCGTCGATTCCGGACTCCGTCCAGCCAAGCTGGACTCCGTCCACAATCGGTCGAACCCGCGCCCGCTTCGCGGACGGGGTACACGGCGGCTCTCTCCACCAAAAGAAAAGGCGCGCTCGAAGCGCACCTTTTCGTTTGGCGGAGAGAGCGGGATTCGAACCCGCGGTAGCTTGCACTACACCTGATTTCGAATCAGGCACCTTCGGCCTCTCGGTCACCTCTCCGCGGCGGAAGATGGCAAAAGGCCATGCGATGGTCAACCGCTATTCGCTCCGAAGCCGCGATCGGCGAGTGTGCCGCGGTCAGAAGCCGAAATCGGTACGCATCTGCCGAGCCTCCGGCGTCTGCTCCCCATCGGCACCTCGGACGACGAGCTTCAGATGCTCGACCTCCGGCGGCGCTGCCTGACGGTGGCCCAGGATCCACACGGAAAACAAGGGGCCGTCGGCGTCGGCCCGCGCCCAGATGTCACGCCGGCGAAGCGGGCTGAGCCCCGCAGCGTCCGCACCATCGAGCACCCGATCCGGCCGGCGACCATCCGCGCAGACCACGACGCGACCGTCCGCAGCCAACACCCGCGATGCCGACAGCAGATAGCCCTCGACGCCACCCCGCAGCTCGATGCGCGCCGCGGCGCGCTGGGGATCGGGCGACGGCAGGGCCGTGCCGAGCGGAAGGTACGGCGGCGTGCCGCTCACCAGATCGCAACGCGGATGGGTCCAGTCTGCCGTTCGCTCACGGTGATCCCCCTCGATGAGGGTCACCCGATCGGCGACAGCGTTGAGGGCCACGCTCTTTTTCGCGAGCGCCAGGCTGATAGGCAAGGCCTCGATGCCGTACACGGTGGCCGCCCCAAGCCGCCAGCTGACCATCAAGAGCACCGAGCCGATCCCACAACCCAGATCGAGGTAGTGCGCCGCGTCAGGCCGCGCGTGAGCCGCCTCCCAGGCCGTCGCGACGTCATCGAGCGAATAACGATGGCCGCGCTCCCGCTGGTAGATGCGAAAATCGCCCGTGATGGCGTCACAGCTCAACGCTTCGTCTGCCAGTATGTCCTGCTCGCCCGTCACCCTCACCTCGCCGTCATGCTATGCAGCCGCACCATGATGGTCATCGTCACCAACCGTATCCCCGTCGCCGAAGGATACGAGCCCGAGTTTGAGGATCGTTTCAGCAAGCGCATTCATCTCGTCGATCAGTCTCCCGGTTTCATTCGCAACGAGGTCCATCGCCCGCGCCCGAAGAAGCTCGATCACGCCACGGGAGCCTGGACCGACAACACCGAAGAGCAGGGCTACTACGAAGTCAAGACGTGGTGGCGATCCTTCGACGACTTCGTCGCCTGGACGAAGAGCGACTTCTTCGCTCAGGCACACAGCAACCGGCCCCCCAAAGAGATGTTCGCGGGCCCCAGCAAGATCGAGGTGCACGAGGTCTTCCTCAGCACCGATCTCACGGGCGACGGCGCCGGCGCGGACGACGCGTCTTGACGAAGCCCTCCTCGCCCATCGCGTAACCGAGAGCGAGAAGCACGCGCTCGAGCGTGTCGACGGAACAATCGAGCCACGTGGCGACATCCGGGGGAGCTGCAAAGGCGCCCTTTCTCGCGAGCCGTTCAAAACTCCGCTCGGCCCGATCGAGCACGTCGATCCGAACGGCGAGCGGGCCGATGGGCGCGAAGCCCACCGCGAGGTAACACTCCTCTGGCGTCTTTGAAGACACGGGAACCGCGACGAGCTGGCCATTCGGAAGATCGAGCTTGCGCTGCCGCCACGCCGCGCACAGCGCAGCTCGCACATGGACCCGCTCTGGCACGAGGGCGGACTGCAAGTAACAAAACCGTTTCCCCCACCGAACGCCGACGCCGCGCAAGCTCTCCCGATCGCCTGGACTGAGCTCGTCGAGCTGTTTGCGCGCGTCCTTGCGGCGCACGGTGGTCAGCCCACCTTCGAGTTGGAACAACAAGCCACGACCCGACGCCGACAGCTCCGCCAAGGAGGGCCGGCGAAGCGGCTCGAAGAGATCGTTGGCCAGGTCCCGCGCCCAAGCCTGCATGCGACGTTTCACCCGCAGCTCCGCACCACCGGCCAGCCCCCGGTCGAGCTTCAGCTTCACCTCGGGGTGGACCCGATCGCTACCACGCGACAACAGCCCAACAACCCGCCCATCAAAACTCACCCGACCATGATGCTCGAGCCTGAAGTCCTCGTGGCCCGCATCGATCACGGACTCGATCCAATCGTCTCGCTGCTCGCCGCTATCCTTCTGCGCAGACGGAAGCGCGTCTCGGAGCGCAGCGAGCTTCGCGAAAGGCCCCGCAGCGTTCGGCTCCATCGCCCTGGACGGCTCGGCCGGCGCCTTCCTCGACCTCTTGCGCGCCCGAGGCGTTGCTTGTCGCCCTCGTCGCTCGACGAAGCGCTCGACCAGACGCTCGTGGAGCGCCTCGCTGAGACGGTCCTCCGCGTCGATGGTCCGCGCCTGAAAGGTCGCCGAATCATCCACCCAGCCCGGATGATGCACGACATACGACCAAGTTCGAATGAACTCCATTCGCATCATCAGCGCCTCGATATCTCCCTCGGTCGTCTCGAGTCGCGCCAAACGTGCGTCGAGAAAATCTGCGTCCAATCGGCCTCGCGTGGCGAGTTTCAGAAAAATCTCGCGCAGGAGCGTCACGTGATGTTCGACGAGCAGCTTCCGAAAATCGGGGATCCGGCAGACATCCCAAAGCAAGCGAACACCGTCGGGGCCGTCGACCAAAGCCCGCACCTCAGGATCGACGCCCAAACGCAACAAGGCCTCATCATCATCAGCGCCCGCCACCCGGCGAAGGCGGGGCAAGCGCGGCGGGATCTGAAGCGACGCCACCAGAGCCTCGATCGATGCAAACTCCAAATCGTGGTGACGCCACATCAACCGCTGAACCTTGGCGAATCGGTGCTGCTCGACGGAAAAAGCCATGTCCGCTGCAATGTGTTGCGGAGATAGCGCACCAAAACTCCCGTCGCGAAGATGGCGCCCTGCTCGCCCGGCGATCTGCCCGAGCTCTGCTGCCGTCAGGCCTCGCACCCGCTGGCCATCGAACTTGCGCAAGGACGCGAAAGCCACATGATCGATGTCCATGTTGAGGCCCATCCCGATCGCGTCGGTCGCCACCATGAAGTCGACATCGCCACTCTGGTACATCGCGACCTGAGCGTTGCGGGCCCGCGGAGACAATGCGCCGAGCACAACCGCAGCCCCGCCGCGACGTCGGCGAAGACGGTCCGCGACGTCGTACACCTCGGCTGCCGAGAAGGCGACGACCACGCTACGAGGTGGCAACTTGCCCAAGCCCACCGATGGCGCCAGCCGAAGCTGCGAGAAGCGCGGGTGCGACTGGATCTGCGCAGTGGGAAGCAACTGCTCGACGCGGGCTCGCATCGTGTCGGCCCCCATGAACCATGTCTCCTTTTCTCCCCGAGCGTGGAGCAGCCGATCGGTAAAGACGTGACCTCGCTGCCGATGGGCCGCCAACTGGATCTCGTCGACCGCAAGAAAGTCCACCGGGCGCGAAACGGGCATCGACTCGACCGTGCAGATCCAATACCTGGCGCCCGCCGGAATACGCTTCTCCTCGCCCGTGACGAGCGCCACGACGCGTTCGCCAACACGGGCGCTCACTCGATCGTACACCTCGCGTGCCAGCAGCCGTAACGGCAAGCCGATCATGCCGCTGCTGTGCTCGAGCATCCGCTCGACCGCCCGGTGAGTTTTGCCGGTATTCGTCGGCCCAAGCAGCGCCTTGGTGAGGCTCACGTGGTTCCCTCTCATCGCCTGGATCGTGAGGAGCTTGCCACGACCGCCGAGCCCTGCGCCGTCCTTTTTCGCAAAGTCGCCCCCTTTCTTGGAAATTAGAGGCATAATCCCCGACAACGAGGCCGCCTCGATGAATCAGATCGACGCAGTTCAATATCCAAACCCAGCCGATGCCGACCTCGAAGAGGTCCATTGCTCGCTTTCGGTCGGCGCCACCCTCTGGTCCCGCGGCGACGAAAAGGAGGCACTGAAGTGGCTGCGACGCGCAGCGGAAGCGGCAGCAGACAGCGATGCCGATTTACGGGCCGTCGAGCTGTACAAGGCGGCCGCAGACATCACGACGATGCTCGAGAACAACGACAAGCCTCCGACCGCGGCCAAGTCAGCCCCTCGCGCAAAGAAGTCGCAAGCAACGACCAAGAAGCGGCAGCCCAGCAAGAACAAGGCGGGGCGAAAGCGGCGCTTCCCAGATGACGACCAAGAGATGACCATGATCCGCCCAGAGACAGCCTTGCGTCGCGCGCTCACTCGCATCGATCCCGGCTACCCCGATCGTATCGATCTCCCCGGCGCCCAAGACCGAAGTCCAGCGCCGGCTGCCGGCCAACCGGCAACGCCGCCACCGAGTGAACCTGCCCCGGAGAAAGCGGCTGCGGACGCCAGCAGCATGGCTGACACGACCAAGCGCACGCGCAAGGGCCGACGCAAACTCAAACGGCAAGACAAGGCGGAAGAGTCCAGCGCCCCATCCGACGACCCCTCCGGCGACCCATCCGACGAGGCATCCAGCGCCCCATCCGACGACCTGAGCGGTGTCCACTCGCGGGACAAGCCACATCAGCCCACCGTCCCAGGAATTTCCGATCCGATTGGCAACACCGCGCCAACCGGGATCCTCCCCGCACTGCGGGTGGCCTTGCTTTCCATTGCGGAGGAAGGCGAAGTCAGGCTCCTCTTTCTCAATCCGGACGAAGAGCCGCCACCCGGGATCCCCACCGCCATGCTGGTCGCCACCTCGCCGGAGGAAGCCGAGCGCCTGCACACCCTGTTCGAGACGACCAAAGCGAAGCTCTGAGCATCGCGGAGCTGCGCGTGATGCTGCCCCTTACAGACGGCGCCATTTGCTACGGGGCAGAGACTCGCTCGTGGCCGGTTGCTGACTCGATAGGATGTACAAAGCCCGACGGTTCGCCGGTTCATCCGTTTCGTCAGGCGTCGGCTTCGCCAGAACTTCTTCACCGAACCCTTGGTAATAGATCGGGATCCGCAGACCATTTTGCCGATACCACTGCGCGATCGCTCGGGCGCGGTTGCTCGACAAATTCTGGTTGGAGCCATGACTGCCGACCGTATCGGTATAGCCGGCCACAAAGAGCTTGAGCTGAAGCAAGGTGCCATGCTTTTGCAAGGCCTCGCGAATGAGCTTGATCGTCGACTTCAGCTTTAGCTCTTCGGTCCCGCGAATATCCCATTTGCCCGACTCGAACTCGACATCGTCGTGGGGGATCTCGATGGAGAATGGCGTCAGACGCACGCCCGTCCAGAATTTCGCGATGTCGTAGACCTTCAGATCGATGTACAGCAGCTCGCTTGAAAGCAAGGGCCAACTGATCGTGAGCTGCGTGCCACCATTGGCCCCGTCGTAGCTCTTCGTCAGCGTCTTGATCGTCTTGCCGTTCTGGCCGACGAATTTCAGTTCGGCGCGCTGGGCGGGGTTCGTCATCTTGAAGCGGATCTCGCGCGCATCCAGATCGACATCGGAGGGCTGAATGAACAACTTGAGCTTTCCAACCCGGGTCAAGTCGAAGGCGAGCTCAAACTCCGAGGCGTCGCCCGAAGCCCAGGCGACATTGAAGATGCCCCGGTAACGATGCTTGCCCACCCCTTGCCGGATCGCGAGGGCCCGCTTGCTGCCCGCTGCGATGCCAGCCGCACGGACCGTGGAGCGCTTGCCATCATCGCGCGTCAGTTTGATAGTCAACGACCGCACCGCCTCGCCGGGACGAACGATCACCGTCGGCATGTCACGACCCGAAACGAGGTTGTTGAACGCCACGCCAAGGCGATTGGCATCGGCATGGCCCGCTGCAGACACGAGGACGGTAAGAAGAACCGCCAAAAGGCTGAGCATTTTGCGCATCATCACGCAGTGATTTAGCACGAAGCGCCCGCCGTCGCGTGTCGACATCGGCAAAACGCACGATTGCGTCGCTCGATCGGCTATCGGTCGAGACAAAGCACGAGCCCTCCCCTCCGCCATGTTGTACGAAAACCGTACGCCTGGGACTGGGAAGATCTGCAAAATGGTGAGCGTAAACGAACGATGGTGGAGCTGGCTGGTCTTGGTGCTCGCCGTCGCCGTCACGTTCGAGGCCCAAGCTGCAGAGCCACCCTTTACCGGTGACCGCGTCTACGATCTCGTCATCCGAGGCGGCCTCGTCGTCGATGGCAGCGGCCAAGTCCCCCGCCAGGCCTCGGTCGTCATTTCAGACGGTGCGATCGTCCACGTCGGCAAGATCTCCCCCTCGCTCAAGGCCAGCCAAGACATCGACGCGACGGATCTCGTGGTGACGCCTGGCTTCATCGATGCCCATGCCCACAGCAACCCCAGCGGTCCGGGCCACCACGCTCACGCCATGGGCGTGACGACCATCGTGGTTGGACAGGATGGTCGCAGCCCCACGAACGGTGATCTCCGTCCCTGGATCGGGCGCTTGCGCCAGCGGCGCTTGGCCCTGAACGTCGTCCCATTCGTCGGACATGGAACGGCGCGCAAGCTCGCCAGGATCCGCTCGCACAAGCCACTATCGGAAGCCGCGCTCGCTCGTCTCGGCAAGATCGTCGACGGTCAGATGCGAGCCGGCGCCTTCGGGTTGAGCACCGCACTGGAGTACACGCCGGGGCGTTTCGCCGCCAGCGACGAACTGAAGGCCATCGCCCAGCCCGTCGCCAAACACGGCGGGCTGATCATGAGTCATCTGCGTAGCGAAGACGAGGATCAGATCGACGACGCGGTAAGCGAGCTCATCGCGCAGGGGCGCGCGAGCGGCGCGGCGATTCACATCGCCCACCTCAAGATCGTCTATGGCAAAGGAGCCGCGCGGGCCGATGCGCTTCTCTCGCGACTCGCCAAGGCCCGCAGCCAAGGTTTGAGGATCACAGCCGACGTCTATCCCTACACGGCGAGCTACACCGGCACCGCCATCGTGTTTCCGGCCTTCGCCAAACCCCCGCACAGCTATCGGAGGGTCGTCCGCACGCGGCGCGCCGAACTCGCCGACTTCGTTCGCCGACGTGTACAGCGTCGGGGCGGTCCGGGCGCGATGTTGCTCGGCACGGGCCGGTGGCGCGGACAGACCCTCGAGCAGATCGCAAACAAGGCAAACAAGCCCTTTGAAGACGTGCTCATCGACGACATGGGCCCCTACGGCGCGAGCGCCGCACACTTTGTCATGGACCTCAACCTGCAAGACCGCCTCTTGCTCGCCGATCAGGTCATGATCGGGAGCGATGGTAGCGCAGGCACCCATCACCCGCGCGGTCACGGCACCTT
>JAPYTK010000244.1 GCA_029941785.1 Polyangiaceae bacterium | reverse complement strand
GTGGATCCAGAACGATCTCGCTGAGACCTTGCGGATCATCCACGACCGTGGTGCCGGTGGATTTTACACCGGTCCCCTCGCTGCCCGCATGGCCCGTGAAGTTCAAAAGGCCGGCGGTATTTGGACCGCCGCCGATCTCGCTCGCTACCGGCCCAAGCTGCGGGCCCCGGTCCATTTCACCTACCGCGGCCACGAGGTCCTGACGATGCCGCCGCCATCAGCCGGTGGTGTCGTGCTCCGTCATATCTTGGGCGCCAGCGAACTGCTGAAACTGTACGAGCTGCCATGGCAAAGCCCAAAGGCCGTCCACCTGTACGTCGAGGCGACGCGCCGCGCCTACGCCGACCGCAACATCTTGCTCGCCGATCCCGACTTCGTGAACATTCCGCTCGAGAAGCTTCTCTCCGATGACTACGTGCGTCAGCGCATGACGACCATCGACGCGAATCGGGCCACCCCCTCCTCGGCCATCCGCGCCGGACTCGCCATGCCCAAAGAATCCGAGCAGACGACGCATTTTTCGGTGATCGACGAGGCTGGCAACGCGGTTTCGACCACCACGACATTGAACACCGGTTTCGGCTCCAAATTCGTCATTCCCGGAGTCGCTGTGCTGCTGAACAACGAGATGGACGACTTCTCCGTCAAACCCGGTCACGCCAACACCTACGGCTTGGTCCAAAGCGAGCCAAACCGCATCGAGCCTAGAAAGCGAATGCTGAGCAGCATGACGCCAACCATCGTGCTGAAGGACGGCGCGGTACGAGCCATTCTCGGCTCGCCAGGCGGACCTACGATCACCACCACGGTGGCGCAGTTGGCGATGGCGATCATCGATCACGGACAGTCACTCGATAGCGCCGTTGCCGCCGGCCGCGTGCACCATCAGTGGCTCCCGGATCGGATCTTTCTCGAACAACGCCTCCCCAAAAAGCTGATCGCTTCTCTCGAGAAACGCGGACACAGCGTCACGACGAGAAAACACGATATCGGCCACGCCAACTGCATCGAGGTCGATCGAGAAACCAAGGGCTTTCGGGCTGTCGCGGACACCGATCGAGACGGCGGAAAAGCCGCGGCCTACTGACTCCCCATTCATCATGGTGTTGGAGAACCATCAGCTGTGGCATGGTCCGCAGCCATGTCGACTTACGTCATCACAGGCGCAAACCGAGGGATCGGCCTCGAGCTTTGCAAGCAACTGTCCGCCCGCGACCACGACGTCATCGGCCTCTGTCGTCAATCGTCCGCACCGCTCGAAACGCTGGGCGTTCGCGTGGAGACGGGCATCGATGTCAGCCGGGATGATGTCATTCCCCTGCTGCGCGAGCGTTTGGCTGGCACCTCGATCGACGTGCTCGTCAACAACGCGGGGATCCTGAGCAGCGAGAGCCTCGACGATCTCGACTTCGAGCGAATGCGGCGCCAATTCGAGATCAACAGCCTCGGCCCGCTGCGCGTGAGCTCCGCTCTGCTCGACAATCTCTCGCCGGGGTCGAAGATTGGCATCATCACGAGCCGTATGGGATCCATCAGCGACAACAGCTCCGGCAGCCGATACGGTTATCGGATGTCGAAAGCCGCGGTCAATGCCACGGGCGTCTCCCTGGCGCGCGATCTTCACGACCGGGGCATTGCCGTGGCCCTGCTGCACCCCGGTTTCGTACGAACGGACATGACGCGGCACAATGGCTTGGTGGATCCATCGGAATCCGTGGCGGGCCTGCTCGCTCGGCTCGACGAACTGAGCCTCGACAACAGCGGGAGCTTTTGGCACATGAACGGCGAGTCCTTGCCCTGGTGACATGGGTACGCTGATCGCGCTCGGCGTCGCCGCGCTCCTCACCGCGGCCATCTCTGCCATTCTCGGGATGGGTGGCGGGATCACCTTGCTTGGGCTGATGACCATCCTGCTCGTGCCGCGGGATGTGGTGCCGCTGCACGGCGTCGTGCAGATGTGCTCCAACCTGACCCGCACCATCGCCTTTCTCAAGCACGTCCAGTGGCGCTTCTTCGCCGTCTATGCGCCGGGCAGCGTCGCAGGGATCTTGATCGCACGGGCGCTCTGGTCAGACGAAAAGATGAGCTGGTTCAAGCCGGCGATCGGGGTCTTCATTCTCGCCTTCCTACTCTGGCGACGGCGAAGCAAAAAACTGCGAAACCTCCCCCTGTACGTCTACGCGCCCGTCGGCCTCGGCGTGGGTTTTCTGACGATTTTCGTCGGCGCCACCGGCCCCTTTCTCGCTCCCTTCATGCTGCGGGACGACTTCGAGAAAGAAAGCGTGATCGCAACCAAAGCCGCGTGCCAGATGTGGCTGCATCTGCTCAAGATCCCAGCCTTCCTCTCGCTCGGCTTCGACTACCGTCCCCACGCCCCGCTGCTCGCCGTGTTGGTCCTCGCGGTCATCATCGGCACCTACGTCGGCAAAACACTTCTCAGCCGCATCTCGCCCGAGCGCTTCAACATCCTGTTCCAAGGCTTGCTCGTCGTGATCGCCCTTTATCTCATCGTCAGCCCCCTCCTCCAATAGTCCAAGGTCGGCACACCGCCCGTGATAAACTAACCGTCACATGCCTCCTCTCCGTCCACGACACATCATCCCCCTGGCGCTATGCGGCCTCTTCGTCGCAAGCCATCTCGGCGGCTGCGCCGCTGGCGGAAAACTCGACAGCCCGATCGACGACTCGAGTTCGACCGTCGGTGGAGCGGGCGGCACGACGGCAGAAGGTGGAGCGGGTCCTGCAGCGGGCATGTCGAACACGACCGTGAGCAGCAGTAACGGAACGGCGCTCCCGTGCGGAATCGACTGCTCTACCATCGAGACGGACCCATGCCATGAGGCGGTGTGCAACGAGGTCACCAAACAATGCGCGATCGAGAATGTACCCGACGGCCTCAACTGTGACGATGGACTCTTTTGTACGATCGACGACCAATGCCAAGCCGGAGAGTGCAATGGCGGAGGCAGCAACGATTGCGACGTCGAGCCCCCACCCTGCAACGAGGTCCTTTGCGTCGAGTCCACTCAGAGCTGTTCCGTTCAGCTCGCTCAAGACGGCGCGGCCTGCACCGCGACGGATCTGTGCGTCGTCAACACGAGCTGCGTCTCTGGGCTTTGCGTGGGTACCGCAAAAGACTGCTTTTTCGCCCCTATACCGAACGAATGTCACGTCGCGACCTGCAACCCCAACACCGGAGTGTGCGAACCCGCGCCTGGCAACCCGGGCGTGAGCTGCGAAGATCCCAACGACCTGTGCGTCACCGGCAAAACCTGCGACAGCGGGGGCAATTGCCTTGGCGGCCAAGCCGTCGATTGCTCCAACCTCACCGTGGGCTGTGTGGACGGCGTGTGTGATCCGCAAACCGGGCAATGCGCCGCCGTCCCTGTCGCGTTCGGTGGTCACTGTGCCGAAGGCGACAGCGCATGTACCCAAGGGGAGTGCGACAACATGGGTCAGTGCATATCCAAGCCAGCTTTCGAGAATCAAAGCTGCAACGACTTCGACGGCTGCACCGAGTTCGAGGAATGCACCATGGGCAACTGCACTGGCGGCCAATCGGTGACAGCTTGCGTCGACAACGATGGTTGCTGCCCCGGAGGCTGCACCGCCAACAACGATCAAGATTGTGCGTGCGGTATCGACAAGCTTCTCTTGCAAGAGCTGTTCATCGGCGTGCCTGACTACGTGGCCATCCACAACCCCACGCCGTGCATCATCGATCTCGACCCGCTCGTGGTCTTCATGGACGATCCGGTCTTGGCGGACGTCACGGTCGACTTGCCACAACAGAACATTGGCCCCAACGAGACCGTGTACATCATTGAGTCCGGGGCTGTCGGTACCGACATCGACAGCGGCGGCAACATCGGATTCAGCCCCACGCGTTCGGGCTTCGTGATCATGTGTGATGGCGCCTGCAACATGCAGAACGGAAGCAACGTACTGGACGCCGTGGTCTTCGAGACCACGACTGTCGCACCGGCATTGCCTCCGGGCTTGCTGTTCATGCCCTCGGGATTGACGGGAATCGACTCGTTGAACCAAAACACCATGGGCTGGCTTCGCACCGCAACCATGGGCTCACACCCCAACTTCTTTGCGAGCGATTGGACCGTGGGCGCGAAAACGAAGTAGTCGTGGGTCACGCGCGCCAACAAGACCCGGCTCACGCGCGCCAAAGCGCGAGTAACCAAGCCGCAGCACCCAGCAAGGCCACGAGGAGCGGCGTGCGGCCTGCCGTCCACTTCAGCTCGCCGAACGAACCCGCCATCCGCTTGACCGCCACAACCGTGCCAACACAAAACGCCCCCAGCCCAAACAAGAGGAGCAAGACCCACGGCACACGGGGCGTCTCATCTCGCATCAACTCCTGGAGGTATTCTTGCTGGAGCGCCGCGAGCGGCTTCGGCCGGGTCGATCCGAGGGCCATCAGCCGGGCGATTTCGCGGTTGGCGCGCTGTCCTTCCTTCTCGTAGGGGCTGTAGATCCAGCGTGTCGACTTGGCGGCGGCTCGCAAGCTCCGCCAGGCAACAAGCGCAAGCTCGTGGCGACGATTCTCCTCCGCTGCCTCAGCAATTCGGATGAGCCGCCCGTAGGCCACCCTCACATGAGGCGCGGCAGGCACGTACCATTCGGCCGCTCGGGCACTGCAGGCAATGGCCTCCCGCGCTTGCCCGTCCCGCAACGCGCGCGTCCCGGCGGCAATCTCCGCTTCGCCGGAGTAGATGACGCGCACGCTCACCAGGGTGAACAGCACCGCCATGGCAGCAACGATCGGCAACACTTGCAGGCCAGAGCGGGAGAGAACGGTCACAGGAAGTCGCGCCGTTTGAAGACGAACGCCGCGATCGCCAACAAAGCCGCGCTGTACGCCACCGACTGCACTGCCGCCATACCAACGTAATTCCATGTGTTCACGCCCGCGGCCTCACCCGTCAGCAGCGGGCGCTCGGGCACGTAGATATGCAAATTGGGAACGACGGTAGCGAGAAACACACCTGCATCGTGAACGAACTCACCGAAGAACTTCTTGGGCAACCTGGCCAAGGCATCGGCCGAACGACCGACAATCACTGCACCAACTGTGAACAGCGAAGAAAGAAACGGTGTCGAGAAGGAAGAGAACAAGGTCGCGAGAGCCGCGATGATGGCCACCTCAAGCAGGCACAACATCGACGAGTTGAGGATCAGGTTGCGCTCCAGCGGTGCCGTACTGGACATGAGGAATCCGCAGGCGAACATGGCGAGTGCCCAAGGGATCGGTCCGAAGGTGCGCCAACGCGCTGACCGCCACGACGCGACCGCGAGCACAGCCGCCAATGCGAGGCCCACGCCGATCACCTTCAGCGCCGAGCCGCCGGCGAGAACAGCGCCCATCATCAGGACCAATCCGCCTTGCGCCAAGATGAACACGGTGATCACGAGCAGCGTGCCGAAGTACTTGCCGAGCAGATACTCCGTGCGCCGAATCGGACGAGCGAGCAGCGGGAAGATCGTCTTCTGCTCGAGTTCGCGGTGCAGGGAGGTGGCCCCGATGAGAATCGCCACGACAATGCTAAATACGCTGCTCGCCGCTGCACCGAGGTCGGCCACGACGCGCGGTGCCTCCTGCAGAGTGAAGGCACCGACGATGAGCGAATAGAACGCGACCGCGAAGGCTACGCCCGCAAGGCCCAACAAGATTCGCGCCCGCACCGACTCGCGGTACGTGTTGAGGGCGATGGTAATCACTCGAGCAAGCATGGCCATCCAAGATGCGCGCGCCCGTCCTGACCGGTCACGCTGCAAGCGAAAACTACCACATGCTGGGGGGGCGTGGGCAAGCGCGGGTCGAGATCAGGGCTCGACCACGTAAACATCGAGAAACCAAGGACCTGACTGCCCCGCATAGCCATCGATCTGCACGTAGTAGGTGCCCGCCGCCAATTCGAGATCGAGGAAGCTGCGCTCCGGATAGTAGCCCGCCGCACAGGCCTTGCTGAGCTCGGCACCCGGACAAGCCGGACCGAGCCGCACATCGAGAAGCGTCGAGTACGCCGAGCCTTGCATATCGAGCACGACTCGCTGCGCGCTGGGCAGCTCGATCTTCAACATTTGATCCGGACCGCCCCCCGGCGGCTGGCCCCCAAGATCACATCCGACCTCATAGTCCGCTTGGGCATTCGCCGTCGTGCCCTGAAAAAAACCGCCCGCCGCCGGGATCGTCACGGGGTTGCTACAGTTGTCCGCAAAGGGCACGAGCGTTGGGGGGACCGCGGGCCGCACGAGCGCAGTGAGTTGCACGGGCTGGGCCTGCACGCTCTCGACGACCGCTCGGTAACTGCCGGCCGGGAGATTACGTTCTTGAGCACGAATGGGCGAAAGTTGGCCGGTCGCGCACACGAGTTGGTCCGCCGGTCCAGCACAAGCGGGCTGCGACAACAGCACGGCCGTCGTGTCCCCCTTGGAGCGTCGAGCCAAGAGCAAGACGTCAGACGGCTGCGACAGGTCGAGGGCATAAGCGGCGTCGGTCCCGCCAGGCATGCAGCCCGTTTCCACATCGTCTTGGTGATTGTCGAGGACGACGTCGATCGTCTTGTTGTGCACCAGCACGGGCGCCGTCGCACAATCCTCGTCGAGGGGCGGCGACGTGGGAGGCGCGAGACTCAGCGTGATCTGCACCTCGGTAGGGGCACTCGCCGCTACGGCAACAAAATAAGTTCCGGCCGGCAGGCTGTGTCGAAAGACGTGAGCGTTTTTGGTGCTGTTGCACGTGATCTCGTCGCCAGGAGCTGCGCACGCCGCGTCACGCAGTGACAAGACGGGCAAACCATCGCCATCGAGGGATGTTGCATAAAGATGAACGTCTGAGGTCGCGGCGAGATCAAACTGGTACACCAGTTCGCCCGTCTTCGCCCCACACCCTAAAGCGAGATCGCTGACAGCATCGACGATGCTCGCCATCGTGGGAATGCTTGGATTTAGCACCTGAGCCGTGCCGCAGGTCTCATTCGTGGGCTTGCTGCTCGCAGCGAGCGATTCGTAACGAAGAACCAAGTCGGTCCCTTGCTGAGAAAAGACGTAGGTCGGCAGGGCGATCGGATTCGCCTCTCCGCCCAGGCTTCTTCCGCGCACCTTCGCTACGAAGCCTCCGTCTGGGTGAGCAAAGCCACCGCTGCACGCGATCTCGCTAGCGGGGTCACTGCATTGCGCGAGCAAAGCCAGGGACACGTCGCTCGTCTGAGCCCGGACCGTGAGCTGAACGTCTTGCTTCACGAGAGCCGGCAGCTTTACGGCCGCGACCAGATCGCGCAAAACGGAAGGGTTTCCCTGTGTGCAGCTCGCAGAATAATCGAGGGCCGCTGCCGCCGTGTTCATGGCGTAGGTGCCGGGGGCATCGAGTTCGAGTGGGTCGAGGCAAGTATCGTGCTTTGGCGTCGCACATTGCGCTTCGTCAATCTCTTGGTCGCAATCGTCGTCACGGCCGTTGGCACAGATCTCAGGCGTCAGCGAAGAGATCATCGGATCATCGTCCTGACAATCACCCCCACCGCAATGCGCATCCGGATCACCGTCTTGGTCAACATCGCGCGGCTCGCTCGTGCACTTGTCCGTGGCCTCGTCGCATTGATTGATCGTGCACGGCGACCCATCGCTACAGGTGACCGGCGCCCCGGCCACACACCCCAAGGTCTGATGGCATTCTTCGATGCCGTCGCAATAGGCCTCGTTCTGACACACGCTGTCGTCCGGCGTGTAACGGCAAAGGCCCAGTGTCAGATCACAGGCGTCGAAGGTGCAGTCCACCTCGTCGTTACGC
>JAPYTK010000243.1 GCA_029941785.1 Polyangiaceae bacterium | reverse complement strand
GCTCGATGCTCGCTCAGGACGAAGGGCCCCAGGGCGATTAGACCGCCCACCCTCTGTCGTGCTGTGTTAGCGATGGGGGGCCTTGACCACCGGTTCGATCATCGTCCAGAAATACGGCGGCTCGTCGCTCGCCGATGTAAAACATCTCGGTTACGTCGCGGACCGGGTTGTCGCAACTCGTCGCGCCGGTCACTCGGTGGTGGTCGTGGTGAGCGCGATGGGCAAGACCACGGATGGCTTGCTCGCCTTGGCAAAACAGGCTGCGCAAACCGACGACCAGGTTGAAGGCGAAGCGCCTCGCCGGGAACTCGACATGCTGGTGTCGACGGGCGAGCGCATCTCGATGTCGCTGCTTTCGATCGCAATACAGGCGCGCGGTATCGACGCGATTTCCTTCACCGGTTCGCAATGCGGTCTGATCACCAACGATCGGCATTTCGATGCGCGCATCATCGAGGTGCGTCCCCACCGCATCGAGGACGAGCTCGCGCGCGGCCGGGTCGTGATCGTCGCGGGGTATCAGGGCATGAGCTACAAGCGCGAGATCACGACGCTTGGACGTGGTGGCTCCGACACGACGGCGGTCGCGCTCGCAGCGGCCCTCGGTGCCGAGCGGGCCGAGATTTACAGCGACGTGGACGGCGTCTATTCAGCGGATCCTCGTAGCGTGAGCGATGCGCAGCACTTGCCAGAGATCGATTGCGACACCTTAGAGCAAATGGCGCACGGCGGAGCCAAGGTGCTTTGCGAGCAGGCTGTGGAGTGGGCACGTAAGGCGGGCATCGCCGTTTACGCTCGCAAGACTTTCGATCCTCCGAATCAGGTTTCGCGCGAGACCGTCATTCGTAAATTTGCTCCCGAGGAGCGCCCTCGGGCCCGGGCGGTGACCTGCGACAGTCAAGTCGCGTGGGTTCGTTGCGAGGAGGAGCCTGTGCTCGACGCCGTCGTGGAGACGGTGCGCGGCACCGGAGCGAGTCTCCGCGAACTATGGCGAGGTGCAGGGGCAGGCGTGCTGCTGAGCTTGCGCAACGCTCCCAACTGGTCCGAAATCCGGGCGCGGTTGGTCGGCCTCGAGGGCGCGACGGTCGTCGACCCCGTCGCGTTCGTCAGCGTGGTTGGGAACGACTTGACGACCGATCTCGCGCATCTCGACGACTTTCACGCATGTTTGAAAGGTGTCGACATCCACGCGACGCTGGCCATGCCGTTGCGCATCTCGGCGATCATTGCGCCAGACAAAGCTGGCGAAGCGCAGCGAGAGCTACACGCTATTTTCGTCGGCTCTTGAGCCGTCGTTGTCGCCGAGCACGGCGTCTTCGAGTGCCGGTAGTTCGATCGATACCGCGTCGCGCAATTCCTCGTCTTCGTCATCCTCACTACCGTCGAGCGGAGGAAAGGCATGTTCGTCGATTTGTTTTCCGTGCGGATCGTCAATGCCATCGAGGCCGCCATCGTCCATCTCGCGAATTTCATGCGCGGACTCGTTCGACAAGGGATCGGGCTCCTCGTCGCCCGCACCAAAACCGAGAGCCTGCTCGGCGTTGACGAAAATGGCCTCGCCCCCTTCAGCGAAGGCGATTTCATCAGGAATCTCCGTTGTTGCTGGGCCTAGGGTCGCGTCCCCCAAGAGACTAGGCCCCTCCGTCACCATGTCCATCTCATGTGTCGGGTCGAGGACGCCGTCGTCTTGTCCGCTGGCCTCGCTTTCGCTGCCGGGCAAGTGAAGTTCCTCTTCGATCGGCGCGAGCATCTCGGGTTCCCCATCGACATCAACCTCGAGGGGCGGCAAGTCGAGCACGTTGTCGTCAGGCTGGCGTTCTTGCTCCGTCACGGACCCGACCCTAGTTCTGTGGATAAGCTGTGTCTTCATTGAATTCGCTGTTTTTGGAGCTTTCCCTTGTGGGCAAGCTCTGCTTAAGTGCACCACTCATGAGTGCCGGAGCTGCGATCCAATCACTCGTCGAAGCCAGTTTGGCTGACGGGATGGTCCTGCGAAACGTGAGCTTGGCCTCAGCGGACGTCGTGTTCTTCAAGGGCATTGTCGAAGCGAACAACGGATTGGCTCAAGTGTATGCGCACCCCGCCACCGAGGAGACCAAGCGACTCGCCCGCGCGGAGCGCCGCTCTGAGTTGAGCGTGGTTGCCGCTACCGACAGCGAAGCGGAACTCGACGAGTTATTGCGCGGCGTCGCTGCGGACATCTCGATTGAGGTGAGCGCATGAACGACAAAGCGTCGCAGGACGACCCTTCGCCGGAAGACGATCGGGGCGAAGGGACAAGTGAGACGGGTTCGCAACGGGTCCGACACTCTTGGCAGGCGTGGTTGTCGTCGCTCGCCACCGATGCGAATGCCGCGACGGCAGCCGCCCAGCTCTACGCTGAATTACCCGACGCGGGTCGGGATGCTTGGCTCGACGCGCTCGAGGAAGATGCCCCCTTGCTCAAGGTGCCGCACGCGGCCATCTACGGTCCCTTGCTCGCGGTAGAATCGGATGCTTCCCGGCATGGTCGTATTCGCGCATCGGCGGGTATGGCGATCGGTCCTGTCACCGACGTGTCGCGGGCACTTCTTGGCACGGCCGCTGGCGGTGTGCGTATCGCTGTGCTCGTGATCCCGCTTTACCTCGATTTTGTGCGCCTTCTCGTTTGCCGTTTCACCAAGGATCAAGGCTTCGACTGGGTTCGTCAGGAGCCCATCATCCGCACCGACGATGCCCCCAACAAAGGGGACGAAATCGACGGCGTGCAGCTCTACAGTTCGAGCTTCGAAGCTGTCATCGACGAGCTGGCTCACGCCGTCCTGGCTCATTCCCGCGCGGGCCAGCAGCTTCCCCAACTGCTGCGCGATTGCGCGGACCTTTTCAACGCATCGTTGGGGTGATGGGCGCGCCGACATCGCGCGTGGGTCGTTGGACAGGGCTCCTCGCCCTGTTGGCCATCAGCTGCGCCGGGACACCCGTGTCCCCGGTCGGGTCGGCAGGGGCACGCGGAGTCGAGCAGCCAGGCGCCGTTCGTCGTTTCGCCTTCGCTACCACCGACGGAAAAGTGATCCGATCGTCCCAACTCCGCGGGCGGATGACCTTGATCCTGTTTGCGGCGACCTACGACACCGCGTCGCAAGCCCAAGCGCGGATCGTCCAAGCTGTCTTGCGCCAGCAGGTGCCACGTATCAACGTGTTGCTCCTCGCGCTCGAGCCTCCGCACCACAAGATGCTGGTGGAGGCTTTCGCTCAGTCGCTCAACTTGAGTTATCCGATCGCCTTGGCCGACGCCGATACGATCGCTGGTCATGGCGTCTTCGAAGGATTGCACCACGTGCCTTCTCTCGTGCTTCTCGATCGGCAAGGTCGAGAGAGGTGGCGGCACCTCGGATTCGTTCGGGAGGAGGGAGTTCGGCGCGCCATTTCGCGTCACGACGATCGCGCGCTCAGCCCAAAGACCACTTCAGCAGAGTGACCGTGCCGACAATCGCAGCGATGGACACGAGGATCAGAGCGATCGTGGCGCCCTTACTCACGGGCTGAGCCGGCCCGCGACCTCCTCGAGGAAATTCGGTCACTGTCGGTCCTGCTCGCGCCTACGTCTACTCGGCCGCCATCGGCTCGTTCGTCGACGCGGTCTGTGGAAAGTCGCTGTTGTTATCGAAGAAGGCTCGACGACTGAGCTTGGACACAAGGGGGCCGTAGGTTTGCTTGGCCTTCCCCCGTAGAAGGTCCACAACGAGCTCGACATCGTAACGCGCGCGTTGCCTAAACTCTGGGTCACGAACGGTCGATGCGATGGTGCGGACGACAGCGGGAATGTTCTGAATCGCCTCCGAGGCGCTGCCCAAGGCCCTGTTGATCCGTTCTTGTCGTCGCTCCAAACGATCTCGAACTTGTCGGGGTCGAGCACGATAGCCTTTACCGTGGTCGATCCCACATCGATGCCAACGACGACCGGTGTGCTTCGGAGGTCTTTCACAGAGACTTCTTCGTTATCCATTGTGCTCTCGTGCCCCACCCGCACAGCGCCCCTCGCCACGCGGACTGACTGAACGGTCAGTCAGGTAGCACGACCCTTCGTGGAGCGCCAACAAGATGAGAGGCAAGCCTAACGATTCCGATTAGGTGAGGCACTCCTGGGAGCGGCGACCGAGAAGCTATTTGACGTGGATGGTCTTCACGTTGCAAAGCTCGCGAATCCCCTCGAGCGCACTCTCGCGTCCATAGCCGCTCTGCTTGATCCCACCAAAGGGCAGTCGCGGGTCGGAGGCGACGAAGGTGTTCACCGAGCAGGTACCGGCTTGGATCTCTTCTCGAGCGATGCGTTGGCCGCGCTCGACGTCTTTGGTGAATACGGCGGCGCCCAGTCCGTAGGCGCTGTCATTGGCGATGCGAATAGCATCCCATTCGTCTTCGGCGCGCAACAGGCAAACCACCGGACCGAACAGCTCTTCTTTGTAGGCAGCGGAGCCGGGAGGAATATCGCGCAGCACGGTAGCGGGGTAGAAAAACCCCGGTCCTGCCGGCAGCGTGCCGCCCAGCAGACATGTCGCTCCGTCCGCGAGCGTCCGCTCAACCTGATCGTGCAGGGCGGCTCGCAGGTCGGAGCGTGCGAGCGGGCCTAGATTGGTGGACTCGATGAGCGGATCGCCGGGAAGAAAAGTCTTGGCCCGATCGACGACGCGCTCTTCGAAGGCGTCGTACACCGAAGCGACGGCGATGAGTCGCTTCGGCGACACGCACACCTGGCCAGAGACGAGCATGCGGAGCGTGACGCAGCAGTCTGCCGCGTGGTCGAGATCGGCGTCATCGAGGATCAGATAAGGGTCGTTGCCTCCGAGCTCGAGAACCACTTTCTTGAGGTGGCGGGCAGCTTCGGTCGCCACCGCGCGTCCTGCCCGTCCACTGCCCGTGAGCGTGACGGCGACCACGCCGGGATGGCCGATGACCGCGGCGGCTTGCTTGTCTTCGATGACCAGCGTCGTAAAGACCGCGTCGGGTAGGCCTGCGTCGCGAAACAGCGTCTCGATGGCGAGCGCGATTCCCGTCGAGATCGGGGCGTGGCTCAGCAGGGCGGCGTTGCCGGCCATCAGATTGGGTGCGGCGAAACGGATCACCTGCCAGAGCGGGAAGTTCCAAGGCATGATGGCGAAGACCACGCCGAGTGGCCGGTAGCATACGACGCTACGGCTCATGGAGGTGGCAACCTCGCGCGGGGCGAGATAAGCCTCGGCTTCTTCAGCGTTGTGTTCGCACATCCATGCGCACTTTTCGACCTCGGCGCGGGATTGGGAAATTGGTTTGCCCATTTCGCTCGTGATGAGGGTCGCGAGGATCTCGGCTCGCTCGCGAAGTAGCTCGGCGGCACGGTTCAGTATCCGGCTGCGCTCCTCGAACCCTGAACGCGCCCAGTTCAGCGACGCCTCCGCGGTCTGTGCGACGTGAGCCGCGACCTGATCGTCACTCATCGTCTCGTATTCGGCGAGACGTTCTCCGGTGGAGGGGTTCGTCGTGATGATCGGCATGTCGGCAGCGTGTCGGCATGTACGTGGCGCTGCAAGAGCCTAAGCAGCTGAATACCTACTTCGGTACTTGCCCGCAGGCGACGTCGTAGTACACGGCGACGTTGTTCTTCTCCCAGCACTCCTTCGTCTCGCCGTCCGGATCGACGAGCACATACACGTCGATCTCAAGATCCCCCAGGTTCGTCTTGCAGCTGACGATGTCGCATTCCGCTACCTGAAGCGCCACCGGTATCGGCGCGTTGCACAGCTCGGGGCCGTCGAGGGCACCGTTGTAGAAGCTCACCTTGGTTCCACCCACCATCGGCAGCGTGCCCCGATTGCACACCCGCGCCTCGATGGTAGCGATGTTGCCTTCGCACTGAACGGCGCCAACGGTACCGCCGGCCGTGAGGTCGGGCACACCGAGGGCGGCGAGCGAACCCTGAACGTTTTGACGGAAATTGTTCAGCCCGGGCTCCTTCCAGTTGAGCTTGACTTGGGAGGTCTTCGGGATTTCGCCCGCGTCTCCAACGTGGGTCACCGCGTAGGCGTGTTGATTCCACACGGGGCGGGACGCCGCCCATCGATCTTGTTCATCTCGCAAGACCACGATGCCGTGGTTTTGCTCGTAGATGCTCGTGGGCAAGAGAGGATCGGTGTTCGGACAGCCGAGCGATCCGGCGTAGTCGTTGACGGCGGAGACGATCTCGGTGCGGTAATCGCCATCCACGTCGGCGATCACCGGGTTCTCGTAGGTCGTTCCGCTGGATCGCGCCGCGCTGTAGAGGACCTTTCCGGTCGCCCCTTCGTAGATCCGCAAGAAGCACTCGTCGGCGTAGATGGCCTCAGCCGATCCGTCGCCATCGAAGTCGAAGACGCTCGAGCCGGTCACGTTGCTGCTTTGATCTTTCGAGGGCTGCGTCCACAAGATGCCGCTCGTCTTACTCATGCCCCCGCAGTTGGCCGGATTGCCGTTCACGAGGCAGTCGAAGTCGAACACGACGTAGTTGCTGCCACCCGCGGAGGCGAACTCGTTGCGGCCATCGCCGTCAAAATCGGCGACCGTGGGCGGCCCGCCGTTTCCGGTACCGGTGAGCGGGATGGGGCCGAAGACGATGGCGCCGTCAATTGTCTGTACGCGCGCGGTGCCCTGCTGGATGACGATGATCTCGACGAAGTCCTTGTTGCCGAGAGCGGCGATGGGGAAGTTGCCCATGTCGGCCACGGCGACGAAGCCGTTGCCCCCTGACGCCGTGAAGTAGCTCTCGCTCACCCAAGTGCTGTTCTGGCTGTCCCACCCGAAGATGGCGTTGCCCACGACGAGCTCCATTTGCCCATCTTCGTCGACGTCGGCGATGACCGGGATCTGACCCTTGTGGTACGCCTGAAAGCCAAGCGAATTGGAGATGATGCATCCGTCGTTTTGGTAGACCACAGCGCCGTAGATGATCTCGGGTTTTCCGTCGTCGTCGAGATCGTGAATCGACGGCCCTGACCACTTGTCGTTCCCGCCCGTCGTGTCGGCGTTGATCGGGGGGCCCTGCCCGCCGTTGCACGCGCCAGAGCGCCAGAGCTTCTCGAAGGTCTTCGTTTGGTTGTTGTACACGAAGGCGATCAAGCCGCCACCATGGGCGGCGGCCACGATCTCGGATCGGCCGTCGCCGTTGATGTCTCCCAAGGCTACGCTCGCCGGGGACATGGTCACGTGAGTCGGATCGTCGAGCGAATGTTGCTGCGCACAGGTGTTGCCGTCGATGATGCGGAGCACGCCTGGGTTGCTGTAGCTGCCCGCGGTCGGAAACGTCGTAAAGACGATCGACGGCGTGAGCGTCTTCGGGTCGTTGTCGAAATTGAAGTCCACCACCACTGGCGTGCTCATGACATGCACGTGAAGTGGGCGGCTGTCTCCCATGGGAGGCCCCGTCCAGCGGCATTGCACGTCGGGCAGGATCGCGTTGATGTCGATGGTGTTCTCGCACGTATCGTCGTGATCGTGCTCGGGCGGGATCTCATAGGGGATGCACTCTCCGCCGAGGCAATAGCTGTCGAACCAACAGTCGTCGTTGTCCGCGCATGCATCTTGTTGTGGGGCGCAAAGGGTTTGCAGCGCGCAGATCTCGTCGCTGGTGCAGCACTCCGAGCCGCATAGCTGTGCGTTTGGGCAGCCGCCGCTGCCGTTGCTAAACGACAGGGATGTCGTTCCACCGTTGCCGCCGTGATGTCCGGTGCCGCCCGCGCCGCCAGTGTGGTCGACGCACGTCCCATCGACGCAATGTTGAGAGGGCGCGCAGTTGCCGCAGTCGCCCGTCCCGACCGTCGCACCACATGCAGCGAGCACGCA
>JAPYTK010000242.1 GCA_029941785.1 Polyangiaceae bacterium | reverse complement strand
GAACAGAACGGCCGGTGATATATCGAGCGTGGCGAGCACCTCACAGAGGTGAACCAGCTGGCGATTCACACTGGCTGCGTGGGCGAGCACACCGACGCGACGGGCGCGAAGGCGCGCGAGAAGAGCGGCCTGTTGCGGGAGGCGATCGATGCCGAAGTCGAGGCGGGGCGACATGGGAGTCGCCGAAGTGTGTGGCGCGGGCCCGGACTTCGTCAAGTTCGTCGTCACTCCGCGGCGTCGAGGGCACGATCGATGGAGACGAGTGGGACGATGGGCGGGCGCTTGAGCGGAGCGCTGACGCAATCGTCACAGGGCTTGACCGTTGTTTCGGGATTTAATCAGAAACTCGATGTCGGCGCGAGCCCCAACGATCCGCTGGTGGATCACGACAGCTCGTGGAATTTGTTGGCGCTCAGCCTGACCCCTTAATGGCGTGCGACGCGTCGTCGCCGAATCCATGCGCGGCGTAGCGCTCCACCTCGAGGGTGTTCGACCAGTAGTTGGCGCTCAGGCCTGCTTTACGTTTGAGCTGCTGAAGAAACGCGGCGCGCTCGGGAAGTTGTTCCCACACCGATGGCAAGAAGGTCCCGCTGCTTTCCCCCTCGCGCAGGATGAGTCCGTCGATGCCGGGGCGCAGCTGTGAGAGCAGGTCGGCTTCGTCGACGAAGGACATGGGCTCCGCAGAGGACAGCACGGAAACGTGCGCGCTGAGGCCTTGAAGCTCGCGCTCGACGAGAGGAGAGAAGCGCGGATCTTCGAAGGCGGCGTTGTAGGCGGCGCGGGCGGCGGCGAGGGCGAGCGGATCACGGGCCTTGAGCGTACCGACGCAACCGCGGAGCACGCCATGGAGGTGAAGCGTGACGAAACAGGCGGCGAGGTGCTGCAAACGTGGGGGGAGATGCTCGAGCTCGGGCCGGTGGCGTGTCCGCGTGCTGACGCCGTGGCGGATGGCGGTGTGAACGACCTCGAGCAAGCTGGCCTGCTCGGCCGCGTTGAGCGAGCCGTCCGGCTCAGTGGAACAGGTAGGAGCCATAACCCACCACCTCGTTTCGTGCTCCCGCCGTGTCACCGGAGTTTCGCAGATCGACGGTCTGCGCGCTCATGCCCCGCCGTCGCGCCGTCTCGAGCAGGCCGCGCACGGGATAAAACCCGCAGGCACCATCGTGCTCGAGCTTCTCCCACGCGAGCGTCTCGATGCTGTCGCTCGTCTGCCGATCCATCTGTTGCGCCGTGTCGTAGTCGTGAAAATGGCTCAGATCGGAGCTGATGACGATGAGCGTCTCTTCGCCGCCCCATAGCGCGTCGAGCACCTCGGCGACGATCTGCGTTGGCGTGGGTCCGATGACGAGCGGTACGATCTGAAACGGGCCGAGCGTGGTTTGCAAGAACGGTAGGTGAAGCTCGAGGCTGTGCTCTTGCCGGTGCGCCTCGTCGAGGGGGAAGATCGCCTCGAAGCGAGCTTCGAGTTCGTCTACCGCTGAGCGGTCGATGGGGATCGTACCGAGCGGAGTGCGAAATTGCGCGGCGGTGCTCGTCGCGATCCCCCGGAAGGCCACCCGGTGCGACGGGCCGAGGAGCACCACCCGTTCGATGCTCGCCGATCCGGAGGTCGGTTCGAGGTGAGCGTAAGCCGAGGCGGCGACTGCGCCGGAGTACTTCGTGCCCGCGTGAGGGCCGATCAGCGCCTTGGGTTGCTCTCCGCCGCTTGCGCCCGCGAGGAAGCCCTCGACCTGTGCTCGCAAGGCACTCTCGCCACCGGGGTAGAACAGCCCCGCCACTGCGGCTTCGCGCGTTTTCACCTGCTCACTATACCTCGCCGCGGCAGGGACATCGACTGCTACAATGGGGCGGATGGATGCAATCGAGCTCGCCTTGCAAGATCACGAGCGGAAGACGATCGCGCCGACAAAGTATTGGACCCTCAAAGACGATGGGCGCGTAAGCTGCGATGTCTGCCCGCGCGCCTGCTCCTTGGCCGAGGGACAGCGTGGCATGTGCTTCGTGCGTGCGCGTGAGAACGACCAGATCGTGCTGACCACCTACGGCCGCTCGAGCGGCTTTTGTATCGATCCGATCGAGAAGAAGCCGCTCAACCATTTCTTGCCTGGCACGCCGGTTCTCTCTTTCGGTACGGCCGGGTGCAACCTCGCCTGCTCCTTCTGCCAGAACTGGGACATCTCCAAGTCCCGTGAGATGGACACCCTGATGGGGCGGGCCTCGCCTGAGCAGATCGCCCAGGCCGCGGTGGATCACGGCTGCCGGAGCGTCGCGTTTACCTACAACGATCCGATCATCTTCATGGAGTACGCGATCGATGTGGCGATCGCTTGCCACGAGCGAGGGATCAAGGCCGTGGCGGTGACCGCGGGCTACGTGTGCGAGGAGCCCCGCGCTGAGTTCTTTGCTCATATGGACGCGGCGAATGTGGATCTCAAAGCCTTCAGCGAGGAGTTTTACTTTCGCATCACCAAATCCCACATCCAGCCTGTTCTCGATACGCTCGTCTACCTCAAACACCGGACTGACGTGTGGCTGGAGATCACGACCTTGCTGATCCCGGGATTGAACGACTCGACCAGCGAACTGGAGAAGCTCTGCGCGTGGATCGTGACCGAGCTTGGTCCCGACGTGCCCCTCCACTTCAGCGCGTTTTATCCTGACTACAAGATGCAGGACCGGCCACCGACGCCTCCGTCGACCCTCCTGCGGGCGCGGCAGATCGCGATCGAGGCTGGGTTGCACCATGCCTACACAGGCAATGTGCACGATGCGGCCGGAGGGAGTTCTTACTGTCAAGCTTGCGGCGAGCTGCTCATCGAGCGGGACTGGTACAAGCTCGGCGCATGGGGGCTCGACGACCGCGGTCACTGCATTCACTGCGGCGCGGTGTGCGCTGGCGTGTTCGACGGTCCCCCTGGTCGCTGGGGACCACGTCGCTTGCCGATCCAGCCCTGAGCCTGTCGCCCGTTTGGGCGGGCATAAGCCTTATGGAAAGGCTTCATGAACCGCTTCGCCATGCCCTTCGAGAAGTGATTCATGAAGATAGGCAGGTTCGATAGATCGAAGCGACGCCGCTTTCGTCGAAAAGGTGACAGAAGCTCCATTGTGAGGAAAAATTCGCGATTCGAGCACGCGAGCCATTTCTCATGACACATCACGACGACGAATCTTCGGGACCGGTTGACCGCTCCCGCACGACTCCACCCGAGCCTCACGCCTCCCAATCGCAGCACGACGCCTACCGCGCGCCTGCACAAAGGCCAGAGGTCAAGGCGCTGATCGAGCAGCTCACCGGTGGGGATCCGGACGCCGATCCGCTCGGGGGCGGGTCGGACGATGCCTTGCTTTTGCCCTCGGATGCTTCCCCGGGCGGAGATTACACCCAGCAGGTGGCGAAGGCGAAGCCTGGCTCAAGCCGGCAGGTCACCTTGCCGGCTCAGAAGGTTCAGATCAATCGGCGCGATTCCGCTCGATCATGCACGACGATGCGCGCACAGGATCGAGGGGCGGGCGTGCCGTCGCTTAAAGAAGACTTGAAGTTGCTGAACGTACGCTTGGCCGACGACGAGGTACCGCCGTCGCGCTCCGAGATGCCGACGCCACCGTCGGGGCAGCGCTTGCCTGGCATGCACAGCGCAGTCTCGTGGGGTCAGGCCGCGGTCGAGCCGCCGTCCGCCTCCCCTTCGTCTCCCCTCAGTGCTCAGGTGTCGAGCGAACGGGCAGGCGCAGAGGAACTCGAATCGAGCGGCGCCGCGAGTTCAGGTCGGTTTAGCCTTCCTTGGAAGGACGAAGTGGGCGCAGCCGCCCCGTCCGTTCCGGGAGCCGCCCCGTCCGCTCCGGGAGCCGCCCCCTCCGTTCCGGTCGGCACCGCGCCCGAGGCTCATGATCCCTACGGCGACCACGCCAACGCGGAGTACTTGGCTTCTTTGCCCGATGACGACGATGAGCCGCACGACGTGGCCACCGAATCGCTCATGCCGCAGAGTCGTGACTCGGGCGAATGGGAGCTGCCGATCACGGGAGCGCGGTCGCGCAAGTGGTTGGCCATCGGTGCGGCGGGAGTCGTGATTGTCGCGGTGGGGGGAATCGTTTGGAGCGGGACCGGTCTATCGGGGTCATCGGATGCGAGCAAGGTCCGCCCGGCCAACAGCGCAAAGACCATTGCCGTCCCTTCCCAAGTGACGCCGCGGCAACCCAGCGACGGCGAGCTGACCGATACGCCCCCTGGGGTGATCCCTGAGGAGACACCGCGCGAGGGAGCGGGAGGATCTGCTGCTGAGGCGGATGCGACGCCCCGGCCTGCTGTCCGCCCCGGCTCAGGAGCCCGCTTGCCGACCGTCAAGACAGCCCCGAAGGTCCCGAAGGCCCCGAAGGCCTCACCGCCGCCACCCACGACCGATCCCCCTGCGGAGCCATCAAAAGGCAACCAGCCGTTTGTGCCCGGGGCCAACCCCAATTATTAGTCGGGGGCGCGAGCGAATCGCTCGCAGAGGGACAGAATCATGATGCGATGGGTACACAAGTCAGCGGCGATGTTCACGCTGGCCTTCGCGGTCGTTCCGCTTCAAGCGCACGCGGCCCCAAACGAGCCTCCTGCCGATGGTGGATCGGGGGCGGCGATGACGCAGCAGGCCCGCGAACTCCATCTCAAAGGGGTCGGGCTTTTTCGTGAGGGTCGGTACAAGGCGGCGCGCGCGGCGTTGACGGCCGCTTACCGCATCAAGCGTCATTATCAGATCGCAGGGGCGCTCGGAGCATGCGAACTGAAACTCGATCACCCGCGAGAGGCCGCGCAGTATCTGCACCATTTTTTGCGAGAGCTCCCTGCGAGCGCCACGAAAAAAGAGCGTGAGGGCACGACCAAGATGCTGCAGCAGGCAGCGGCGAAGGTGGGCCGCATCGACCTGACGATCAGCCAGTCTGGGGCCGAGCTCGACCTCGATGACCGTCCGCTGCAGCTCGCCACCGATAGCGTACTGTTTCTCGATCCTGGCGATCACACCATTCAGGCGCGTCTGTCGGGCTTCGACACCGCGCGGGTCTCGGTGAAGGTGGTGGCCGGAGGGGCGCAGAAGATCACGATCACCCTCGAACCGTTTGTTGGTGGCGACTCGGCAGCTGGCGGCCCCTCGAAGGTCGTGATCGGTGTCGGCTTGGGGTTGGGCGCGGTCATGACCGGGACGGCGATCGGACTCACCGTCGCCGCGAACGGGAAATCCGGCGACATCGACGCCTTCGCGGCTGAGATAGGCGGCGACAACAGCGCCTGCGCCGGAGCGAGCGCGCCCGCACGGTGCGCCGATCTTCAAGGTGCGGCGGACAGCCAACAGACGCTCACGGGCGCAGCGATCGGCAGCTGGGTTGCCGGCGGCGCCCTGCTCCTCGGCACGGGGATCTACTATTTCGTAGGCTCCGATCCGGCTCCGGACCAAACCGCTCTTCCGCTCGTGGTGCCGACCGTTGCGCCTGGCCACGCCGGCCTCACGCTCCTCGGCCGTTTCTGATGAGACAGTCTGCCGAGTGCCCGCCGGGTGGCTCGTGCTAAGACTTCTTACCGGACAGAGCACGCGACTTCTTATTACGACCAAACACGATGCATAGGGTGGACAGATGAAACGAGAGCTTATTCAGTGGCGCAGGCGCACGGGCCCGTGGCTTGCGATCTTTTTCTTTGGCAGCGCGTGTGGGGTTGCGGGTTGCGGCTCCGCTCCCTGCGAGACGACCAAGACCTGTCCCGCCACGGCTTCCGGAGGCGGGAGCACGGCCACCACGGCGAGCGGCATGGGTGGAGCGGGCGGCGGCGTGCCGGCGGGCTGCGTGCCCAAGGACGAGTTTGACGCATCGGGCGGCGCGGTAGCCGACGATTGTGGGATCTTCGTGAGCAGCTCGCTTGGCGACGACAGCGGCGACGGCAGCCAAGCCAAGCCCTTCGGTACCTTCAAAGCGGCGGCGCTGGAGGCCGAAGCGACGGGCAAACCGATCTACGCTTGTGCCGAGACCTTTACCGATCAGGTGAGGGGCAACGGCAACCTGAACTTCTTCGGGGGGCTGGATTGCACCAAGGATTGGGTTTGGCAGTCCGCCGAGAAGACCCGCATCGAGGGCGAGGCGGATGCGGTGGTGTTTTCGATCGATGGCGCGGGCACGGCGCGCGTGGCGGACGTCATTGTGGTAGCGGCCGACGCGATGGCCGCCGGCGGCAGCAGCATCGCGATGCTGGTGAACGAAGCGACGGCGAGTCTCGAGCGCGTCGAGCTGTTCGCGGGCAACGGCGCGAAGGGCGATGACGGAGCCGCGGCGAGCGGCGTCGCGGAGAAGGGCACGAACGGCGGCGACGGCAATTGGGTACTAAACAAGACTTGCGGGAGCGCCAACATGATGGGCTACCTTGGTGGTTCAGGCGCGACAGGCGCCAGCTGCGCGAGCGGTGGGATGAGCCATGGCGGCGGTCTCGGTGGAACTGGCACGAACGCCTCCTCCGGCGGTGCCGGCAACCTCGGCGACGTGAAGGACATGGGGGGCGGCGCTGCAGGCACACCCCAGGATTCCAACTCTCCTTGTAACTCTGGCGGCAATGGAGCCAACGGGGATACGGGCGCCGATGGTGACGGCGCGACGGGGCAGGGGACGCTCACTTCAGGTGGCTATCAAGGCGTAGTTGGCGTTGATGGCGGCGTGGGAATGCCCGGTCACGGCGGCGGCGGCGGCGGCGGCGCGAAAGAATGCCTGGCCACCTCCGGCCGAGCCGGTCCGAGCGGCGGCGGCGGCGGCTCGGGTGGCTGCGGCGGCGTGGGCGGCAAGGGCGGCGGCGCGGGCGGCTCGTCTATTGGTTTGGTGAGCATCGACGCGACCCTCACCTTCGACGGACTCGTGGTGACGACGGCTGACGGCGGCGCCGGAGGCGATGGCGAGGGCGGTCAAGCTGGCGGCAATGGTGGTCTAGGCGGGAACGTTCCTATTACAAGTGCTTGCAGTGGCGGTGGCGGCGGCAAGGGCGGTCTAGGCGGTCGTGGCGGCGGCGGTCTCGGCGGTCACTCCATCGGGATTGCGCACGTCGGTGCGGCCCCGTCGACCACGGCCACCGTGACGCTCGGCGACGCTGCCGATGGTGGTCAAGGCACCGGCACGGCCGGAGCCGCCGGCCAAGCGGCGCAGGTCCTTTCGTTCATGTCGATGTAGGAGCTAATGATGAGACTCTCTTATGGGTGCGGCGCGTGTTTGGTGTTTGCGATCGGATGTGGTGACACCTTCATCCCCTCTCAGACCACCACCTCCAGCGGACAAGGCGGCGGCGCCGCCGCCGCCACGGTCGGTGTCGGCGGGGCGGGCGGTACGACGTCAGCTGTCACTGGCGGCAACGGCGGAGCTTCGGCTGCGATGTGCGGCAACGGCGAGCTGGAAGGCTCCGAGGAATGTGACGATGGCAACACGGAGCCAGCGGATGGCTGCACGCCCGATTGCCGGATCCCCAAGTGCGGCGACGGCAAACTCGACGCGGGCGAGACCTGCTTCAAGCCGGCGACGAATGTCGACATGCCCGGTCAGGGGATCGAGGATTTTGTCCTCGTCGATTGTGACGAGGATAACGATCTCGATGTCATTGGGACGAGCTACGCTTACGCTGCCCTCGGTATCTTGCGCAACGAAGGCGGCAGCGGGACCCTCGGCGGCGCTAGCGGTCCGCATTATCTCGCCGCCGAGGTGCGGGGGATCGACGCGGGCCGCTACCAGCTCTTCAACGCGCCACAGCTAGGGTTGGCGTTCAATTATTCGAGCTACAACGTGGGCGTCATGCTCGACAAGACCGGTCCGTGCACCTACGCCTGGCAAAACCCAAAGGAGGTCGCGCCCATCAATCC
>JAPYTK010000241.1 GCA_029941785.1 Polyangiaceae bacterium | reverse complement strand
CTCCACCTGGGTACCAGCGGACGCGCCCTCGCAAGAGCATTCCGTACCGCGAAGGACTGCCAACACCTTGGGGCTACGCGATCGACACGCGGCCACGAAGAGGCCTGGTCATCGCCGGGGCCACAACGACGGGTGCGCTCTGGTTTCTGTCCACGACGGCGGTCGCTCTATCGGGTGACCACACCGCGGACAAGCGAGCGCCACTCTTCGTGCCGGTCGTCGGCCCGTTCATCGCCATCGGAACCACCAATCCTGGTGCCATGGGCACCTTCGGACTCGTCGCCAACGGCATCGGGCAGGTCACGGGTGCGCTGCTTTTTACCATCGGTATGACGAAACGAGAGAAATACTGGCGTCACGAGGGTTTCGGCTCTCTCAGCGTATCACCCATCGCCCTCGGCAAAGGACGATACGGACTCGGGCTGCAAGGCACCTTGTAAGGACGATGGACGACTCCAACATCATTCTCGACGACTTCCCCTCGGAAGAGGCCATCCGACTTCTCACGTCGAAACTACGCACCATCGTCGACTTTCCCAAACCGGGGATCCGGTTCAAGGACATCACCCCTTTGGTGGGCGATGCCCAAGCCCTGCGCTTGTCGATCGATTTGTTGTCGGGCCCCTTCGTGGGTCGCGGCATCGACAAGGTGGTCGGAATGGAGGCGCGCGGTTTCATTTTCGGCGCCGCCATTGCTGAGCGCCTTGGCGCAGGCTTTGTGCCGGTGCGAAAACCGGGGAAATTGCCCGCCGAGGTGGACGAAGTCCGTTATGCACTCGAATACGGCGAGGGAACACTTCAGCTTCACAAGGGCTCCTGCACGCCGGGCGACCGCGTCCTGATCATCGACGACCTGTTGGCGACGGGCGGCACAGCCGCCGCAACCGCCGACCTCCTCAAGAAGCAAGGCGCGAACATCGTCGCATTCGGTTTCGTGTGCGAGCTGGATTTCCTGCCCGGGCGCGAGAAGCTCGCCGCCGCCACCAACCCCGCCGTCCCCATCTACGCCCTGGTCAAAATCGGCGCAGACGACTGAGTCGACTCACTCGATCAGAGCTCGACTCGCCCGACCGGCACGCGTCGCCGCGACGAGAGGAAAACGTACCGCCGTACCGCCCAGGCCATCCGGATCGATCATGGCTTCGCGTGTGCGCAGGGTGCCGCCCGCATGGGTCACGGACGAGGCGAGCGCTCGGGGTTCGAGGCTACTGACCCGATGCTCCACCGCCGCCAGAGGATCTTTACCCAGTTGCCTTATCTGCAGGGCTGGTGGGTGCGCATAAAGCCCCGAGGCAAAAAGCAAAGCCGTGGCCGCATGAGGCGTCGTCTTGCCCCAAAACCATGCTCCGATGTCGTGCGTCGTGAGGTGCGCACACTTCGCATAAAGGGCCGCGCTCTGACCGCCAAGTCGCTTGGTGAGCCGAGCCGCCAAGCTCACGAAGAGAGGCCTTCCGGAGGTCGAGAAGAATGGCGCGACGTACGGCCCGTCAAAACGCAGCACGGCCGTGCGACCATCAACCGTTGTTGCGATTTCGGCCGGCGGCACACCCCCCAATGCCTTGCTCACGGTTTCCGCCGCAACCGCCTCATCGATGTCGGTCGCAGAAAAACGCCCACTGACATCTTTCGCAAGCCACAGCTCGACAACCCAGCCCGCACTGTCCACAGCCATTGCTGCACCGCTATAGACCTGCTGCCTCCCCGCCTCGCAGACGCGCCGCAGGCGAGCAGCTTCTCGCGATTTTTCAAGATCGACAGGCGCGATCTCAGGCTCGGGCTCCTGGAACAGAAACCACCACGCCGCGACGCCAACGACCGCCACGGCGACCAACGAGATCGCCACCCCTTTGGCATCCAAGTCGATGCCCAAGGTACCGGGCAAAGCTCGCCGCCTCGCCGCCGACGCAGGCGATGCCGATCCCCCGCCGCCACCTGAGGTTCCTCCGCCCCGCGGAGCCTTCGACCCCGATTTCACCTGCGCCAAGGATTCTTGGAGCCGTACCGCGCAAGCCAGAGCCCGTCGATCCCGCATGTCAGGCGGGATCACCGCCCACTGCTCGACCCACTCTCCCAGATCGACCGCCACGACGCCTCCCGCTTGACGCAACTCAAGCGACCTGTCTCGGACAACAACCTCCCCTTCTACGTTGCGCGTGCGAAGAACAGCGCGCACGGCTGCTTCAATTTCGCGTGCTATCGACAGTGAAACCAAGGCCCATCGAGAGTAGCTCGCTTTCTTCGGGAGCGCTCACATGATTCTGGGATGCTTCTGGCCGCGGCTGTTGGGCAGTTGCCCGATCCGAGGTCCAACTGCCAGTATGCTCATGGCATGTCTTGTGTGCGCGTCTACCTCTCGCCGGGGATGTTCGGCTTCGCCCAGCTCGCGGCATACGATTATTTCGAGCACCTTCGAAGCGCTCTCGCCAAACGCTTCGATGCGGCCGGGCAGCGCGTTGAGATCCGGGTCTGCGAAGTTCATCCCACCGCCTCGATCCGACGCCGGGCGGCCAAGCTCGCTCATATGATCGCCCACACCGCCGGCTCCGACGACGGCCCCATCCACGTGGTCGGACACTCGACAGGCGGACTCGATGCGAGGCTGGTCGCCTCGCCGACGGTTCACCTCGAGCACGGGTCGTCACCACAAATGTCCTGGATCGACCGACTCGAGAGCGTCACGACGCTCAACACACCGCACTATGGTACGCCGCTCGCGACGTTTTTTGCGACCGCCAAGGGTCAACAGCTCTTGTACGCCGTGAGCGCCATTACCGTCACCGCGCTCAAGCTCGGAGCTCCACCGCTAGCGGCAGCCTCAGCCTTGGTGGCGGCGCTGGGTCGTACGGGAGACTACGTCGGAGTCGAACTCGCCTTGGTCGATCGATTGACGGACGCCGTTTCTCGCGTGCTGGACGAGGCGGCGAGCCGCAATTTGCGGGATTGGCTGCGGCAGGTACGGGACGACCAAGGAGGCGTCGTACAGCTCATGCCCGAGGCCATGGATCTGTTTCAGGCCGGCGTCGAAAACCGCCCCGGCATACGTTATCAGTGCATTTGCAGTTATGCCCCTCGCCGCGGTCTCGTCGATTGGCTCGGTAACGTCCTCTCGCCGTGGGCCACCGTGTCCGGCACGCTGTTTCACTTTCTCCAACGGCTCACCGCGGCGCACGATCCTCGCTACCCTTGCCGCGCCCCCCAGGCCCAAGAACGTCTGGCTGAGCTCTGCGGTCACGCGCCGCCCGAGAACGCGAGTGATGGCGTCGTCCCTCTGGCGTCGCAGCTTTGGGGGACCCCCCTGTGGGTGGGTAAAGCCGACCACCTCGACATCGTCGGGCACTTTCCCGGTCCTGGTCAGCACAATGACTGGATGGCGAGCGGCGCCCGCTTCGATATCGTCCGATTCGAAGCCGTCATGGACCGCCTGTTTGAAGGCCTGATGGGTTGGCCCCACAATCGCTCAAGCTGATCTCTCGCCGACGCTCTACGGAGCGACCACGCGCACGACCCGGTGGACGATGCTCGAACCACCTCGTTGGTCCCGCGCCACCGCCCAGATGTTCACGGTGCCCGTCTCGTCCGGCGCAAACCATGCGGTCTCATGCTCGCCGACGTAACCCGTTTGCGCGTCACTCACGAGCTTCAGCGAGCGTTCGAACGAGCCGCCATCCGAGAAGTACTCGACCCACACGGTCTCCCGCAGAGAAACATCCTCCCCGAGAGTGCCATCGGGGTTAAGCTCGGCCACATCCCCCACAATCGCCTTTAGATTGTGCTTGGTGCAGCGATCTTCGAGGGGCTCCGCGCCGCAACCCTCGCTGGCATCGAGGCGGTCCGCCATCAACACCGGACAGGTTGCCACCTCGGCGCTGTCATCCTCAGCCCCGCTCAATTCGTCGCCGTCGAGCGTGATCCCCTCCACCGGAGGCGCCGCATTGCGACGGTCGTCGGCGAAGGCGTACACTTGCGTGTATCCGGGAACAAAGCTGTCTGAGCCCAAACGATTGCCGTCCCCATCGAGGCAAACCAAGGGAAACGCCGGCACACTTCCTTCCGTCGAGATCTCCGCCGGTGCGAGCCGACCGGCACAGGCCGCGAAGAACACGTACGCGATTCCGTAATGTGGACCGACGTCCGGGGCGGGGCGCGACGATACGATATCCTCAGGCATCTTCCACTCGTATTCCGAGCCGCCAGGGCTGCCGCTCGTCGCCGGCGGAATCTCCTGCAACGAGACAAACTCGCTGCTGATCGTTCCGGCTCCCAAGCTCGCAAAAATCTCACCGAGCTGGGCATAACAGGCAAAATACTGATCGCCCACCGGATTGATGCAGCCCCCGAGCCAAACCACTTGAATCGGCCGGGCCTCGTCCCCCAAGGCGTCAACCGCCGTCATTTCAAAACGTACCGTCTCCCCCGGCCTCACATAGGAAGGCTCCGCTCGCACCGCGAGCACACGAAGCGTGTCCACCTGACTCGAGGGCGCAAAGCTGGCACCGCAGCTGATAGCAAATATACAAAACAAGACGAAGCACAGCAGACCGCTCCGGGGCCTAAAAGGCATCACCCACATCGTCCGACCCTGAGTTCGCGCTCGACCCATCAAAAATCCCCTCGCAGTCCGAGGCTCGGTAAAATCGGCAGACCGGTCGTGTATTGGCGCTCTGTGTAATTGAAGTTGTACCGTAAAGCTTCCACGTTCTCGTGATTGTAAATGTTCTGAATGTCGACGTAAAAAGCGAGCTTCCACGCTTTGAATTTCCACGTTTTGTCCACCCGCACGTCGAGCGCATGGAACAAGGGCAGCCGCTCGCTCGACACCGCGCCAAAGGGTATCGCCGTATAGACCCCCGACGCGCCATGATAGAGCGCATTGATCCGCGTTTCATCACAGCTATCGATCTTAGGATTGCACACATGGGGCGTCTGTAGCCCCCCCGACACGAGTCGAAAACGGGCCCCCGCTTCCCAGCCCCGGCCGAATCTGTAGCTGCCCAGCACCGTCAATATGTGGGGCTGGTCGAAAGGAACCAGAAACTCCTCTTCCTCAGGCCCGTTCTGACGCACGCTGCGAGACAAGGTGTACGCCAACCATCCGAAGAAATGCTCATCGGGCTTGTATTTCAACAACACCTCAGCGCCAGCCACATAACCCTGGCCATCGTTCGTGTAGGTGCTCAGGGACGATGATCGATCGGCGTTCGGCACGACCTGCTGGTCGAGTAGTTTGTAGAAACCCTCCACCGAAATATCGATTTGCTTCGTGATGTCCTGTTCGACGCCAAGCCCGAAATGGAGCGCGCGGTTCGAGCGCAGACCCTTGGTTCCAAACGGCGGAACAGCCTCCTGAAACTGCGGCGGCTGCGAGTACAGACCCGCCCCGGCCTTGATTGTCGTCTTCGGGAAGTCGTCGATAACCGTGAACCGCGCATTAAACCGTGGATTGACATCCCACCGCTCCGTCGCCCGCGCGTAATCGAGACGCACCCCAGGAACCAGTCTCAGGCGCGGATGCGGCGTCAGCTCAAATTCGGTGTAGGCGCCCGGTTGATAATACGACGTATCCTGCTGGATTTCGCTCAAGTTGCGCGTCGAAAAAGGCTGATTCGGTGCCTGGCCAGGCGAGGGCGCTGAGGGAAGTCGAGCGGCGACCCCTGCGACGCCTCGGAACATGTCGATACCGAAATTTCCCTTCATCCATGGCAAGAACCGGTGCTGATATTCGTAGCGGCCGAAGAGCTGGTACAGCTCCAAATCAAAGAACAAGCTACCGAGACTAAATTCGATCTCGTCTCGGCCGACGGCCAAGTCTGCAACAAACCGCCCCTTGGAGCTGAGCCGCTTCTGGTACCCAAACTGAAGCCGTTGAAACGCCGTATGCAGACCCAAACTCCCTGACAGGGCTGGCTCGTTGGGAATGGGATCGTTGTTGAGGATCTCGATCGCATCGTCAGAGCCGTAAAAGCTCATCCGAAAGCCGTCCTCTTTTTGCTTCTTCGGCCGATGCTGCACCACGAGCTGGTAATCGTAATAAACCGGCGCGGTAGTCACGCCGGCGCCCGCCTCTTCCAACACCGGTCCGAGCCACGCATCCATCCAACTGCGGCGGCCGGAAGCGAGGAAACTCCACTCTTCCGTGCCAGGGATCGGTCCCTCGAATACGAAGCGCGCATCGATCAGATCGAGTTGCGCCATTCCGTGATAACCATCGGTCGCCGGATCGCGGATCCCCGCATCGACAATCCCCCCCTGGCGGCGTCCGTAGCGCGCGCTGAAGTTCCCCGGATAAAAGTCGATCTTGCTCAGCACCTCGGTGGGGATGACGCTCGACAGCCCACCAAAATGGTAGATGAGCGGCACGCCTATCCCATCGACGAAGGTCTGCGTGTCCTGCGGTGCGGAGCCACGCACGAGCAGCAGGCCCGCCAAACCCGGTGGCCGCGCCACGCCCGGCAAGCTCTGAATCGAACGCAAAGCATCGCCTGAGGTACCAGGGATACGCTCGATCTCTCGCCGTTCGATCGTGCGTCTCGTCACCTCCCGCGGAGGACGAACACCTTCGACGAGTACATCGATGACGCCTTCATCGACGTCCGGATTGAGTCGTAGGGTCAGTCTGCTCGCCACACCGGCAGCGATTTGAACGTTCGTCGTGAGCGGCTGATGTCCATCAGCCTTCACCGTGACTTCGTATTTTCCCGGTTCGAGCTCGCTCGCGTCAAAACGACCTTGTCCGTCGCTGCGACGCGCGACGCTCTTGCCACCGGGCTTCTTGATGACCACCTCGGCGCCGGCCAGCGGAACCTCGAGTCGTGCGATCTCCACGCGACCTTCGAGCCTGCCCCACGTCACCTTCGGTTTGACGACCTCGACCTCCTCAATCGCAAATTTGTATCGGTACACGATACGGGCCGCGAACGGCGTCCCGTCAGCCTTCCGTGCCGGGGAGAATCGCAACTTCGTCGAGGCGAGCTTGGCCGCTTCGTCGAAAGCTTGGCCGCCACTGCGATAGACCTCGGCTCGGATCACCTCGCCTCGTGCCGAAATGTCGAGCTTCAAGAGCACTACCGCTTCGACACCTTCCCTTCTTGCCTGCTCTGGATAGACCGGCGCAACGTAGTTGAGCGGCTTGGGGAAGGAGACGCCCGTCGCCGCGGCCTTTCCAACACCTTTGGCCGGCGCGTCAGAGGTCTTAGCCGGGAGCGTGGCGTTCTTGTCCGTCGGCGCCGGCACGTCGCCGTCCGATGGCGACGCCGCATCTTCTTCGCTTGGGCTCTGTGCCCCGAGGGGCGACGTCGACAAGCACGCCGCAGTGACGACGAGCAGTGACTGCGATCGAAGTGCTCCCCGCCACGAGTTCGTACGTCCTTGTACCAAGGCCGGCGAACTCTACCGTATGAACACGATTTTGTCGCCGAATTCCACAACAGGGGCGACTACAACTCGTCGACGTCGAACGCCATCATGTACTCTTTCCCTGCGCGCATGATCGTCGCAAACGACGTTTGCTCGGGCAAAACCATGGCCGTAAAATAGCTCGCGAGCTTGCGCTTGATCTCAGCTTGAGGGTGCTGGTTGTCGATGGCAAACTTGACCTGTTTGACCCACGACATCTGAAGCGCCGTGAGCGCAAAGACGTTCAAGTAGTTCGACGCTGCTGCGCCCGCTTCTTCCGGATCGGCCATCGCCTTGGCGCCAAGTTCCATCGTCACGCTGGTGAGCAACTCGACGGCACCGATCAGCCCCTTCGCGAGAGGCTCTGTGCGCTCGTCGGCCATCGCATCGGCAGCGACCTGCCCCGCGACCTTCGCGAACACCTGAAAGGCCCTCCCGTTGTGGCGAGGCAACTTACGGCCCACCAAGTCCAGAGCCTGAATGTGGT
>JAPYTK010000240.1 GCA_029941785.1 Polyangiaceae bacterium | reverse complement strand
TGTAAGCTATGCCTTGACATAGTGTAGTCAAATGACTACATTATGTCCCATCATGAAGATGTCGCGTTACTCGGGCCTGTGTGGTGGTGTGATCTTGAGCGTTTTCGGGGGAGCGGGGTGTGGTGGGTCGCCGAGCGATGTGCTGCCCACTCCTGAGCCGATCGAGTTGCCTTGTCGGCCCAGTCAGGCGGCGCCCTACGCGGACGGCATCCCCTACTTGGGCGTGCATGGTGACGCCGGCAACAGTGACATCATTCGATGCAAGACCGGCAGCGCATTCACCCCCGTGTGGCACGCGCTCGAGGGTCTGGGCCTGACTCAGCCCAACACCTTTAGCCCGGATGGATCGGTGACCTACGCCACGACGACTCACCCGCAAAAGGACGGATGTCGGCTGCATGCGGTGGACACGGTCACGGGACAAGTGCGGTGGTGCAAGAGCTTCGCTCCTTCGATCGGACGCAGCTCGGTAGAGGTCGACTCTGCGGGTATGCTGTACTTCACGGTCGACGCATCGGTGGTTTCGCTCAATGCGAGTGGCCAGCCCCGCTGGACGACGAGTTTCGAGAGCGCCGTCGGAGGAGCGGACGCGCCTTGGGGTATGCACTTCACGCCGCAAGGGCAGGTCGCGACGGTGACGAGTTCTGGCACCGTCCATCTGCTGTCCCGTGAGGACGGCACGCGGCTCGATTCGCTCAACATCCAAGAGGTCTATGGATTCGTGGCGCCGGAGGCCGGGGTGGCGGTCGACATCTCGGCCCTGTTTCCGACGTCGATCCAGGAGAACATCAAAACCGTCTGGGGGAATTACGACAAGGTGGAAGATGGCCCTGCCTTCGCCAACTTCCTCGGACAGGGCGACTTCGTGGACAACACACTCGCGATCGCGTCCAATGGAGACATCTACGTCATCGGCGGCGGTCCAGAGCAAGGGAAGGGGGCCCTCGTACAGCTGCGGATGAGCGGAAGCACAGAAGCACCCAAGCTACAGCGGGGGTGGTACGCGATCACCCATAAGGGAAGCGCGACCAGCCCGTCGATCAGCCCTGGCGATCGCTACGTGATGATAAGCGATGGCGCGGCTGCGGAAAACCAGACGAAGTCCGGCATCATCGATGCTCGAGTCAAGGTCATGGATATTCCCGCCTGCGACGCGAATACCGACGCCGATCCCGACGAGGACATTTGCGCGGTTGCCTACGAGCAGAAGCTCGAGCGAGGGGCCGCCCCGGGATCTCCCGCCATCGACGCGGACGGGGTCGTGTACTTTTATGAGTTCGGCCTAAGCTGGGGATGGTCTGAAACCGACCGTGACGTCGTCGCTTTTGATGCAAGCGGCGTGAAGTGGTCCCACCCTCTCTCCGAGGACCGCGACTGGACGAGTGTCGTGACTGTGACGGACAATCACATCATCGGTACGGCCACCCGTGTTCAGCCGTCGGACGAACAACTCGGCGCGGTCGTGTTTCCCCAGACCAGCGATGACGCGCTTATCGTTCTCGATCGCATGAGCGGCGAGGAAATCTTCTCTGCGCCGGTGCCGGATGACAGCGCGGCGACCGTCACTGTCGCGCCAGATGGGGCTCTTTACGTGGGCATGTACGGCTTGATAAGCGTACTCACGCTCGATGAGAAACCGACACTCGGCTTGCTTCGATTCTCACCGACAGCTCGCTGATCGGCTGGTTTCGAGCCTAGAACACGAGCTGCACGACCACGGTCTGCCCGGGCCGAACCGTCACGGCCCGTTGCTTGGATTGCCCGCTCTTGGTTCGCACCCCGATGGTGTGCGGACCGGGAACGACGCGCAGAACCTGTGGCGAATTCCCAACCGGAACGCCGTCGAGAAAGACAGCGCCCCAAGGGCTCGAGCGTACGGCGATCTTGCCGGCCTTGTCGACCGTGGGCGAGGAC
Organism: Polyangiaceae bacterium; assembly: GCA_029941785.1. Lineage (GTDB taxonomy): Bacteria > Myxococcota_A > Polyangia > Polyangiales > Polyangiaceae > JAPYTK01. The sequence continues at coordinate 6,093 of JAPYTK010000240.1, read as the reverse complement.
TTGGCCTCGGTCGACACGGGTAGGGTGGTCGCGGTCACTGACGGCAGAGCCGCGGATGTTGGCAGGCTCGGTGCCGTGGAGGTTTTCGCGATCGGCGGTGGGCGGCGCGCGCTAGTGCTCGGGGGCCCGTTGGGTACGGTGAGTTTGGGCGCAAGCGGCTGTGCCGACGTTGCGATCGTCGGTTTGGTCGTCGGAGGCGGCGCAACGCTCGTCGTGGTTGCGTGGGCGGCGGTGGCGCTCGCATGAGGAGTGGCGGAGTTGCTCGTGCTGCGGCTGATCCATGGCGAACCGAGGACGCCGAGGACCACGGTAGCTAGCAACACGAGTAGGTAAGGGATCGATGAAGAGATCGTTGTCGGTTTTCGCCTGACCTCACTCTTGGTTGGCGCACCGGTGAGATCGGAGGGGTGGCTTCGGGATGGACGTCCGGTACGCTCGGTCAGCAGATCGGCGACATCGGTTGTTGTGTCGTCGGTCGTGGTTTTCCCATCGGTGATTTCGCGCTCGAGTTCGAGCAAACTGTACGTTGGTGGAGCATGTTCACGCGCCCACGCGCCGAGAACCCCTTCTTCCACGTCTGTGATTCCGACCGCGAGCCTTGCCTCCTCGAGCGCCTCGCCCATCGCCGCCATATCGTCGAAGCGCTTTTTCGGGTTGCGGTCCGTCGCCCGGTCCACCACCGCGGCGATGGGCCCAGGAATGTCGTGGTCGCTCGCTTGAGGAATCGCCTTTGAGGAGATCGCCGCGTAGATTTCTAGCGGACTCCCTCCTTTGAAGAGGCGGCTTCCCGTGAGCAGTTCGTAGGCGATGGCGCCGAGCGCGAACACATCGGTTCGTCGGTCCAAGCGCTCCCCGAGCACCTGTTCAGGTGCCAGGTACGCCGGCTTGCCTCGTACGGTGTCGGTGCGACTCGCATCCATCGCGCCAATGCGTGCCACGCCAAAGTCGAGAAGCTTCGGCACCCCGTCGTAGGTGACCATGACGTTGTGCGGAGTGACGTCCTGGTGCACGAGGTCGAGGGGCGCACCCCGTGCGTCGCGCAGTTCATGAGCGAAGTGCAGGGCCTTGGATATATCCGCGAGCAGCCGCAGCGCAATCGGCAGAGGCGGTGATTCTCGCGCGCAAAGCTTGTTCAAGGCGGCGCCGTGGAGCAGCTCCATGCTGATGAACAGCGTGCCGTCCGCCTCGCCAACTTCGTACACCCGGACGATGTGTCGGTGTTCGAGCCTCGCGCTGAGGCCCGCTTCGCGCAGGAACATGCGCTCCGAGTCGGGGTCGCCGACGAGAGCGGCTGACATGACCTTCAGCGCGACGAGGCGACCGAGATCCATCGGCCCGTTCTCCCGTGCTGCGAACACCGCTGCCATACCTCCAGCACCGATCCGACGGCCGAGCTCAAATCGTCCGATTCGGCGCGTGAGGGCAGGAGCTGATCCAGTCATCGCCCACAGATGCTAGCATCTGGTCTTCGATCATGACGAAACCCTGGTTCTTCGCGGGCGGTCTTCTGTTCGGGGCCGCCGTGCTTTGTTGCGGAGCCGCCCTTGCGCGGGAGGCGCCGCCAAAGGGCGATTCTCCCGCCGCGAGGGAGGCTGTTGAGCCAAAGACTGGGTCGAAGGCCCCCGTCGATTCGCCTGCGGAGGAAGGGAAGTCTGCGACACCCTCGCCCCCGGCGAGTCCGCCGACCGCGCGTCCACCCGCGCTGCCGGTCGCCGAGCGTTTGGCCGTTGCGCGCCAAGCCGTGGAGGAGCTGCGGTACGATGACGCCTTGGCAACCGTGAGCGGGATCGGCCCCGACGCGCCTCCGAAGCAGCGCGTTCAAGCGCTCGAACTTCGCGCTGCGATCTTGCTCATTCGCGGTCGATCGGTGGTGGCGCAATCGCTGCTGGAGGAGCTGTTTTTTCTAGCGCCTGCGTTTCGCTTGAGCGACCCCTCCCTGCCCCCCCGCGTTACGAAGATGTTCGAGGAAGAGGCAGCACGGCCCCACAAGCGCGGTGTGGTGCTAGAGCTCGAAGCGGTGGGCACGGACGTGCGGCGGTTCGCGTTGCGCGCTGGCGGAGCGACGGCGCGGGTGACGCTTGCCTGCCGGGCGGGTGCCCGGGCGCCCTACTTGCCGATGGCGACTCGGTTGGAACGTGGTCGTGCGGAGTTTCGTCTTCCTAACGCGGGCCTCTTCCATTGCCACGCGGTCGCCTTTGATCGGGACGGTCTGCCGCTCGGCCGTTTCGGAACGACCCGCGCCCCCTTTGTGCTGCGCTCACGACCTCCCCCCGTGGCACCAACACTCACCGAGCGTTGGTGGTTCTGGACGGCCGTGAGCGGGGTCGTCGTCAGCGCCGTGGTGGTGAGCGCTGTCGTCTTGACGGCTCAAGAGCCTCCCCCCGATGCGGATATCACGGTGCAGATCCCAAGCTCAACAACTGCTAGCCTCGTCCGGTGGTGAGTCCGTTGAATAGCGAGCAGGAGTCGGAGGACGTGGAGGCCGATCTGGAGATCGTCGTGTCCGGTGGTCCCGACCTCGGTGCCCGCACGGCGCTGGGCGCGGAAGTCATCGTCGTCGGTCGCGGTCGAGCGGCCGACTTACGTCTTTCGGATTTGACGGTATCCCGCCGGCACCTCGAACTACGGCGAGTCGATGGCGCGGCCGACGTTCGGGTGGTCGACGGGGCGGCTTCGATCAGGCACGCGGGCGAGTCGTGTGAAGCGTGTACGCTCGTCGTTGGGGACAAACTCGTCGTTGGGTCGACCGTCATTGCGCTCGTGGCGTCGGAGACGGCGCGTGTCGCCCAGGCGCAGACGGCCCTCGAGGTGACGGACGTGCGCACTCTACTGGGTGGAGGAACCGTCAAGGAGCCTGGTCTCGGATCCATTTTCCTTCTCAGCGAAGCCCTCGACGGCTCGCGTGACGAAGTCTCGATCCAAGCCGTCTTGGGCCGATGGGTGACGGCCCGTCTCGGCGCGAGTGCGGTCGTGACGAAATTGAAGCTCGAGCCTGGCGAGACGGCGACCGAACAGCTCGTCGAGCGCAGTCTTGCGCAGGGACGTCATCAAGTGACCGTGCCGTTGGTCGGCCTAGCTCACGAGGCCTTGGTGTTTGAGGTGGATCTTGCGTCTCGCTTGTTATGCGACGACACGCGGCGCTTGCTCGTGGTCGCGGGGCGGCTCACGGCGTCGAGTTTGATCCGGATGCGAAGTATGGATCGCGTCGCCACGGAGAATCGAGAACTTCGTCGAATCGCCTACGGTAGTGCGCGCTCCTTTCTCGGATCGACCCCTGAGGCGGAAGCGATCGCGAAGGTGCTCGCTCGCTTGGCTGCGTCCAATGCCATCGCCCTCATCATCGGCGAGACCGGATCGGGCAAGTCCTTTTTGGCCCGCTTGATCCACGAGGCGGGCCCTCGGGCAAGCGAACCATCGCGCGTGATCAATTGTGCCGCCATTCCGGAGAATCTCCTCGAGGCCGAGCTCTTTGGCCATGAGAAGGGGGCGTTTACCGGTGCAGCCGGAGCACGAGCTGGCGCGCTGGAGGCGGTGGGCGAGGGCACGGTGCTGCTCGACGAGATTGGCGACTTACCTCTCACCAGCCAAGCGAAGCTGCTTCACGTGCTCGAGGCGCGTGCTTTCGAGCGTCTTGGATCGAATCGGTCGATACCGCTCCGGGCTCGGATCCTGGTTGCGACCAATCGTCCGCTCAAACAGATGGTCGCGGAAGGCTCTTTTCGTAGCGATCTGTATTATCGGATCAGTGTCGTCACGGTCGAGGTGCCGCCGCTGCGGGTTCGGCAGGACGACATCGCGATGTTGGCCGACCGTTTCCTCGCGGATCTCGGGCCGTCATGCGGTCGCCGTGTGACGGGTATTTCACCCGCTGCCATCGAGGTACTCAAAAGCTACCCGTGGCCCGGCAATGTTCGGGAGCTGCGGAACGTGATCGAGCACGCGCTCGTGCTCGGAGATGGCCCGGTCATCGAGCCGGCCGATTGGCCCGCGGAGGTGCAGCGATCCGCAGGCGTGCCCGCCACGAGCGCCGGACACGATCTTGATGAGTCCGACCGCGACTTGGTCCAGCTACCGCTCGACCTCGCGACGCTCGAAGAGCGTGCGATCGCCGCCGCCTTGCGCGCCACGGAGGGCAATCGGACCAAGGCCGCGGCGCTGCTGGGGATCAACCGCGTGACCCTTTACAAGAAGTTACGCGCGAAGGACCAAGAGCCGAGCTGATTTTTCCTGCCGTGTCTGGCCTCCCGGCGGACGACAAAGTACACAGGTCGCATGTCATTCGATCGCGTGTTCATCGGCATTGCTGGGATGATCGGGGCGGGTAAATCAACCCTGGCCACGGCGCTTGGCGAACATATGGGAATTGACGTCTATTACGAGCCCGTCGAGGACAACGAATACCTTGAGGACTTCTATCGGGACACGGCGCGCTACGCTTTTCAGACCCAGATCTACCTCTTGAATCGGCGTTTTCAACAACATCAGGAGATCATCTGGAAGGGGCGCTCGGCGGTGCAGGACCGCACCATTTACGAAGACTCGGTCTTCGCCAAGATGCTCGTCGGGATCGGATTGATGGACGAGCGGGACTACCGGACGTACCAGGCATTGTTCAATCACATGAGCAACTTCATGTGCCGGCCCAACGTCATCGTCTATCTCGATGTGTCTGCCGAGCGGTCGATGGAGCGGATCAATATGCGCGATCGTGGGGTCGAATCCGGGATCACGCTCGAGTATCTCGAGGGGCTGAATCGAGCGTACGAAGAGTTCATTGCGCACATTTCGAAGAGCGTGCCGGTGATTCGCGTCGATTACGATCGCTTCGTTTCCGTCGAGCAGATGGCGGAGGTGATTCAGCGCGAGTACCTCGATGCGAATTTTCTCCGCAAGGTAACGGGGTTCGACCCTTCCCGCTGAGGTCGCGGCCGTCGAGCGTCTAAAACACGTCGCCGAGAGCGTCGATGAAGACTTGGGGGCCAATGCTCCCGTTGATGTCGCGAATGGCCTTGCTGAGCTCGGCGTGAATGAAGCGTCCGTTGCTCTCGCCGCTGCTGCTCGTGGTGCAGACCTGTCCCGCGTCCACGCCGTTGGTGTAGCGGCCTTGGGTGTTGGTCGAGCCGCACAGCCGGTTGATGTCACCGGTCTGGTTGCAGCTATTCCCCGGTTTCTGGCTTCCGGCCAAGGCCGTGAGTTCAGCGAGCTTGGTGGCGAGCAGGTTCGGCGTGAAGTTGTCGTCAGCGACGTTCTTGCTCGTGCCGGAGCTCAACGTAAACTCGGGGTCGTTCGCGCCCGAGGCGAAGCCATGAACTTGGACATGTTGGATGCTGCCGCCGCCATCGGCGTCCATCACCTCGTGGAACACCTGAAAGAAGGCTCGGTCCATGTGGGCCATGTCGCTCTCACGGTAAGCCGCGGCGGGTGAGCCACATACCGCCGTCGTGCCCGAGCAGCCGCTTGCGTCAGGGTTGGCGCATCGGTGGGTTCCCGCGATGGCCAAGCTGCGCGCCGCGAGCTGGCGGAAGGCGTTTGCCGCGACGTGGCCACTGAAGCTGTCGAAGCGCGGGTGAGCCGAGCTCAGGGCGAGGTATTTGTTCACCTCTTGCTTCGCGCGGACAAAGAAGGCTCCCCGGCCGTCGAGCGGCGGGGCGTCTTCCTCGGACCAACTCTGCGGCACCAGGGCGTAAAACATCGCGCTACTCGCGCCTTGATCCGCGATCATGACCAGCTGGTACTGAACGGCCTGAGCGTGAAGTGTGGCCTCGGCGAGTTCACCGTCCCGAAGCGCTTCGCAGGCTTGGCGAAAGGTGTCGCGCTGCGCATCGTCGGGCACGGAAAACCCGTTGGAGTCTTTGCCTGGCAACTGCTTGATCACGCCGTCCATCCAGTCGAGGAAATCGACCTTCCAGCTGGGAAGCGTCTCCGAGCCGCCTCCCTGTCCGCCCGCGGCCTCTTGCCCTCCGTCTCCGCCACCGACTCCGATCACGCCGCCGGTACCTTGGGCGCCGCTCCCGTTGTTCGTTGTGGCGCTCCCGCCCTCGCCGTCCTCGAACACCGTGTCGTCTTGGCTGCAGGCTGTCACCAGACCCGAGC
>JAPYTK010000239.1 GCA_029941785.1 Polyangiaceae bacterium | reverse complement strand
GTCCATGGCTCTGCCCCCGACATTGCGGGCCAAGGCATCGCCAACCCCATCGGCTGCGTTGCGAGCGCAGCCATGCTTCTTCGGCACTCACTCGGACTCACAACCGAGGCGCTCGCTGTCGAACGAGCCATCGAACGCACCATCGAAGACGGCGTGTTGACGCCGGATCTCGGCGGTTGCGCGAGTAGCCGGGCGGTTGGCGACGCGATCTGTCGCGCGCTCGGCGATCCGGAGCGTCATTGCCAACGGGCAAGTTGAATCAGACAGGAGAAAGGACACCATGTCATCTACCGCGAAAATCCGAAACGGGAATTCTGGGGACCAACGAAGTGCCAAGGAGCTATCCCTTCTGCTCGACCTTGGCCGCGATCTCGAACGGAGCCTCGATTTGCGCCACGCGCTCGGCCCGATCATGGACAAGATCACCAGGCAGCTCGATTGGCGTCGGGGCGCACTGTGCATCTCGCCGAGGGAACATGGCCAGGCGAATGCCCAAGATACGCTGGAGATCTCATCGGGGCTGGCTCCACTCCGACAAGGGAAAAATACGTGGCACTTCGGCAAGACGGTCACCGGCGAGGTCATCCGCACCGGCCAAGCGCTTCTCATCCCCCACATCTCACGTGACCGTCGCTTTCTTCGGAGCAGAACTGCGCGTCTCGGCCCTCCAGGTCACGATTTGGCCGTGCTTTGCGTCCCCTTGCGGCTCGACGCGCAGACGATCGGTGCACTTTGTGCCGCCCGCATCACCCGCGATCGGCCCACCCTCGAACACGTGTTAAGGTTGATGACGTCTATTGCTTCGATGATCACGGACTCTGTGCGTCTGCGGCGCGAGGCCCGTGTCGAAGCGATTCAGCTGAAGAAGGAGAATCAGCGCCTACAGGGGCAGCTCGAAAACCGCTTTCGCCCGGCAAACATGGTCGGCAATAGCAAGGGGACGCGACGCGCCTGCGAACTCATCAAGGAGGTCGCACCGACGAACACTCACGTCATCTTGCTCGGCGAGCGCGGGACGGGCAAGGAGCTTGCCGCCCACGCGATCCACTTCGGTGGACCGCGCGCGAGCAAGCCCTTCGTCGCGTTCAATTGCGCTGGGCTGCCAACGGCGATGGTCGAACGTGAACTCTTTGGCTATGAGTCAGGAGCTGTCGCGGGCGCGGACACGCCTCGGGTGGGGCGGATCGAGATGGCTGATGGCGGCACACTCTTCCTCGACAACATCCACGAGCTACCGGAATCGATCCAGGGCAAACTCTTGGAGTTGCTTCGAGAGCAATCCGTCCAACGCTTGGGAGGGGATTGCCCGCGGCATGTCGATGTGCGGGTGATCGTCTCGACCAATTGCGATCTGGAGGGGCAGGTGAAGGCGGGCCGCTTCCGAAAGGAGCTGCACCGTCGACTGAGTGTCTTCCCGATCGTCCTGTTGCCCCTCCGTCAGCGTCGCAGCGATATCCTGCCGCTCGCGAACTTCCTCGTCAGGCAGTATGGCGAGCTGTACGGCAAAAACGTCAAGCGCATCGCAACATCTGCGATGGACATGCTGCTCAGCTACGGCTGGCCCGGCAATGCGCGCGAACTCGAGCAATACATCGAGAGCGCCGTACAGCAGAGTTCGGACGAGGTCCTGCATGGCCATCACTTCCCGCCCTCGATTCAAACGGCGCAGGCGAGCGGAACCGAGCTTCGCGGCACGCTCACGGACAAGCTGGCCGCGGTGGAAAGCGAGATCATCACCGACGCGCTCAAGTCATCGCGGGGCAACGTCGCGAGGGCGGCACGCGAGCTCGGCGTCACAGAACGCGTCATGGGCTTGCGTGTTCGACGCTATGCGATCGATCCCAAGCGCTTCAAGCTCAGCCATATACGACAGCGACCGATGGGCTCGTCGCGGCTCGGCTAACAGCGGTGATGATGCTCCGCTTCGTTCCGGAATGCGGATCGATATGATCCGCCTTGCGCGAGCGGACTGCGTAAATCCAACTACCTAGGGGCGGGTTGACGCTGGCACGTCCCGTGCAAGACCGGGGGATCCGACATCTCGATCTCGACTGCTGTCGAGGCGCTCCCGTCGACCGAGGAGAGAACCATGTCCGAGCGAATGCGCCCCGCCTCCACCCTGTTCACTCTTTGTGCCGTCGTTGGAGCCTGTGCCACCGGTGTCACGGAGATCGACCGCGCTGGGCTCACGACCGCCGCGACCAGCGGTGGGGGAACCACCAGCGCCGTGGGTGTTGGTGGCGGCAGCGCGGGCGGAGGCTCCGTGGGTGGTAGCGGAGGCGGTAGCGAGACGGCAAGCAGCTCTGCGAGCGCAACCACCACGAGCACCGCGAACGCCACGGGTGCCACGAGCGCCACGAGCGGCGCCGGCGGGGCGTCGTCATCGGCCGTAAGCAGCAGCTCGAGTGGTGTCGGCGGCAGCAATCTGGTGCTGCCAGGCGATTGGATCGACGACCTCGAGGACGGCAACGGGGCCATTCTGGTGCAAGGCGGCCGGCAAGGCGGCTGGTACACCTACAATGATGGTACTGCGATGGGTAAGCAGTCGCCACCAGAGGGTGGAACCTTCATTCCGATCATTGGTGGACACAATAGCCAGTACGCCGCAGCGACCAAGGGCTCGGGGTTCATCGGCTGGGGTGCGGGCTTCGGTTTCGACTTCAACAACACCGGAGTCGATGCCCTGACCCGCATGCCCTACGACTTGAGCAACTTCACCGGCGTGCTCTTTTGGATCAGAGGTACGACAGCGCAATTGCGGGTCTCGGTGCAGACGACCGATGTGGTTCCCGTCAGCGAGGGGGGCAGCTGCGGCCAGTTGTGCAACGACTACCATGGCGTGCCGATCAACGTCACGAGCAGCTGGACGGAGCACGTCATTCCCTTGAACTCCCTCCAACAGGAGGGCTGGGGAACCGCGGAGGTCTTCGTGCCGCAAAACGTCATCAGCGTCGTGTTCCAGACCGCCGCCGCCGTCGTATTTGACCACGAAGTGGACGATATCGGCCTGTATTAACGAGTAGTTGGGAAATGGGTCCCATAACGAACACGAGCGCGAGAAGAAACGAGCATAACGCGCTGCGTTATCGCGCTATCGTAGGATTGAATGCTCACCGCGCCCCACGTCCCACGCTCTGCCTGCGGCGTTGGCTTCATCGCCAGCCGCCGTGCCGAAGCGACCCATGAGACGCTGCAAGCCACCCTGCGTGCGGCGGCTTGCGTCGAGCATCGTGGTGGTTTTCTCGCCGACGGGGTGACCGGTGACGGATGTGGGGTGATGGTCGACATTCCTTTCGACCTGCTCGGCTACCAGCGCGGTGAAGTGGCCGTCGCCACGCTCTTCATCCTCACGTCACCCAAAGCACGCGCCGCCGCACTCCAGATATTTGAACAGACCTTCGCTGCTCACGGCCTGGAGGTGCTCACCTACCGATCGGTTCCCACAAATGCCGAGGCGCTCGGACCCATGGCCCGCCAAAGCCAACCCGAGATCCTGCACGCCGTCATCGCCTGGCCGCCGAGCTGCCGCACCGAAGCGTCATTCAACCAGCAACTTTACCTCGCCAAGCAACGCGTGCGCACCACGATGAAGCAAGGTGGGATCTACCAACAGTTCTTCTTTGCCTCGTTGTCGACCCGGACCATCGTTTACAAAGCGCTCACCCGCGCCGAGGACTTGCCCCGTTATTACGACGACCTGCGCAATCCGGCCTTCAAGACCCGCTTCGGGATTTTTCACCGCCGCTTCAGCACCAACACCCGCACCGCGTGGGACAAGGCGCAGCCCTTCAGGATGATCGCCCACAACGGCGAGATCAACACCATCGCGGGGAATCACTCCTCAGCCTACGCGCGCGAACAGAATCTTGGCTTGCCGCCGGACGAACTGCTGACCCATCACAACGTCAGTGACTCCGGTACGCTCAACGGCATGGTCGAAGCGTTGACGTATCGCAGTAGCATGCCGCACACCGAGGATGTGCTCGCCATCATGGTGCCGCCCGCGGCCCGTACCAACGGCTACTACACCTTTTGGGGTCGCGCGATGGAGGCTTGGGACGGCCCTGCCTTCATCAGCTATTGCGACGGTCGGACGCTCGGTGCGCGCCTCGATCGTAATGGTTTTCGTCCGTGCCGGTGGGCGATGAGCGACGACTTCTTCTACTTGGGATCGGAGGCGGGCGTCTTCGAAGTCGACGAACGGACCATCGTTGCCAAGGGCGCCTTGCGTGCGGGATCCGGCGTGCGCTTCGACCTGCAGAGTGGCAAGGTTCACTTCCGCGATCCGAGTTTGTCGCACGAAAACGAAGGCGCGAGCTTCGACGCACGGCTCAGCCCGATCGCACGACACGATAGCGTGCATGAGCCGTGGGCGACCCAACGACAGGGCGTGTACCTGTTCAACAAGGAAGAGCGGGACAAGATCGTCGTACCGATGATCAAGACGGGCAAGGAGCCGATCGGATCGATGGGCGACACCGCCCGACTTGCCGTGCTCTCGGAACAACCGCGGTCCTTCTTCGATTTTTTTTACCAGACCTTCGCTCAGGTCACGAACCCACCTCTCGACTACCTGCGCGAGCGGATGGTGACCGATCTCGAAGTGCACCTCGGCAAGCAGCCCAACATTTTCGCGCCCAAGGAACTGCTGCCCCCGATGCCCGGCTTGCGCCTCGCGAGTCCGGTGATCGACCTGCACGACTACACCTACCTTCGCGAACTCAGTCGCGCCAGCGACCCGCCGCTCGGCCAGCAAACCGTCGAGCTTCACACCCATTTTACCCGTGACGGCGGTAACACCGCCTTTCGCGAGCGGCTCGAAGCACTCGGCGAGGAGGCCGTTGTGGCGGTGCACGACGGGGCCCGCATTCTCTTGCTCACCGATCGCTTGGCAGACCGCGAGGCGCCGCCCGTGCCATCGCTGCTCGCGCTTCGATCCATTGTGTGCGCGCTCAACGATCGCGGGATCCGCCTCGAGTGCAGCATCGTCATCGCGAGTGGCGAGGTGCGCACCTCGCATCATATCGCCGCCTTGCTAGGTTTCGGCGCCTCGGCAGTGTGCCCGGTTCTGCCCCTGGAACTGGCCGCCACGCACGCCCATCGCAGCCTCGATCAACAGTCCGTGGAAGACAAGATACGCCACGTCATCACCGCGCTCGAAGGCGGAGTGCTCAAGATCATGAGCAAGATGGGGATCAGCGTGGCGCGTAGTTATCGCAGCGCCAAATTGTTCTGCGCGGTGGGCCTCGGCGAGGAAATTATCAGCCGCTACTTCCGCGGTCTGGGCAGCCCGATCGGCGGCTACGACATTAACGGATTGGCAGAAGTGGTGTTGCGCAACACAGCCCAAAGCACGGACGGAAGCAGCCTGCTCACGAGCCCATTTCTTTTCAAGGAGCACGCCAAGCTCACCGCGGGCGAAAAACATTCGATGACGAGCGCGCAGTCCCGCATCGTGCACGATCTCGTGGTACTGGAGACGGACAGTCAGGCCGGGCGAGAGAAGTACGACGAATACCTCGCATTGACCGGCAGCGCGACGCCGACGAATCTGCGGCACCTGTTGCAGTTCGATCGGAAAATCGAAGCCTTGCCTCTCTCGGCGGTCGAGAGCCGTGCACAGATCATGACTCGTTTCGGTGCCGGGGCGATGTCCTTCGGTGCGATAAGCGCCGAATCGCAGCGGGACCTCATCGTCGCCATGCGCGGGGTCGGTGGACGTAGCAACAGTGGTGAAGGGGGCGAGAACCCCTACTACGCCAGCGAGGGCACGAGCGCGTCGACGAAGCAGATCGCCTCAGGCCGCTTCGGTGTGACCGCGCAGTACCTCATCGCGGGTGACGAAATCGAAATCAAGATTGCCCAAGGGGCCAAGCCCGGCGAGGGGGGCCAGTTGATGGCGGTCAAGGTCGACGAGACAATCGCCAAGGCCCGTCACTCGACCGCTGGCGTGGATCTCATCTCGCCGCCACCCATGCACGACATCTACAGCATCGAAGATCTCAAACAGCTCATCTTCGAGCTCAAGCAACTGGGCCCGGACAAGCAAATCTGCGTCAAACTCGTCGCGGGCGTGAACATCGGAACGATTGCAGCGGGTGTTGTCAAGGCGGGCGCGGATGTCATCCAAGTCTCTGGCGGTGATGGCGGAACCGGCGCGGCCACCTTGGTGTCGATGAAGCACGCGGGCATACCCTGGGAGATTGGACTCGCTGAAGTCCACCAGACGCTGTGCGATCAGGCGTTGCGGCGCCACGTGCGCCTGCGCGTCGATGGCGGCCTGTCGACCGGCAAGGATATCGTGATGGCCGCGGCGCTCGGCGCTGATGAGTTCGGTTTCGGCAAGCTGCTGCTCGTCGCCCAAGGGTGCATCATGGCTCGCGTCTGCGAGAAGAACAATTGCCCGCGGGGCATTGCGACGCATGATCCAAAGTACAAGGCGAAGTACGTCGGGAGCGCGCAGCGTGTCGTCCGGCTGCTTAGCCATCTCGCCGACGATGTCCGCTCGCATTTGGCGCAGCTCGGATTCAGCAGCTTGGACGAGGTCGTTGGCCGTGCGTCCTTGTTGCGCCCGAACCCACACCACGCGGTGATGATGGCCCATCGCGGGATCTCGCTTGAGCGGCTCACACGTAGGGTCACGAGCGTTTGCGACGACGAAGTAGGGCCCGTCCCGTCGTCCCTGTTCGCGCGAAGCACGACCAAGCTCAACGAGACGATCGCTGCCGACGTGGCCGCCCTCCTGGAGGTGGGCGGAGGACAGCCCCTTCGCTACCCAACACGGTCGGTAGACCGCGCGGTCCTCACGCGCGTGAGCGGCGCCATTGCCGAAGCGCGTCACCGAGCCCACCTCGCGCGACTTGCAGGCGATCGCGATGCGCAAGCCGTCATCGACCGGCGTGGCGAAGACGTACACATCCAATTCGACGGTTCCGCCGGCCAAGGCTTTGCGGCCTTTCTGGTTGACGGCCTCGACGTGCGCCTCTGCGGCGAAGCGAACGACTCGGTATGCAAATCGATGTCGGGCGGCCGCGTCGTCATCGTGCCGCACGCTGAAGCTCCGCTCGATCCGGAGCGAAGCGCGATCATCGGCAACGCCGCGCTCTACGGTGCGACGGGCGGCTCTCTGTTCGTGCGGGGGTTTGCCGGCGACCGCTTTGCGGTTCGCAACAGCGGCGCCGCGGCTGTGGTGCAGGGCGTTGGTCTTCACGCTTGCGGCTACATGACGGGCGGTACGGTGGTGGTGCTTGGGCAGATGTCGCACAACGTTGGAGCCGGCATGACAGGAGGCGTGTTGTACTGTCGGCGGGAGAACGAGGACTTGTTGAACGATGAGTACCTCAGCTCCCATGATTTGAACGGCAACGATGAGGCGACACTGCGCGACTTGATCGGACGCCATGCCAAGCTGACAGGTAGCGTGGTCGCAAAGCGACTGCTTTCGGGCAGCGAGGATCTGGGCGAGGCCTTCATCAAGGGCCTGCCGAAGCACCACCCCTCCGGGCGGACCTCACTGAATCGACGGCCTGGTGGGTCAGTCGTGGCCGAAAAAAATCACAGCATGGTCGCTTTTCCACACGCCCGTCGCCGCCGGATCGCAACGATCCCCCCCGGTCTGGACACTCGCGCAAGTGACAGTGAAAAGTGCCAATAACTTCGCAAGGTTGAGAATGTTGACGAAGTGGCGTTCTTGGCGCGACAATTGCTAGAGATGGGCAGTATGAAAACCATTCGAGTTGCAATCAATGGCTTCGGCCGAATCGGTCGCCTTGTGTATCGCGTGCTGCGCGCTCGTCCACAGTACGAGGTGGTCGCCATCAACGATCTCGCTAGCGCCGAGACGCTCGCCCATCTACTCAAGTACGACTCCGTCCACGGCCGTTACCCGGGCCGAGTCTCCACCCATGACGGCAGCCTGGTCGTCGATGGGCAAAGAACCACGACGTTCGCCGAACGCTCGCCGAGTCAACTTCCCTGGGCTAAGCTCGGGATCGACGTTGTCGTCGAGGCGACAGGGATCTTCCGCAAGCGCGAGCAATGCATGGGTCACATCGAGGCGGGCGCGAAGCGGGTCGTGCTCACGGTGCCACCGGCCGATGAACTCGACGCGATGATCGTCATGGGCGTCAACGACGACGCACTGCGCGCCGAACATCAGATCATCTCTAACGCTTCATGCACCACCAA
>JAPYTK010000238.1:5950-8212 GCA_029941785.1 Polyangiaceae bacterium | reverse complement strand
GTGGTGGCGGCGGCGGCGGTCCTGGCGGAGCAGGCGGCGGCGGCGGTGGAGCCGGCGCGGGCGGCGGCGTCGGCAAGGACAAGGACGCCAAGCAAAAGCGCGGCGGCGCAGCCGATCAAAGCAAGAAAGCTGGCCCGAAAGGGAAGGGCGGTAAGGGTAAACATGGAGACCCGCCATGGGCAAAGAGCGGCAAGCCACCAAGTGACCATGCCCGGAAACTCGCCGCCGCACCGAACGCCGGACCCGGTGGTATGCCTACGCAAGAGCAGCGAATGGCACGACACCGGGTGGCTGTAGATTCAGCCAAGAAGCAGCGCGTGGGTTACAGACACAAGGAACCTGGCCGAGCGACGACGGTTCATAACCGGCCGTTGACATCAGACGAGCAAGCCGCGCAGAATAGGCAAGTAAATCTCGAAAAGCCGGTCGAGGCTGGTGCAAACGGCGTCATCCACAGAGATCCGAAGACGGGTGAGCCGCAGGTCTTGACCGGGAGACAAGTTCGTCAGTCTGGCAGGGATCCTAAGCCTATCGGTGGGATGCCGCCGAAGAAGCAAGCTAATAAGGAGCATCGGCACTGGGAGGACGAAGGTCTATTGGACCCGTGATTGCAATGAATGAACAAGAACGTGAAGAGTACAATCGCTTAGGCATCGAGCGGATGAATGCGAAATTTGCGGCGGCGCGCGACGCGGCCTTAGCCAAGCCAATTGCGCAACCACCTCCGGTAGAAGCTCCAGCGGCTACGGGAGTGCCCGGACTCTGGAATTTGACTTATGAGGACCGTACGCGAGGCGTTCTTGTCGTCGTGATGGCCTCGGTTGACGTGGAGGGCGCCACGTATATCGAGGACGCTCTCCACGACGCGATTGGATCGACGCTGTGTACACTTCTCGCAAGCGGTTATAGGCACGATGATTCCGACGGGTTGAGGCGCGCCTTGAACGAGCAGCTGGCAGGCAAAGAGCTCGGGCCAACCCAACATATCGGGTTTCTACGCATCTCGGTCGAGTTTGAGGAGCCTCTTGAGGACAGTGGGGAACAACCGGCTCCTGCCGTTGCCGCGCCTGCTGTGGCTCCCGTGGTCGCTCCCGCGCTGCCTTCGACCATTGCGGTCGGCGCGGCGGTGCTCGTCACGTGGTCCGATGGCAATCGTTATCCGGCGACGGTGATGCAGCTCGCGCAAGGCCAGTACCTCATCGCGTTTCCGAACGGCCAACAACATTGGCTGGCCGCACAGTGGGTCACCCCCGCGTGATGTGAACTCGGCGAGCGGTCTACACGCCGACCCAGCGTACCGCGAGCCCGAGGGAGTCGGCTTGTTGGGGCGGGCGCAGACTTGCAGAGCTGAAGAGTGCCATTTGGACCCTTCGGACCGGTCGCATTTCGACTAGGCTCGGAGAAGGGTCATGGATTATTCAGCTCTCGACAGCATGATCGCCGAGCTCGACCGGCAGATCGCCATCCAACTCGCTGAGATTCAGAATCATCCTGAATTGCGCGAGCTTGTACGCATGTGGCGCACGCTATGGTGCCTGATCGAGCAGATCGAGCCGGACGATCGCAGCAAGATCGCGCTGTTTCCCTGTCGCCGTGCGGAGCTGGCTGCACTGGGCTCACCAAGGCCGCTGCGGCCCTCCGTCGACGCCATCAAGAGCTCGGCGATCTATCCGTTGTTTCGTGCGCTCCGGGCCGGCGACCGACAGGGCTTGGAGCCTACGGCTGTCGTGCTTGCCGACTATCGGATCGAACGGGACGAAGAGGGCGTTGAACTGGCCACGCACCTCAGTCGTGTGGGCATGCTGCTGTCTGCGCCCATCATCCTGACCGCAACGGATGCTGACGTTGCCGCTGACGCGCGCTTCGGCGATCTCCGTCGCAAGGTGACCGCATCCTTCCTCTGCCTTACCGATTTGGAGGAAGGCATGGCGCTGCTCTCGCGGATTGCCGCGAGCTTTCGACGCTACGGTTGGGGCGCTCTGGTTGACGAGCACGCTGACACGCGCACGCGGATGCTCTCGGATGCGCCGGCGACACCCTTCGAGCATGACGCGGCGTGCGAACCGTATTATGCGGGCCTATTGTCGATGCGTTTGGCGGGGAGCCGGATGGCCCATTACCTGCGGCTGGTGTTGTTTGCTTCGCTCGATGTCGAAACAGCGCCCGTCGAGCAGCATCTTGCTCTACGCAAAGCCGCGTGGAGCTACCTTCGGCGCTACGGCATCCGCGACAGCTACACCAAGCTCCTCCAAGGTTTTCCTG
>JAPYTK010000238.1:0-5940 GCA_029941785.1 Polyangiaceae bacterium | reverse complement strand
TTGTACCAGTGCTGATGGCGTTGGCGTGCACCAAACGCTCTACGCCGCGGCATTCGCTTGGCTGCGAAGCTATTCGATCAAGGACGCTTACACGCGATTCTTTGACGGGTTTCCCAACGAGATCATCGCCGAGCGCAATGTGGATATCAATGACAATGCGTCGCGCGTCATTGTTCGGATAGCCTTCAACTTCATCGACTCGGGCTTTCCCATGCGCGCGGCAACCCCGACCATCGTTTTTCCTATCCTGCTTCTTGTAGACTGAGGCTCATTAGTTTTACCAGTCATTGCCGTACATTTCTTTCCAGTTGTTCTTGCCCGGAGTGATGACGATGGCTCCCGGGTCGGTGACCGTTTCCGATGCCCAGTGGTTCCGATCATTGTAGATGATACCACGGTCAACGTCGACGACGCGGCCATCGTCGAGTTCTGCGGCCTTGTGCGTGTTCCAGGGCTTATCTTCGGGGCGGATGCCGGGGTGTGTTGAAAGCGGAGGGCAGTCCGAGCGTCGCATCGCTTCATCGCTGCGCTTCATAGTGATGACTTTTGCGTGGGCCTTCCCGCCGGTGGCATTGCTATATCGGTCACCGAAGTCCTCCGACATCTCTCCGCAAAATCCAGTGTCAGGCGTGTAGCCAGACTTTGCGCGGCTTTCATTAAACGCCGCCTTGACTGGATCGTTGCTCGGCATTGTTCGCGCGTCGATCGGAGGCGTTCGCGACAGCCCGAACAGGTCGAGGTCGGCCGTAGGATCGACACCGCGAGCGTAGACGTTGAGCCCAGCCGCTACACCGAGCGGATCGGGGCTGATATAGCGACCACAGTCCGGGTCGTAGTAGCGGTGGTGGTTGTAATGAAGCCCTGTCTCTTCGTCGACGTATTGCCCTTGAAAGGATAGTGGCGTCGCATCGCCCCCGGCCTGAACCCGCCCCATTGGCGAGCGTCGAAGCTCGGCAACCGTGGCGCCCGAAGCGTCAACGAGCGCAACGGGAGTCCCTATCTGATCGTTAACGAAGTACGACCAATTCGAGCCGTCGCGCTGAGCCAGAGGCTCCAAACCGCGCGCATACACGAACGAACGCACGCTGGGTTCGTCGTCCTCGAGCACATCATGAATGAGGCAATCGCCATCCCAAGCAAAATGCTGCAAGGACTGCGTAACGTTGTAAGTGCCCTGGCTAACGGAGACTCTCTTCTCGAGCCTGCGCCCGAACGCGTCGTAGCGGAACGCGACGCGCATCCCATCTGGCCGCAACACCTCGCGAAGCGTCCCCTTTGCGCTCCACGTGTAGCGCCAAGAGTTCGAGGGATCATCGACTCGGTGCCGCTCGACTAAGCGGTCGTTTTCGTCGTAGCGATAGCGCCAGCCATCCTGTTCCTCCAGTCGATCACCGGGACCGTACCGAAGCGAGCGTTGAGCGCAGCGAATGAGGTTGTCGGTCGCGTCGTAGTCGTAACGAATCTCCTTGTCGGTTTTAACGACGCCGACCAACCGCCCCCTCTTGTCGTGTTGGTAGCTGGTCCGGTCGCCCGGCTTGTCTACTGCGACGAGCCTGTCATTGGCGTCATATTGATACTGTGTCCACGCGTCTTCTGGCGCCGCTGCTGTACCCTGTGCGCTTGCGATGAGCTGCCCCAGTGCGTCGTACCGGTACGAGACCCGACCGCCTCCAGGCAGCTGACGCGCGACCTCTTGGCCGAGGGCACTGAATGAGTGTGTGATCGCGTGCTCCGCATCCAGCACGGTTTGAGCGCGAATGCCGTTACTCCGCCGGACTTCGACATTGAGGCCGAGACTGGAGCGCTGCAACGTTCGTTTTCCAGCCGGCGTCAGCTCGACACGATGAGAGAATTCGCGATCATCCACCGCTTGCAATTCGGCAAGCACGCGGCCGATGGCGTCGCGCTCGAAACGGCAGACGGTGTCGTTCGTTGACGCCTCCACGACATTGCCGAGCGGATCGTAGACGAAAGTCTCTGTAGCGCCGTCCCAGTAACTCTTCTCGACTAGCTGGCCACACGGATCGTACGCCAGCTCCATTGATGTCTCGCCAGATCGGATGGCGGTGATTCGACCCTGGAGGTCGCGACGATAGTCGACTCGCCGGCCATCAAAAAACGTCTCGGCAATCAGGTTTAGGCGCCCATCGTACTCAAACTCATGCAACTCCCCGCGCTCGTTGCGGGCACGGAGAAGCTCGCCCTCGCGGCCGTAGCTGAGGCGTACGGACTGCCCGAGGGGATCGATTCGTTCACATGCACGGTGGTATCCGCCGTACCGCCATTGCCAGCGCGCACTGCCGGGATCGACGCGCTCGATCACCCTGCTTTCGCCATCGTATCGATACGTGCGCCGGCTACCGTCTTGATACACCTCCGCGCTGAGGTCCCCGCGCGGCGACCACTCGAGCTTTCGAACGACGCCCGTGGGATCCGTCTCTTCGAGCACTCTTCCGAAGAAATCATGCGTCCACCGCCAGACGGCCCCGCTCGACTCGATCTTGGAGGTGCAGTTGCCGTGGCCGTCGTACTCAAAACGCGTAACACCCCCGTCTGGGTCATGCACTTCCGTCGGATAGCCACGCTCTTCGTATCGGATCGCGGTAACGCCTCCTACAGCGTTTCTCGCCACCACAAGCGCTCCGTACGGATCACGCTCGAAGGCGCGCTCACCACCGGCGGGATCGACGACCTTCGTTACGTCACCGCGGTCGTTGCGCTCGAGCCTCGTAACCCGCCCTAAGGGGTCGGTCGTTTGTAACAGGCGGCCGCGAGCATCGCGGACGTACTGCGTGATGCCCCCCAAGGCGTCTTGCTCCGACGTGAGCAAACCATGCTCGTCGTATTCCGCGCTGACGACTCCACCAGCGCTGACAATTTGGTCGAGCGTACCGAACTCGTTGGCGAAGTACTTTCGCGTTTGGCGCGATGTGCTCGCTTCCACGTAACCGTCGGGGTGATACTCGAGCTTGACGTGGTGGACACCACGGGCACGCCTGACGCCGTCGGCGAGATACTCTGGCACATCATCGGCCAACGCCGGATCATGGCCGTCGACGTACGCGCCCCACCCCTCGACGCAGCGGCCCTCGCGGTCGTAACGAAAGTGAAAGGCCAAGCCGCAGCGGTCCGTGTGACCTAACAGGCGGTGGTGGTCATCATAGGCGTAGCGCCGCGCATGCCCCTCAGCGTCCATCGCCGTGATCAGATTGCCCTGCTCATCGTAGCTATAGGATTGAAAGGGCACCCAGTTACGGGAGACCGTGTCAAACACCGCTACGGCGGCGATGCGTCCCTGATCCGTGGCCTCAAATTTGATACGTCGGCCTACGCTATCCGTAACTTCTGCCAGGCGATCATCTTGATAGGTCAGGGTGATCGCCTGGCCGCGACGGTTTGTTATTGAGGTGAGTAACAGCTCTCTCCCGTCCGACGTGCGACGTTCGAACCGGCGCAAGACACCATCGTCGGTGTCGAGCACGTAGCCGTTGGGTATGGCTTGCATGAACCAGCCGTAAGGCCCGACTATCTCTTGCGCGTCTTGCGCCCGAGGGAACTCGATCCAGACGCCGGCATCCGACCACACGCGGAGAACCCGTCCTGGTCGTTCCTCGATTCGCCAAGCGAGGCTATGCGTCCAGCCGTAGCCGAGGCCAATGTCACGATGTGCAAACTGCGAGCTGTAGCGCCGGGCGAACGCCAAAGCAATCGGCCCGGGAAGCGCAAGGTCCACACTTCGAAACGTGTACGTGCGGCCAGTGGCGACATCGATTGGCTCTGACTCCGCGGCCTGCTTGCCGTACTTCTTGCCATCGGGTGAGCCGCTTGCTTTCCCTTTCCCCTTCGCGCTACCCGCCGCACCTTCGGCCGCGCCCTTCTTGCCGCCGCCTGCGCCTGCGCCGCCGCCGCCTGCGCCGCGGCTCGCGCCTCCTCCTCCGGAGCCCGCGCCTCCGCCTCCGCTGCCGCCGCCCGCGCCTCCGCCGCCCTTGACCGTGACGATCGGGCACATTCCGGGGATGGCCGGAACGTTGGGAGCTGGTGCGGTGCGACCCATGGTCGGCATCTAAACCGGGATCGCGGCGCGATGAAAGTGCCGCCTGAGCTTTACGGCGCGGCCAGCCGGACGCCTTGCTTCTCGTCACGGCTCGGTTGACGATTCTGCTATGCTCGCGCCCGCCGCGATGCAGCAACCGGACGTCGACAACCGCACCGATTTCGTGGTGCACCCGCAGATCTTGCTGACGAAGGACGGCGAGAAGCTGCTCACGGTGGTGAAGGCGACCTACTTGCTCGATCCAGAGACGGGCATGCTCGAGTTGGCTGAACAGGATGAGCAGCGGGGCGTGCGGCCCGCCGATGTGCCGTGGGGCGAGCCGGAGACGACGCCTCCGATGTTTCCCTGCGACGTCGTCGGGCCCAAAGGCGGAACGGACGTCGTCATCGTCGCCAGCGGACACGCGCCGGGAGGCGAGCCCGTACCCTTCTTCGACGTGGTGGCGCAGATCGGCCCGCTCAGCAAGACGCTGCGCGTGTTCGGGCTTCGGGTGTGGGCTGCGGACGGAACTGATCTGAGCGAGCCGCGCCCGATCGCCGAGCAACACATTCGTTACGATGCGGCGTGGGGGGGCTGCGATGTGACCGATCCAACGCGGCCGGTCGAAGAGCCGCGCAATCCCTTCGGCATGGGCGTGGTTGGCGATCCGGAGGTGCTGACCCACCGGGCGGCGCCCGCCATCGAAGATCCGATCGAACTGATTAGCTCCATCGACACCAAGCCCGCGCCGGCGGGGTGGGGGCCCCTCGGACCGAGCTTCATGCCGCGTCGCGGCTATCACGGCACCTACGACGAGGCCTGGCTGCGCGATCAGGTGCCTTTGCCGCCGCTCGATTCCGATGACCGCGCGAACCGCTGCGCATCTCCGGGTATGTTCGCCGATCCGGCGCTGCGCGGGGGTGAAGAGGTGTCGCTGCTCAACATCACGCCGGGAGGAGGGGCCGTGGCGTTTGCGCTGCCCACCGTGCGGCTGCGGATCGATCATGAGCAGCGCGTCCCGAAGCAGGAGCTGAAGCGGGAGCGCATCGCGCCGGTCCTCGACACCGTCATCATCGACACCTTGTTTGCGCCGGCTCGCAACCGCGTGGCGGTTGAGCTCGTGTGGCGCACGCTGACGCATCCACCGCGCAGCTTGAAGCACGCGACGATCGTCGTGCGTGAAGACCGAAGCCGGCGCGCGAAGACCCAGGGTGCGGCATGAACTCGCCTGCGGCGCCGGCCTGGGCCGAGCACGTGGAGCCTGGCAACGTCGCGGGCGTGCCGACGCGTGCGGTGATCGTCTCGGCTGGCGCGCGCACCGCACTGGGTCTCGATCTGCCCCAGACGGCCTTCATGTTGCGCGCCGGGTTTGCCGCCATGGCGGAGGGCGCTTTCGTCGACGGTGCGGGCGAGCCCTTGACCATGTGTTACGACCGCACCATCGCGCCTCACGTGCTCGGGGCCGAGAGGCTGCTCGCGCTCGCCCGGCCTGCGATCGACGAGGCGCTGACGCCGATTCTCGCCGCCCTGAGCGCGTCGCCGATCCGAGCGCGGTTGTTGCTCAGCTTCGATGAACCCCTCGGTGATCCGCACGAGGCGCAGCAGCTCGCCCAAGACGCGGCGGCCGCGGTGCTTCGCCATGTCGAGCAGAGCTTCGCCGGCGCGCGGCTCGATCTGACCTTGTGCGGAAACGCCGGCGCGGCACTGTCGCTCGCCTCGGCCCTCGCGAGCCTCGAGCGCGGCGAGACGGATCTGCTCCTCGTGGGCGGTGTGCACAGCGATTGCCATGTCCCGCGCCTGGCCGCGCTCGCCGAGGCGGACCGCCTGCTGGCGGCGGACAACGTCGATGCGCTCACCCCCGGTGAGGCCAGCGCCTTCGTGGCCGTGGTGTCAGCCGAGCTGGCGCG
>JAPYTK010000237.1 GCA_029941785.1 Polyangiaceae bacterium | reverse complement strand
GTACAGGCCGTTGAAGTTGCCATGTCCGAGGTCATTGCCGAGCACGCGCTCGCCGCTGTAGGCCGCTGGTGGATCACCGTTTTGCCCGTTACCCATCGGCACGTCCCACTGCCAATCATCGGCCCCTTCGTTTTGCTCGCCCTTGACCAGTTGGTGCGTCCAACCTTCGAGCAGGGGATCGTTCTCGAAGTCCGTGCAATAGAGGGGCACGACCTCACCTACGAAGAACTGGTACATCGTGTCGGCTCGGTTATTCGGGAAGAACATCGTCGAGCCCCCCTTGATCTCCAAGTTGACTTTGTACAGCACGACCTCGCCCTCATCCTGCTGCGGGATCACGCCTTGATAATCGATCGGCCCGCCTTGCATCGTGATCGCCGAGATTTGGTTGGGATTTCGACGCAGGCGCCATTCGATGCGCGCGATGTCGATGGCATCATCGGGGCACTGTTCGAACAAGCCATCGATATGAATCTGGACGTCATGGCCACCGTCTGCACCGTTCTCGATTCTCGGAGGCTCGATGTCGGGGGTATCGGAAGTCACGGTGATCGCGCGCAGGCCGTGCATGCCGAAGGCCCGGTTGATCTCGCAGACGTGAGGCGTGCCGTTCGTCAGATCCCCGTCGTCGTCGTCGGCGACGAGCATCTCTGGGTACATAGATGGGATGTCGGTCGTGCCCCGTAGCGCGTCGGCGTAAAGCGTGTTGCTCAGCGAGCTGCCCTGCTCGTCACCGTATTTTTCAATCAAGAGCTTGCGTAGATCCCACAGCGCCCCAGCGATGATGAGGCCGGTCTGGTGCGGGTCAGAGTGAATGTGCTCGGGCCAGACATGCTCGAAGTTGTCTGGATCGATGTGCCGCAAGGGCTTGCTCGAGTGAAAGAAGCCTCGTCCCATGCCAGGGTCATTGGTCAAGCTCGACGAAAAGTAATCGGCCACACCTTCGCCCGTGGCCTTGTCCAGTTCGCCGGCACCCGGCTCGGCCGAGTGGTGATGAAATCCGTGGCCGAACTCATGATAGACGACGTCGGCGAGGCGCCCGGTGTTCGCGCAGTTCTTGCTCGATGAGAAGAAGTTGATCGATTGCCCGTTGTAAAAGGCGTTGCATTCATCGTCGATATTGACGTTCACCCGCAGCTGCGCCTTGGCGAAGCTCATGTTGGGCGAAATCGCCAGGGCGTGCTGCTGTGCGATCTGGGTGTGGACGAAGGCGCTCAGTTGCGAATCGAGTTGCTCGTTGTCGGACACTTTCCACACCGCGAGATCGCCACCGGTCATGTCGAAGGTCTGCGCGGCCTCGCTGCCCTTCTTGTTGTCGACTTTCACGCGGGAACCTTCGACCCCGGTGTTGAGCGGCAGCGTCTCACCATCGGGGATGTCGAACGTCCCGGTGGTGGTGGTCGTGATGTTGTTGCCATCGAGCTTCAGCTTCGCTTCGCGGGCTGGATAGTCCTTGCGATCCGAGAGGGGGTAACGCTCTGGCGCGTTGTAGTGGATCTCCGCTTCGGCGAAGCGCAGGGTCTGTTCGCGGGCGACGCGCTCCCCGGTGTTGGCGTCGAGATAGACCCACCATTGGCCAGCGGGGGAGCGGCTCTCGATGCGCACCCGCAAGGCGGTGCGGTAGGCGAGCACCCGACCGTGGGCGACGAGTGGCAAGATGACCGGACCTTCGAGTTTTTTCGCGGTGAGCTGGGTCGCGCCATCCTTGGCGATCCAAGTTTGGGCCAGCTGCCGGGCGGCGGCGGGGCTAAGGGATCCTGCGGGCATGCTCAGGTGCGGCGTCGAGACGTGCGGGAGCGCTTGGGAGGAGAGCATGACCAGCCGGTTGTTCTTGAACCGAAAGCTGAGCTGGCCGCCGATGACCCTGAGCCCCGCCTTGTGCTGAAGGAAGCCGACGATGCGCAGGCCGTTTTGCTGACGGTTGCTCACGAGCTCAAAGTCGCCGGCCGTGCTCCCTGGCGCGAGCAGATCGATGTGCCGGGTCATCATGGCCCGCGCGAATCGCTCCGCCGCGGCGGGGTCGGCGTTGGATAGGGGTGCGTCGATACCACTGCCCCAGATGCGGTTCGGAACCAGCGTGGCGTCGTCCCAGCTCGCTCGCCACTGCCCGCCGGCATCGGCCTGAAATGCACGCCAGGCTCGGCTCATCTGGCGGGGGGCTGTCCCGTAGTGCGTCATGCGGGTCAGCCGCGCCTCATGGTGTCCCGCCACGGGGCTGGCAAACTGCAGCCCGGGATGGTGGCCATGCGATTGAACCGCATCGGCTGCGGCGGGGCACAGGACGACGCCCGCGCTCAAAGCCAGAGAGAAGAGATAGTTTCCACAGGTCGGGTCGCCGCTACGTCGCATATGCATTTTGAAGCCCCAGTTGTCTGTGTCGCTGCAATGCAACCTACAGGCCAATTCAATCTTCCCAATTTTACGAGGTATTTCAAGCATTCTGATCACCGTTAGGCCTTTGGCAGGCCAGACCGTTAGACTTCGCACCCACTGAATTCCCGCCTTGCTGTACAGCTGCGCTCAGGCTGCAGCTCTGGGCTACAGTGGCTTGTCATCCGGTCACGCTGGCCCTCTCATCCCCCACGAGCTAAGCACCTCTCATGGCCCCGCGCTTAATGCGACATCGCGATCTCGAGAAGGCGATCGACGCCGTGACGGAAAGTTATGACGGCCCCGAGGAGATCAACAATCTCGAGAGCCACACTTTGCCCAACGCCCGCAAAGTCGTCGAGGCCTTCAAACATGTAGAGCACGCCATCTTCATGGGTTTCTACAGCACCCGGGCGCTGACCCGGGACAACCTCCGGCACGCTGTCAGCGAGCATATGTACGCC
Organism: Polyangiaceae bacterium; assembly: GCA_029941785.1. Taxonomy (GTDB): domain Bacteria; phylum Myxococcota_A; class Polyangia; order Polyangiales; family Polyangiaceae; genus JAPYTK01. The sequence goes on along the minus strand of JAPYTK010000237.1, from coordinate 5,402 downwards.
GCCTACGAACTGCTCGCCGATCAAATCGACAGGGCGATTGGCTACCAGGACCGTGGCTCTGCGCCGGGGTCGCATCCGGGCGGCTGGGGCGAGCAGGTCGTGCTCGCGTTGTTCGGCGCGCTACCGGAATTGCGAGGCCGACTGAACCTGGATGTCCAGGCGGCCTACAGGGGAGATCCTGCGGCGATGAGCGTCGAGGAGATCGTGTTCAGCTATCCCTCCATCGAGGCCGTAAGCGCCCATCGTGTGGCGCATTTTCTCCATCAGGCGGGCGTGCCTTTGGTGCCCCGCATTCTCTCGGAGCATGCCCACGCCGCGACGGGGATCGACATTCACCCGGGGGCGACCATCGGCGCGGAGTTCTTCATCGATCATGGCACCGGCGTGGTCATCGGCGAGACGACGCAGATTGGAGCGCGGGTGAAGATCTACCAGGGCGTGACGCTCGGCGCGCTCAGCACGGCGCGTGGCGAACTGGGCAAGCCCCAACGCCACCCGACGATCGAAGACGACGTCACGATTTACGCAGGCGCGACGATCCTCGGTGGACAGACCGTGATCGGCGCAGGGAGCGTGATCGGCGGCAATGTGTGGTTGGTCGACTCGGTGCCTGCGGGATCCAAGATATTTGGCCGCGAGCGATCGTGAACAGTTCGGGAGCGGTCTGACGGCCCGCTACTCGACCCAGATGGGGTTGGAGACAGCGAAGGCTTGTTTGCCAGGGTGCAGCGGAGACAGATCGGCAGCCCCTTTGACGTGCACCACGATCCAGCTGCCGCTGCTGGTCGGCACCGTAATCGTGTTGACGTAGGTGTTCGCGGTACCGTCACCCAGAGGCATGGCGTCTTCGGTGGTGACCGTCTTTCCGTCGACGATGACCTCGATCGTGTCGGCACTGATGAAGCTTGCCCCCTGCACGCTGATCGTCAGCTCGTGATCGCCCGCGCCCTTGATCGTGTCGCCCGGTCCTTCGCCGCCCGGTCCTTTGACCTCGAGCAACAACCCTCCGCTGATGGTGCTCGCCCCAGTCAGGATGCCGTCTCGCACGGCCTCGGGCGTGAGCTTCGCCGGATCGTCGTGACCAAAGTCGAAGCAGGTGCGCGGGTAGCCAACCGGGCTGGTTCGGAGCTTGTGGCTGTCGCTGCTTCCGACGGCGGAGACGCGCGATCCGTGATTGAGCATGGCGAACCAGGCCGCGACCTCATCGTCACGGTTGCTCTCGAAGCTCGAGTCGTTGAACACCTCGATCGCGTCGAAGTTCTCGTCCCAGTACTCGTTGCTTCCTTTGCCGGTATCGACATCGAATCTCGCCGTCGAGAAGTAACCGCCGAATCCGCTGCTCAGGGGGTGGTTGATGATGAGGGCCGGCTTCTGGCTCAGTGCGTCTACCGCATCGAAGACCTCACTGACGGGCTTGCCGAGCCAATCGACGGCGCCGTTGTTGTAGGTGCCGGGCTTTGGCGTCATCGGCACGACGCCAAAGTGTCCATAGCTGAAGGTCGTCAGCTCCAGGGAAGCCATACCGAAGGCCCACTTTTCGAGGCCGAGTTTTTTCACGATCGGTCCGAAGTCGAGCACCCACTCGTGTTCGCTCGATACAGGGATATCCAAGCCATCGGCCACGGCGCCCTTCACCTTGAAGTCGATGGGATCGGTGCTGTCCGCCGAGTGAAAGGAATGAATGTGGAAATCGGCGCACATGATCCCTGTGCTATCGACGCTGTGCTCGAGGACGGCGTCGACCTTGGTGGCATTGCCAGCGACCACGTCGACCGTCTCGTCGTGCAGCTCGTACTCGTAGCCACGGCTCACGATTACGCGGTGCTCGCCGGGTGGAACCACGAGGGTGGTCGCCCCCCCCATCACGAATTCTTGGTAAAGGCGTCCACGAACTTCGTCGAGCACACCGTGCGTGGCGGGCGTTCCTAGCGGTTCGGCCGTCGGGATGACTTGGACCCGTACCGGCAAGCTCACCTGATCCGCCTGTCGTTTGGCGGTGATCTCAATCGTGCCGTGAGGCTCAAAACTCAGCGACACGTCCTTCGTGTCTTGCGCCACGTTGACGCCGATGTGCACGTAGCCGCGCTTCTGGGCTTCGAGTCGCAGGGCTTCGCCGGTTCGCCCGTGAACGGTAAAGCTGCCGTCCTCGGCGGTGACGGTACGGCTGATGTACACGTCGTCCTGGTCCATGACGTGAATCCACGCGTCGGCCATCGGCGTGTTATCCGTGTCGAGCAGCGTCCCGGTGAGCTCGCGGCCCGCGTCCTCGCCATCTACCCGTCGCTGAGCGAGAAGCAATCCGTCGAGGTAGGGGCCGCCCGCGATGATCTCGGCGCGATCGAGGGTCGTGACCTCGCAGCTCGGTGCCTTGAATCCCGTGCCTTGAAACATCGCGAAGCCGCTCTGCTCGATGCCGTAACCGAGCGGGCCGTCGATGGCCCGCCACCCAAAGTTCCACTCGCCGCTGATGAAGCCGAGCCAAGCCGAATCTTTCACCGGCTTGTCGAAGGCTGCCTCCGGCGTGAAGAGCTGGTTGCGGCTACCGTGGAAGAATCCGTAAATTTCGTCTTTGGCTGCCTTGTCGATTCCGAAGTCGAGATCGTCTTCGCCCCCGTTCGCCACGCTGACCCGCAAGGTCACATATTCGGCGTCGGGTTCGAGCACGTAATCGTAAGCGACCTCGAAGTCGAAGCTCGTGCCCGCGAGAACGGACAGTGGCCCGTCGAGGAAGGGGATGATCTTGAGCGGACCGGAGGCGCGAACGATGGCGGCTTTGCCATCTGAGCCGTCGGCCAACACCGAGACGTTGGTCGCGTCGGGTTCCATGAGCCCGATCCCAATCAGCGTCTCGCCGTACATCGACAAGCCCATGGGTTTGCCGTCGTCGCCGACCTTGTCGATCGCGAGAATGCTGCCCCCAAAGCGACCGTAGCCGTCGCTCAGGCCGGCCTTCTCGATCACCACGGCGATGTGTTGGTTGATCAGAACGAAGTCGCCATCTTGGATCGGTTGCCTGCCGTGTGCGGGCTGCGCAAAGGACGAGGCATCGGGAATGACGGCTGCGCGGGCATCGCTTGCGCTCTTCGCGCCGTAGGGATCGGCATGGCCCGTGTCGCTGCCGACGTCGAAGGCCGGGACGCAGGAGGGCGGAGGAGGCGGGGCGGTGTCGTCGGTGGTCGAGCACGCGCTGCTGCTCAGGGCGACAAGCCCAACAAGAAGGAAATGAGAAAAGCGATTCATCGTGGTTGGACAATAGCTGATTGTGCCAAGCCCGTGGCAGCGTTTTGGCTAGTCGGAGGCCGAGCTCAGCACTACAGTGCCAACCATGGGTCGCGCCAAGGCAGGTAGGTGGCTCCTTTTTCTGTGTTTCCTCTCTGGTTTCGTCGCGCTGAGCTGCTCACTCACCGATGACCACGTGCGGATCGCGGCAGGGCGACAGGGGAGCGGCGTGTATCGTCTCGGTACGGCGCTGGCCGATGTTTTCAGTGGTCTTGGCGGCGTGCGCGCGAGCGTCGTCGAGGGCAAGGGAAACCGCAACAGCTTGCAGCGCCTGCTCGGTGGCGAGGCCGAGCTTGCGGTGGCCTTCTCGGACAGCGAGGGCGACGGTGAGGTCCGCACCTTGGTCCCGCTTTACGAGCTGTACCTCTACATCATTGTCTGGGAAGACGCGGCGATCGCCGACGTGCCGGCACTCGAGGGACGAAAGGTCGGAGCCGGCCCGTCAGGGAGCGGGACAGACTCGGTCGCCCGGCGCCTGCTCGGCCATTATGGTTTTGCCGAGCAGGGGGTGACCGTTGTCAACGACTCCCACCGGACAATTTCCCAAGCCTTCCTCAAGCGCGAGCTCGACGCCGTGTTCTTGCTCGGCAGCATCGAATCGAAAGCCGTGTCTCGAATGCTTGGGGCTCCCGGCACCAAGCTGCTGAGTCTCGACGATCCGGAACGCGTCGCACCCGTGATGGAAGGCATCGTCAGCAAGCACCCCTACGTGGTGAGCCACATCATTCCCAAACACCTTTTTGGCGCCAAGCCGAAGAGTCAGACCGGAGTGATTGGGGTGCACGCTCTGCTCGTGGCTCGCAGCGACCTTTCGGATGTGCAGGCGCGGTCTCTGACGCGTGCGGTGTTCGCCCACAAGGTCCAGCTCGGTCGGCAGGTTCGGCGCTTGCGGGAGATTAGCGAACGCTTCGATCCTCAACTCTTACGGTTTCCGCTCCATCCGGGCGCCGCGCAATACTACCGCCGCGACGAACCGCCAGCCATTTTAGAGTGGGCCGACACCATCAGCTTGTTCATCACCGTGGTGCTGATGGCGTGGTCCGCAGTGGCAGCTTTCGCGGCCGGTCGTCGTCGCAAGCGCAAGGGCTTTCTCGACGGTTTCTATCACGACTTTCAAGCCATCATTCATCGTTACGATGAAGAAGACGAAACGCCGCCCGATCAGATGGATGCCGAGCAATTGCAAGACATCCGTGAGTCCTTGCAGTCTCTACGGCGCAAGTGTTTCGAGGCGCTTGCGAGCGGCACCGTGAGCGCCGACGAGGCCTTCGTCGTGTTCAACGACTACTTGCGCTTTGAGCTACAGGACATCGAGCGGATCCAGCGCGATCGTCGCGTGAAGGCGGCGAGCGACGGTGAGGAATCGACCGAGGGCTCGTGAGCGTGAAGGGCTTCGGCCACTGCGGCCGACGCCGATCCGACACAGCCCTTACTTCATGGGTAGGCAGACGGATTCTTCCGAGCCGCACGCGCCGCACACCGGCTCGCCGGGGATGAGGGCAGGGCAGGGGTTGCTCACGACGTTGGTGCAGGTCTCGTTGGTGTCGCACAGGGTGTCGTCTTCGCAGTTGGTGGCGGGAAAGCAACCTTCGGGGGCGGCCTGCTCGGCTTCCTCGGCGCAGCCTGGTCGGAGGTAGCGGCAGGCTGAATCGGCGGCGCACAGGTCGGGATGGTCGTAGTCCTTGCACGCGGTCTCTTCGCCGCTGCAGGTCGGCGGCTCGACGATCCAGACGTGGGTGGTGGCGCCTCCGTCCTCGACGGCGTTGCAGGTGGGCTCGACCGTCTGCTCTCCACAGCTCGTCGGTACCGCGTAGCTGCAGTTCTCTGGGGGGAGCTCGAAATCACCGACCGAGCAGTCGTCGCCGGTCTTCGGGAGCGCATCGGGGCAGGGAACCGAGAAGTAAGGCGGGAAGTGAGGGTAGCAACTGAGGTTTTTAGTCTCGACGACCTTCCAGCTCCGGTCCGCTTCACATGTGGCGGTCTCGAAGCCACACTCGATGTCGTAGTTGCACTCGAGTCCCGCGACGAACCAGGAACAGTTTTCGCCGTCTTCAGGGGCGGTCTGCGGGCAGTCCGGACTGGGCGGCGGGGGTGGGTTGCTGGTGGTGTGAATGCCATCACAG
>JAPYTK010000236.1 GCA_029941785.1 Polyangiaceae bacterium | reverse complement strand
GTCGTGTCCCGCACGCGTCAGGAGCTTGCGCACGAGGAGTCGGTTCGCCGGGTCATCTTCGATGTGAACGATGCGTGCCATCAGACGAATATGTTACTACTCCCGCAGCGATGAGCGAGCATCAGCAAAACACCAAATCGAGCGTGGGCACTTGGTGGACCGCGCGCACTCCGATGAGACGCGGACCCGCGCTGGCTCTAGCCGTACTCAGCGCCCCACTGTTCGCGTTCGCTTTCGCGGGCATCGACATCTGGCCCCTGGCCTTCATTTGCCACGTACCTCTGCTCATCGCCCTGCGCGGCCAACCCCTCGCACGGGCCACCTGGCTCGGGCTCGCGTGGGGCTTCGTCACGACAGGGATCGGCTTTTACTGGCTGGTGGAAATGCTGGAGGTGTTCAGCGGCTTTCCGCTTCCCTTGTGCATCCTGTTTGCCGCCATCCTCTGCGTTTACCAAGGTGGGCTTTTCGCCCTATGCACGCACCTCTATGTCCGCGCCGCGCGCCGCGGGTGGCCCGCCGCGCTCGTCTTCGCTGGCGCGTTTGCTGCGAGCGAACTTCTCTATCCCCTGCTCTTTCCGTGGTTCTTCGGTGCCTGCGCACACAGCGTTCCGATCCTGATGCAAACGGCAGATCTAGGAGGTCCGATCTTGGTGAGCCTCGTGCTCGTCGCGCCCAATCTCGCGGTCTACGCGCTGGCCGAGTGGCGGCTGTTTGGGCAGCCGTTGCAGCGCCGCACGGTCGGCGTCGGGGCCTCGGTGCTGCTGTTGGCCCTGATCTACGGATACGTCCGGATCGACCAAGTCGACGCAAGACTGGCCACGATCAAGCCGATAAAGGTCGGTATGGTCCAGGGAAACTCCAAACTCCATGACCGGCGTGGGGCCCTGAACGTCCACCGCCGACTCACGGTGGACCTCAGGAAAAAAGGAGCCGATCTGGTCGTATGGAGCGAAGCAGCCATTCCCGGTGCCTTCGACAAGAGACGCTACACGAAGCAAATTCCGCGTCGGGTCACGCGCGGGCTCGGCGTCCCCGTGGTCATGGGAGGCGTTCTGTACGAGCGATTGAGCAAAGAGGAGCGGGCCAAACACCCCAAGGGTCGCAAAGCGCGATACTACAACACCGCGCTCACCATCGACGCCAAGGGCAAGGTCCTCGGACGGTACGACAAACAGTATCTGCTCATGTTTGGTGAGTACCTACCCTTCGGCGAGACCTTCCCGGTGCTGTACGAGATGTCCCCCAACTCCGGGGCCTTCACACCCGGAACGTCCTTTGAGCCCCTGCCTCTTGGCGAACACCGCTTGGCGACGATGATTTGCTACGAGGATATCATCCCCAGCTTCGTCAACAAGTTGGTGGCCGCCGAAGACCCCGACCTGTTGGTGAACATCACCAACGACGCCTGGTTCGGCGACACGACCGAGCCTTGGATCCACCTTGCGCTCGCAAAATTTCGCACCGTCGAGCATCGGCGGTACTTGGTGCGCGTCACGAACAGCGGCGTGTCAGCCATCGTCGATCCCGTGGGCCGCACGGTCATCCACGGAGGCACCTTCAAGCGCGAAGCCCTGCTGGGCGAGGCGCGCTACATGAAGAGCCACACCGTTTACGAGGCACTCGGCGACACACCCTGGTGGTTCGTGAGCCTACTCACGGTGGCGGCCGGCTTCGTTCGCCGTGGCCCGCGGGACGAGGAGCCCGAGGCGGCTGGCGACAACGAGGCGGCTGGCGACAACGAGGCGGCTGGCGACAACGAGGCGGCTGGCGACGAACTCAGCTGAGACCTAGGTCTTTGACCGTCTTCTTGAAGCGTTTGGCGTCGGCGAACATATCGACGTTGGTGAACACGTAGGTCGACGTCTCGTGACCGGACTCCTCGGCCAACTGGCCAAGCCTCTCGATCGCTGGATCTTCGTAACGAGACTTGTGACCGGCAGGTCCGTGAAGGCGATAGTAAGCCACCTTCCGCTTCGACAGCCCCTGAACCAACGGGTCGCGCGCGATGACAGCGTCACATTCCTCGCCGATTTTGTCACACTCGTCCAGATCCCAGCCGGCGCAGGGCTCGAATACCACGTGCTCGAATCGCCGTTTGATCTCCGCCAAGAAATCCTTCAGCACCGATTTGTTCGTTCGCGTAGGACCAAACTCTGTGGGAGCAACAAATATGGCGGATCGTGCAGTGAGCTGCTCGGCCACAACATCGATGTTGTCGAGGGCGGTCTCCGTCACCCTGCCGACGCGAAAGCCCTCTTGGCCGACATTGCGAGGACCGAGCAAGGCGAAACGAAACCCCTCTGGCGCTTCTCGGCGCCAGCGGCGTATGGTTCCTCGGCCAGGCAGCGAAAGGTGCGTCTCCTGCACTTCAACAAAGGAGAACTCCTTGAAATACCTCGTAGCGGGAACGGGAAACCCGGCACAACCGACAGTTATCATTGGCCACAGCCTAGCCCAGTCAGCCGGCGGATGCGAGCTAGTCATTGGATTCGAGGCCGTCGCCAGCAGCCCGGACTCTCGCCGCCGCGCGCTCGACCTTCCGTTTTAGCCGGCCGCGTCGCCGCGCCTCGCCCTCTACGCCCTCACCGGTCCCCAGTTGAGCCACCAACAGTGCCTGGCCGGGCTCCTTGCGGTGGTGTTCGTAGAGCTTCGCAAGCTTGAGCCTGACCTGCGGATCATCGACCAAGGCGGCCAAACTCTCGAAATCAGCGAGTGCTTGGTCGCGGTCACCACACGCTTTGGCGATGTCCGCCCTCGCGCCGAGTGTGACGGGGCCCGATTCGCCAAGCAAGGCCGCATCCGCCATCTGTCGTGCCCTCTGCAAATCGCCAGCTCGCCGCATCGTGCGTGCCGCGCTCGCCAAATCGAGCGCCTCCAGGTGTGCCGACGGCCGTCCGTAAAACCCGGTCAAGGCGACCAGGCTCGTGATGTCGTGCTCGTTGTGTGTGACGACATCGATGAGAGGCGCCGAGTCGCCGGTCCGCAAGTGATGCGCGTACCGCGACCCGACGGAGGCCGAATCGATGTCCGGGCCACGCTCAAAACCGATCACGCGTGCCTCCACTTCCTTGAGCGTCTTGCGCCACGAGCGCGCACGATGCACCCGACGCGCCAAGTGCAGCAGATCCAAGTGCGCCTCAGGCTCCGGAAGCCGCCTGCGATTGAGAACAAAGCGGCTGCGTAAAAGGGGCAAGTCGAAGGACTTCCCGTTGTAACTCACGACCGCCTGGGCCTGCTCGAAACGCTTCGCCACCGCGTCCAGCATCACGGCTTCGACGGAGGGATCGAGCAACACGTGCTGCTCAACCGACACGCGGTCGCCAGCCCAGAAGCCAAGGCCCACCACAAAGGCGAGATTGGCCGCCCCGGCGCCGAGTCCGGTCGTCTCGAGATCGAGAAACAACAACCGCTCCGGCTCGACCTGTGCAAGCGCCGGCTCCAAACCGAGAAGCGCCAGCTCGATCGGCGACGCTTTGCACATGGCCCCGGCCCGAACATGGCCGATCCAGTCCTCGGTCAGCCTGAACGTCCGCCGAACTCGGTAGCCCGTCGTCGCGGTCGCTTCGTAGTCCGCGGGCAATGCGCGAGGCGAGACAGGCCCACCGTCGCTCGCCACCGCTTCAAATTGCTGGCGCAGCGCGTCGAGCCGTTGGCGCTCGGTCGACGCCCCAGCGTCCTGCACCGCCCGCATCCGGTCGAGTTTGTCTCTAAAGCGACTCACACGCCCGCCGTGCCCTGCGGATGTGCAGCGCGAACCTGCTTCAATACCTCCCGCGCGCGCGTTGCGAGTTGCTGCAGATCCCCATCGTTGTCGATGACGTAGTCGGCAACCGCGAGTTTTTCCTCCAGCGAGCACTGCGCCGATATCCGCGCTTCGGCCTCCCGCGCGGCGAGGCCATCCCGAGCTCTCAACCGCGCGAGCTGTACCGGATGACTCGCCGCCACCACGACCAGCGGGCGGAACGCATCAGCCATGCCATTTTCCACGATGAGCGCCGCTTCGTAACATGCGAGACGTACGCCATGGTTGCCGAGGGCCTCAGCGCGCAACAGCGTGGCTGCCGCAATGCGTGGGTGAAGGATGGCGTTGAGCTCGCCCCGCTTGGCATCGTCGCTGAACACCTGAGCGCCCAGGGCCTTGCGGTCCAGTTCCCCGGACGGCTTGAGAATCGTCTCGCCAAAAGCCCGCACCACCGCCGCGAGGCCCTCCGATCCAGGCTCCACCACATCGCGGGCCACGTGGTCGGCGTCGATGACGTCGAGCCCTTCGTCGCGAAACAAGCGAGCCACCGCGCTCTTGCCACAAGCCACCCCGCCGGTGAGTCCAAACAGCTGAGCGGCTCCCATGGGCTGATTATGACGCCACCAGCAACAAAAGTGTCCCTCGAAAGATACCAAATGCACGTGCCGCTACCCTACGGAGAAAATTCCGTGCGATGGTAAGGTCGCTCATGTGTCGTCTATTCGCCTTTCGTAGCGTGATCCCGAGTCAAGTCCACCGGTCCCTGATGGCAGCCGACAACGCCTTGGGGACGCAGAGCGAGCAGCACCCAGACGGTTGGGGCGTGGCGCACTACATCGATGGGGCCCCCCACGTGACTCGCGCGCCGTCAACGGCGCTCAATGATGTCATCTTTCACCGCCTGAGCGGCGTCGTCTCCTCGGAAACCGTGCTCGCGCACGTGCGAAGAGCTACCCAAGGAGCCAAGACGGTCCTGAACTGTCACCCTTTTCAGTACGGCAAATGGACGCTGGCACACAACGGCGACGTGCCCAATTTTGCTGCCAAACGCGAAGCGCTCATAGAGGCCGTCGCGCCGCGGCTGCGGCGCTTCATACTCGGGGACACCGACAGTGAGGTGGTCTTTGCGATCTTCTTGAGCAAGCTCAACAGCTACGGCCCGCTGCGCAACCGCCACGGCGTAGAAGAAGTCATGGAAGCGCTCCGGCAAACGGTCGCTACGGTCCGCACCATTTGCGACGACGAACCAGGTGAAACCGACGAAAATGGCGAGCCGAAGCCCTCACTCCTCACGCTGATCGTGACCGATGGACCGACGCTCGTCGCGACGCAGGGGGGCAAGGAGCTGTTTTTCTCAACGTACAAGACGCGCTGCGCAGACCGCGACGACTGCCCTCATCTCGCGCCGGAATGTGAGGCGCCTACCCAATCGGGCTTCATCAACCATCTGATCTTCTCGAGCGAAGTCATCGATGGCGACAACGTCTGGAACCCCTTGAAACCCGGCGAGATGGTTGGCGTCGACTGGCGTATGCGACTCGTGCGCGGGCACGTCGATCGCCCGACCTTGCCCGTCATCTAGCCGGCCGTTGCGCGGCCAAGCTGACCGACTCAGCGCCGATCCACGCCGCCATGCGCTGGGTGCGCTCCCTCGTGGCGACCCACACCGGCACGAGCCACGACGCACCTACATTGAACCACCTCATTCAGTCAGCGGACTTGCCCAAGCCGCTCACCAGACCCATGTTGTGGTGGTGCGGAGGGCGTGCCCTCCCGAAAAAGGCAAACCAGTCGTGAGGCTGGGACGCAAAGCCACGGGTCTCCCCCTGAAAGAGAGGAGACAGCCGGGCCACCGAAGGAGAGAAAATGTCCGTATGTACCTCCCATGCCCCCGTCTGGGGCGCTCTGCTCTGCGCGTGCCTATCCCTTGGCTGCGGAGAGGTTCAATTCAATCAACTCCCCGGCAGCGATCTGTCCGCGCGTCACGAGATCCCGAACGACTCGGAAGACACGCCGCAGATCCCGGACGAGCCATCGCACGCGTCGCTCCACGACCTAACGTTCGTCGATGCGGGGCCGGAGCCAGCCGCTCCTCGCCAAGATCCCACGGCTCTTCACCTCGACGATTTGCGCGTCGCCACGGCGGCCGCCGATCTTCCCGACTACGTTCGCAAGGACTGGCCGCATTGGGGCGACGACGACAAAGACTGCCAAAACACACGGGCCGAGGTGCTCATCATCGAATCGTATGCGGCGGTGAGCTTCAAACCGGACAGCCCGTGCACCGTCGCCGCCGGGGAGTGGTTCGATCCGTACACCGAAGAGACCGTTTACGCGGCGGCGGACCTCGACATCGATCACATGATCCCGCTCAAGAACGCGCACGTCTCGGGTGGGCACGCTTGGAACAAAGAAAAGCGACGTGCTTTCGCGAACGACATGAATCACCCCGAGCATCTCATCGCGGTCACAGCGAGCGCCAACCGCTCCAAAGGAGCACGCGGGCCCGAAGCGTGGAAACCGCCAGCGGAAGACCACTGGTGCGACTACGCCACGCACTGGATCGAGATCAAGTGGCGCTGGAGACTCAGCGTGACACCTGAGGAGTACGAGGCCCTGGCCGACATGCTCACGAGCTGCTGAGCCTTGTGGCGGCTCGGTCCGCTGAGTCGTGACTACAGTTGCGCGCAGCTGATGATTTCCGCACCAGCCTGGCCCATCTCACGGAGGGCCGAACTCACTCCGTCCTCGGTAATTCCAGCGATGGCGTCACCGAGGAGCGCCACCTGATAGCCGCGCTCGAGCAAGCCCATCACCGCTGCTTTCACGCAATAGTCGGTCGCGACACCAAAGACGGCAAAACGCGGCCCCTCCAAGGCAGCGTTCACGGCCTCCACGACGGTCGCGGCGAGAGGGTTGGCGAACAGACTGTAAACTTCCTTCTCGAAATAGAGCGCCTGCGTCGCGCCGCTCATCAACTCCGCTGCCAAGTCATTGCTCATTGCGGCCGGACTCTCGGGCAAGGTCATCGGAACGAAGCGAAAGGTCTTCGTGAGCGTTCCGTCCACCTTCAACCAACCCGGCGTCCCCTTGACGCAGTGGTCGGGAAACCCGGGCGCCTCGCCGCCCGGTCCCGTGTTGTCGTTGGAAGCGAATTCCCACGCGTCGTAAGCGTGGGAGTCCACTGAGCCCAAAACGGGGATCGCCTCTGTGGTCGCGCGCCGAATCAGGTCTCGGAAGACATCGTTGGGCGATCGGGGCACATACAATGCTCCATCGCTCTCGCAGAAGTCTCGCTGCACATCGACGTCGACCAAGACCGTATTCATCGTCCGTCCCTCCTCAACCGACCTTCAATTTCCGCACGCCCTCGAGAAGTTCGCTCAAGGCGGCGCTGGGGTTCACCGGATAAGCCTCGTCCTTGGGGAGTGGTTGCAGCCCTCGCAGACGCTCGGGCAAGCGCTTCAGCTCGCTCAGTGCGTGGGCCCGCGATTGCTCCAGGGTCAGGCGCTCACCAACCCGCACGCCCGACTCGAGCCGAGGCTGAAGCAAGGCGATCGCCCCCTCGGGCACAGGCTCGCTCGCGAGCGCCAAGGTATCGCCGCGCAAGTGTCCCGTCTCGGCATCGACGTGCCGGTGGATCTGGTGAGGTCCGGGGTAGGTGATCTTGCCCTCGGCAAATTTCGCGACCGGCACCGTCCGCCCATCTCGCTCGAATTGGACGACCTTGTAGACCCCACCCAGCGACGGAGCATCCTTCGAGCAGACCAGTTCAGTGCCCACTCCGAACGCATCGATGGGAGCCCCACCGCGCACGAAGGCATCGATCTTGTATTCATTCAGGTCACCCGAAGCGACGATTTGGGCACTCTCGCAACCGGCCGCATCGAGCACCGGTCTCACCTCACGACTGAGCGCGTCCATGTCGCCAGAGTCGAGCCTCACGCCCTTGAGTTTGTCCTTTGCCACGCGCGCCGCTCGCTCGGCCCCACGGACCGTGTCATAGGTGTCGATCAACAGGATCGATGCATTGGGAAAGGTCTCGACGTAATTCGCGAACGACTCCTCCTCGCTGTCATGGGTCATGGTCCACATGTGCGCCGCCGTGCCGCGGACCGGAATACCAAAACGTGCGCCGGCTTCGACGTTTGACGTTGCCGTCGCGCCAACCAGATAGGCCGCGCGCGCTGAGTCGATCGCCGCGTCCGGGTGTACGCGGCGGGTTCCGAACTCCAAAACGCTACGTCCCTGCGCCGCATGCACCACGCGGGCGGCCTTCGACGCGATCATCGTGCCGTGGTTCACCGTAGACAGCAAAAAGGTCTCGATGAGTTGAGCTTCGATGATCGGTGCTCGCACCCGAACAAAGGGCTCGTTGGCAAACATCACCGTGCCCTCGGCCACCGCCCAAACATCACCACGAAAACGAAAATCCGCGAGGTACTCGGCGAATTGGGGCGTCATGGCGTCGCGCAAGCCGGGAACCTCTCTCAGGTAATCGATCTGCTCTGGGG
>JAPYTK010000235.1 GCA_029941785.1 Polyangiaceae bacterium | reverse complement strand
ACCAGCGCGCGGCGGCTGGGGCGGATCCGCCTGAGGCAGGACCCGCCCCATGAAGCGCCGATCGTGAAGTTGGGCTTTGACCCGCTGCTCGCGATGCCCACGCTGCGAGTTTTTCGGAGCCTACTGCTTGGCCGTCGCGTGACCTTGAAGGGCTTGCTTCTCAATCAGGCTTTTGCGGCCGGAGTCGGCAACTGGATGGCTGACGAGGTGCTCTACCAAGCTGGCCTCGACCCACGACGCCGGGCCGATTCTCTGTCACCGGACGAGAGTCGTCGTCTGCGGGCAAAACTGAGCCACGTGGTCCAATTCGCGTGTCGCGTCGATGCGGACAAATCACGTTTTCCTTTGAGCTGGCTCTTCCACGCCCGTTGGGGGCGAGACGCGCAGGCTACGACCGCGTCTGGAGAGACCATCGCGCATATCACGGTGGCGGGGCGCACGACGGCCTGGGTGCCAACGCGTCAGCACTGAGCGGCAGCGCCCAAGGCACATGTCGCCCCCGCCGGTTGGCCGCCCTTCGCGTTCGGAGAGTCAGTCGAGCTGATACTCGGCCGCGAGCGCGCGAAAGGAAGCGACTTGTTGTTCGATCCAGTCTTCGTCCCGATCCAATTCCTCGGCGATGAGCGTGGCGGTGTCATGCGCGGCCTCGGCGGCAGCCGCCGCGTCGAGGATCAGCGCGCGCGTGCGCCGAGAAAGCACGTCTTCGACCGAGCGGGCCAGTTCGTGCTTGGCGGCGTGCACGACCGCGCCGCGAGGGTAGGGAAGCCGTTCGTGCAGCGGTTCGTGTCCTCGCTCCACCGCGTCGCACACCGCCATGACCTCGGGGGCATCGGCTCCGTACACCCGCAGCCAGGTTGGCGTTGGCATGGCGGCATCGTCCCGTTCGAGCCAGCCGCGCAGCTTGAGGCTCTCGGTGACACAAGGGCGCCGATCGAGGCCGCCGACATCGACAGCGTGATCCATGACGTCCGCCGCCATCTTGCGGTAGGTCGTCCACTTGCCACCGACCAAGGTGATGAGGCCCGTCCTCGATACGAGGACCTCGTGCTCCCGCGAGATCTGTTTCGTGCTCTGGCCATCTCTTCGAACGAGCGGTCGCAATCCAGCGAACACGCTTCGAACGTCGCTTCGTTGCGGGTCGTGGTCGAGGTAACGAGCGGCATTGCGCAGGATAAACTCGATCTCTTCCTCTGTGGCTCGCGGTTCGAGGACGGGCTCTGGCGCTTTTTCGTCCGTCGTGCCAACCAGACATCGCCCGTGCCAGGGGATGACGAATAGGATCCGTCCGTCGTCGGTGTGCGGCACCATGATCGCCGTGTCCCCTTGGAGGAAGGACGGATCCAAAACGAGGTGAATACCTCGACTCGGTTCGACGACGCGTTCTGCTTGGCTATCGTCGAGGCGGCGAACCCCATCGGTGAAGACGCCGGTGGCGTTGATGATGGCTGCGCCGCGTGCCTCGTAGGTCTTGCCCGTTTCGGCATCTTCGAAGCACACACCATCGATATGGCCTTCGTCGCTGTGCAGCATCGCCGTGACGCAGGCGTGGTTGAGGATCGTGGCGTCATGATCCAAGGCGGTCCGGACGAGCGTGGCGCACATCCGCGCGTCGTCAAATTGTCCGTCATGGTATTCCGTGCCCCCGTCGAGGCCATCGAGTTCCAAGTTCGGGATGAGGTCGATGGTCTCTGCGGGGTCGAGACTCCGCGAAGGGGCGAAGTTCAGTTTGCCTGCGAGCAAATCGTAGAGCTTGAGGCCGACGCCGTAAAATGGCCCTTCCCACCACTTGTACCGAGGCACCACGAAGGCCAGGTTGGTCACGAGGTGCGGGGCGTTGTCGTACATGAGTCCCCGCTCGTAGAGTGCCTCGCGTACCAACCCGATGTTCCCTTGTTGCAGGTACCGCACGCCGCCGTGGACCAACTTGGTGGATCGCCCGCTCGTGCCCTTGGCAAAGTCGATCTTCTCCAAAAGCAGGGTGCGATAACCCCGGCTTGCGGCGTCGACGGCCGTACCGAGGCCGCTAGCGCCTCCGCCGATGACGATCACATCCCACCGGGCCGTGCGGCCAACTTGATCAAGAAGAGATGAGCGTAACATTATCTGTCGTATTCCTGTCGGCGCAGGGAAGGTTCGGGAATTTACTTGGACTCCTCGCCCGCCCGCCCGCCTACGTACACGAAGGTCTGTTGCGGCTCCAGTCGAACGGAGAGCGATGGCTGTCCACCTTTTACTGAGGGGGTGTGGTAGTCAGACGGGGTCGACAAGATGACTGATTCCTCGATCGCCACGCCACGCCCGCCCTCGACCAAGTACCGCAAGGACTACAAGGCGCCAGCGTACCTCGTGGACACGGTAAGGCTACAGTTCGACCTCGCCGAAGATCACGCGACGGTCCGTTCGCAGATGACCTTGCGGGCGAATCCCGCGCGGCCGGATGCCGGCGGGGTGCTCGAGCTGGATGGCGAGGATCTCACCCTGCTGCGCATTGCCGTCGATGGCGTCGAACTCGATAAAGAACGTTACCGCGTCGAGCCCGAGAGCCTCACGGTGACGGGCCTTCCGGCACAGTGCTCGCTCGAGACCGAGGTCAGGATCGAGCCGCAGCTCAATACGCGCTTTGAGGGGCTGTACCGTTCCGGCCCGATGTTCTTGACCCAATGTGAGGCCGAAGGCTTCCGACGGATCACCTACTTTCTCGATCGGCCCGACACGATGGCCCGGTTCACGACGACGATTCGTGCCGAAGAAGCGCGCTACCCCGTCTTGCTTTCCAATGGCAACCTCGTCGAATCTGGAAAGGACGACGACGGCTATCACTGGGCCCGTTGGGAAGATCCCATTCCCAAGCCGAGCTACTTGTTCGCCCTCGTCGCGGGCGATCTCCACATTCATCCGGGCAGCTTTACGACGATGTCGGGCCGCGAGGTCGAGCTTCGCGTGTACGCGGAGCACCACCACGCCGACAAGTGCGACCACGCGATGCAGAGCCTCATTCACGCCATGCGCTGGGACGAGGAGAATTTTGCGCGCGAATACGATCTCGATCTTTACATGATCGTCGCCACCGACCACTTCAATATGGGCGCGATGGAGAACAAGGGGCTGAACATCTTCAACTCGAAGTACGTTCTCGCGCGTCCCGACACCGCGACGGATGGCGACTACGAGCGCATCGAGGGTGTGGTTGCGCACGAGTACTTCCACAACTGGACGGGCAACCGCGTCACTTGTCGCGATTGGTTTCAGCTCACCCTCAAGGAAGGCCTGACCGTGTTTCGCGATCAGCAATTCACGGCGGATCGGACGTCCGCGGCGGTCAAGCGGATCCAAGACGTGATGGAGCTTCGCCGGCGGCAGTTTCCGGAGGATGCGGGTCCGATGGCTCATCCCATTCGTCCCGAGGCCTACCAGGAGATGAACAACTTCTACACGGCGACGGTCTACGTGAAGGGTGCGGAGGTGATTCGCATGTACCACACGCTTCTCGGCAGCGAGGGTTTCCGCAAGGGCATGGATCTGTACTTCGAGCGGCACGACGGCTGCGCGGTGACCTGCGACGATTTTAGGGCGGCGATGGCGGACGCCAACGAGCGAAACCTCGATCAGTTCGAGCGCTGGTATTTGCAGGCGGGCACGCCCGTGCTCGAGGTGGCCGACACCTATGACGAGGCGGCGAGCCGGCGGACCTTCACTTTCTCGCAATCCACGCCCGCGACGGATGGCGACGAAGAAAAGCTGCCGCTGCATATGCCGGTGGCCATGGGCCTCATCGGATCCGATGGCGAGGATCTTCCACTACGCCTGGTGGGCGAACAGGAACCCGGCGGCACGACCCGGGTCTTGGAACTCACCGAGGCGACTCAAGAGTTTAGCTTCGAGGACGTTCCTCCGGGGACCGTACCGAGTTTCCTACGGGGCTTTTCCGCCCCGGTCGAGCTCCGCTACGAGCGTTCCGACGAAGCGTTTGCGTTTGGCATGGCGAACGATTCCGACGCGTTCAACCGCTGGGCCGCGGGTCAGGGTTTTGCGACGAAGCTCCTGCTCGGCATGATCGACGAGATGGACCACGGGCGAGAATCGACGCTGGCGCCCGCCTTCATCGACGCGTGGGGCGAGGTCCTTCGCGACGAGACGCTCGATCGCTCGCTCGTAAGCCTGGCGCTCAACCTCCCGGGCGAGTCCTATTTGTCTGAGCGCGTCGATATTCTCGATCCTGAGCATGTTCACGCTGTGCGGCGAAGTGCCATGCGCCAGCTGGCCGACGCGCACACGGAACTGCTGCGCGAGGTCCGGCAGCGACATCTCAGCGACGGACCGTATTCGGCCGATCGGGGCAGTATCGGCGCGCGACGTCTGGCCAATCTGTGCCTGCGCTATCTGACCGAGGGCGGAGATGCCGACGGCATCGCTGCATGCGTCGCCCAATTCGAGACGGCGGACAACATGACCGACTCGATGGCCGCGCTGGCCTGTCTTTGCGATCACGCGGGCGGGGAACGAGATGCGACGCTGGCGACCTTTTACGACCGTTGGAAGAGTGAACCGCTGGTGATCGACAAGTGGTTTGCCTTGCAGGCGATGGCCGACCTGCCCGACACGGTCGAGCGCATGGTCGAGCTCGCGAAGCACCCCGACTTTCAATTGACGAACCCGAATCGAGCGCGCTCGCTACTGGGGGTGTTTTCGACCATGAATCCGAGTCATTTCCACCGACCAGACGGCGCGGGTTATCGGTTCTTGACCGATCACCTCATCGAGCTCGACTCGTTGAATCCCCAGGTGACCGCCCGACAGGTCGACGCGCTTCTCAGGTGGAAGCGCCTCGAGCCGTGCCGTCGTGATTTGATGCGCGCCCAGCTCGAGCGCCTCGCTGGGACAAAAGACCTGTCGAGGGACGTAAGCGAGAAGGTAGGCAAAGCGCTCGGCTGAAGGCTCGACGCCCGGCAACTTGTGTTAGGCTAACCCTCGGGGCCCATGCCAAAAGACGACGATCCACTCGATATCATTGGTCAGACGATCGGCGAGAAGTACCGAATCGACTCGCTTGCGGGCGATGGTGGTTTTAGCGCGGTGTATCGCGCCCAGCATCTGGTGTGGAACGAACCGGTCGCCATCAAGTTCTTTACGGCGCTAGGCAATACCTCCGACGAGGTGCGCGAGAAGTTGCTCGCCGACTTCATTCAAGAGGGCAAGTTGATGACTCAGCTCTCGAGTCGGTCGGCCGCCATCGTGCAGGCGCGGGATATCGGGCGACATGTCATCGACGAGAATGTGTGGTGCCCGTACATGGTGCTCGAGTGGCTCGAAGGCGAGCCTCTCGATCGGACCTTGAAACGCGAGCGCGATGAACAGATGCCCCTTCGGACCCTGGGCGAGGCGGTGAGCTTGCTCGATCCCGTCGCCGAGGCCCTGACGGTGGCCCACCGTCAGAACGTGGCGCATCGTGATCTGAAGCCGGCCAACGTCATCTGCCTGGGCGATCCACGCGAGCCGGGCGTCAGCGTCAAGGTGCTCGATTTTGGCATCGCCAAAGTCATGGGCGAGCAGATCGAACTCCAAGAGCAGCTCAAGCAGACCGGGCAGCAGATCACCTCCTTTACGCCGAACTACGGTGCTCCGGAGCAGTTCAGCCGTACCTATGGCGCGACCGGACCGTGGACGGACGTGTACGCGATGGCCCTCATACTCATCGAACTCATGCGCGGTAAGCGAGCCCTGGACGGGCAGACCGTGTTCGATCTCGGTGCCAGCAGCTGCCACGTGGAGCGGCGACCGACGCCGCGCCAATTGGGGATCGAGGTTTCCGACGCGGTGGAGGCGGTGTTCGCCCGGGCGTTGGCCTTGGCGGTGCAAGAGCGCCATCCGAACATGGCAGACTTTTGGATCGAGCTGTATGGCGCGTTGGGGCAGAGCGAGCCTACGTGGGTCGGCGGGGCAGCCAATACGACGAGAAAGTCGCTAGGTAGCGCGGCGACACAAATAGGCGACACCGCCGATCCGCAAGAGATTGGCGGCGCGGGCCCGCGCGCATCGACCCTCGACGCGATGGCGAACAATCTCGCTGGTGGGTCCCAAAAGAGAAAACCACTGCTCGCCGCGCTGATTGCCGGGGTGGTGGTCGTGTCGGGTGTCGCGTTTGTTGTCACTCGGGGCGGCGACACCGAGTCTGATTCTGCGGCTGCCATAGGGTCACCGAGTGAGTTACCCTCCGCGGCGGCACCCGGCCAGACGGTCAAGTCCGCCGATGGCGCACCGGCCGACAGCCCTGACGCGGCGGCGGAGACGGATGCGGCGGCTACCCCCTCGGCTAGCGCCAGTGCAGCAGGTTCGGCGGCCGCCACCGAGGACGGCGCGTCAAAGCCGGTCCCAGCGAAGGCGAAGCGCAGCCGAAAACGAAGGCGAACCAAGCCAAAACCTTCCGCGACGCCCAAGGCGAGCGCGGCTCCCAAGGCACCTGCGCCAAAAACGGGGGGCGATGCGTGGGATCCCAGTACCTTTGGCGGGCGATAACGCCTACGATGGCGAGGATCGCCGTCCACGGAGAGAAATTACGGATGAAGATGAAAACATCACGATTGCGTTTTTGCGCCTGGCTCGTCTTGCTGCTGAGCCTGACCGCGCCGATGCAGGCTTTGGCACAGGGGGGTAGCGAGAAGGCCGCGGCCGAAGCGCTTTTCCAACAAGCGCGCAAGCTGCTGCGCAAAGGCAACACGAAGACCGCATGCGCGAAGTTTGCCGCGAGCCAAGAGCTCGATCCTTCGGTGGGCACCTTGCTCTTTCTCGGGGATTGCTACGAGAAGCTGGGCCGCGTCGCGAGCGCCTGGGCGGCGTTTGGCGAGGCGGGTTCGCTAGCCCAGAACAAGGGCGACAGACGTAAGAAAATCGCCAACCTGCGGGCCATCGCTTTGAAGCCGCGCGTCACGCAGCTCACGCTGAATGTGGCAGAGGCCAACAGGCAGTTCGAGGGCTTTGCCGTTCGTCGTGACGGCATTGAACTTCCCCTGGCTGCGTGGGGCACGCCGCTCCCTTTGGATGCGCGCACCTATACGTTTGAGGCGTCGGCGCGGGGACAAAAGACGTGGAGTCGCGACGTCGTCATCGAGGATGGCGGTGATACCGTGGTCGTCGATGTGCCGAAACTCGAGTCGGCACAGGATTCGGGATCAGGGAAGCTCGTCGAAGGGGGGACAGGCACGACACCCGTGGCCAAAGAGGGCATGTCCACCATGGCTGTCGCGGGCCTCGCCACCGGCGGAGTCGGCGTGGTGAGCATGATCGTGGGCGGCGTGTTCGGTGGCTTGGCGAAGAGCGCCAACGATGAATCGCTGGAGCCGGCAAACTGCTCGACCGAGAATTTGTGCAGCCAGGCTGGCCTCGACCTACGTGAACAGGCTCAGTCGCGCGCGACCATCTCGACCGTGACCTTCATCATTGGCGGCGTGCTGGCGGCAGGCGGGGCGACGCTGTTCGTCTTGTCTTCGTCGAGCGATGCCGAGGGTGAGAGCGCACCGGCCGCTGGCGCCGGAGCCTGGCGATTGGGCGCCTCCGTCGCTCCGGGCGGCGCGGGCCTGAGCTTTCGGAGGACCTGGTGATGCACGCACGAAAAGGATGGCTGGCGCTGCTGGCCCTCGGCTTGATGACGGCGGCTTGTGGCGAAATATTGGGGATCGCCGATGCGACGCTCGATCCGAACGCGGGCGACGCAGGCGGTCTTTGCGGGACCTTTTGCAAGACCGTGCAGAAGAACTGCGTTTTCCCCTTCCAAGTGTACTTCTCGGAGACAACTTGTAAGGCGGTATGCAATGCGCTGACGCCCGGCGAAGTGGGGGACGAACTCGCCAACACGGTTCAGTGTCGCCTCCATGCCGCGGAGAAGGCTGGCAGCACGGGGGAGTCCTTCCTCTACTGCCCGCAGGCGGGCCCCGGAGGAGACGGGGTCTGCGGCACGAACTGTGTTGGATATTGCACGCTTTACGCTGCGTTTTGCGACATTGAGGACTTTACCGACTTGAAGGGCTGCCAGAGCGAATGTGAGGGCACCCCTTCAAGTCCCGGAATTCCCACGCTGGGCCCGGGCACATTCAATGTCGGCATCGATACCGGCAACTCCTTGGAGTGTAGGCTCTACCACGTGAGCGCGGCTAGCCAAGACAAAGGGACTCACTGTCCACACGCAGCCGGGGAGCCCCCATGTGTCGATGGCGGCGGTGGAGCTGGCGGCGCGGGCGGGGCCCGCGGGGGCGGCGGGGGGGGGGGGGGGGGGGGGGGG